>CAXTPG010000034.1:0-42249 GCA_964246015.1 uncultured Acetobacteraceae bacterium
ACCCCGAAATCCTCCCCGTCCTCATCCGCGCCGGCGCCCTGGGCGACAACCTCCCCCGCCGCGACCTCCGCATCTCCCCCCTCCACGCCATGCTCCTCGACGGCGCCCTCGTCCCCGCCGCCGCCCTCGTCAACGGCACCACCATCACCCAGCCCCCAAACCCCATCAGCATCGAATACGTCCACATCGAACTCGATACCCACGACATCATCCTCGCCGAAGGCGCACCCTCCGAAACCTTCCTCGACGACGACAGCCGCGCCATGTTCCACAATGCCCCCGAATACCGCACCCTCTACCCCGACGCCGCCCCAACCCCACCGCGCTACTGCGCCCCCCGCCTCGAACACGGCCCGGCCCTCCAATCCCTCCGCCGACGCCTCGCCGCCCTGGCCCGAAGCGCCGGCGTTCCGCCGGCCCGCCCACCCCAGACACCCGTTTTTAAGGATGCTCCCATCCCATATTGCAACTCCCGGAATGAACATGGCGCCGCCGGTGGTTGATCTTCCCTGAAGGCGCGTCCCCCAATACGCCCTCGACCGGAGACGCACCGTGACCACCCCCACCCTGCCCGACCCGCTCTCCGCACCCCTCCGTGGCCGCCTCGACGAAGCCGGCCCCACCCGCATCGCCGGCTGGGCCGAGGACGGGCCCACCCCCACCCGCCTCACCATCCTCGACAACGGCACCCCCCTCGCCACCATCGACGCCGACCGTCACCGCCCCGACCTCGAAGCCGTCGGCATCGGCACCGGCCGCCACGGCTTCGTCTTCACCCCCCCAACCCCACTCGACCCCGAAGCCCGCCACATCATCCGCGTCCAACGCGAAAGCGACGCAAGCACCCTCCCCAACTCCCCCTGGATCCTCGAAGCCACCACCTGCCGCGGCCACATAGACGTCGCGACCCGGACCCGCCTCGCCGGCTGGGCCCTCGACGAGTCCGACCCCGACGGCGTCGCGACCCTCCTTCTCCTCCACAACCAGGCCACCCTCGCCCGCATCGTCGCCAACGCCTACCGCCCGGACCTCGCCGCCGCCGCCATCGGCCGCGCCTGGCACGGATTCGAACTCGAACTCCCCGCCCGACTCGCCCCCGACGAACACCACCGCCTCCGCCTCGTCCGGGAACGGGACGGCGCCGAACTCCCGGGATCCCCCATCGACATCCCCCCCGCCGCCCCCTTCGACCCGGCGCTCGAACACGCCGTCGCCCAGGCCATCGCTGCCATCGAAACCCCCGCCCACCAGGCCCGCGCCCTCCGCTTCCTCGCCGAACAGGCCGACCGCCTCCGCGCCCGCCACGCCGATACCCAGGCCCGGCGCACCGAACGCCACACCGCCCGCACCCGCCGCCGCCAGCACGGCCCCACCGCCGAAACCCCCGACCCGCCGCGACGCGCCCTGGTCATCGACGAACAGGCCCCCGCACCCGGCCGCGACGCCGGGTCGCAGGCCATCCTCTCACACATCCGCGCCCTCCAGCGCCTCGGCTACGAAGTCACCCTCGTGGCCTCCGAGGCCATGAACCACCCGGCGCCCGAACACCCCCCGGGCCTGCTCTGGTGCGCCGCCCCCTTCTTCGCCTCGGTCGAGGAGGTGCTGCGCCGCCAATCCGACTGCTTCGACGTCGTCTATCTGCACCGGGCCAACACCGCCGCCCGCTACATGGCCCTCGCCCGCGCCACCATGCCCCGCGCCCGCATCCTCTACAGCGTCGCGGACCTCCACCACCTCCGCCTGGAACGCCAGGCGCATATCGAGCAGCGGCCCGAGCTCCTCGCCCTCGCCCGCCGCATGCGCCTGCAGGAATGCACCGCCGCCTGGTCCGCCGACGCCGTCATCACCCACTCATGGGACGAGCTGGCGCTCCTCCGCCGCGCCGTCCCGGAGGCCGAGGTCCACCGCGTCGCCTGGGACATCCCCCGCCGCCCCCCGCCCCCCGCCTTTGCCCGCCGCCGAGGTCTCGCCTTCATCGGCCGCTACGCCCACGCCCCGAACGCCGATGCGGCCGAATGGCTCGTCGAGGCCGTCATGCCGCTCGTCTGGGCAAGCAACCCCGACATCCCCTGCCATCTGGTCGGCGCCGACATGCCCCCTCGCATCCGCGCCCTCGCTGGCCGCCGGGTCCACATCCCGGGCCACGTCCCGGATCTCGGGCCGGCCGTGTTCGACCGCGTCCGCCTGACCGTCGCCCCCCTGCGCTACGGCGCCGGCATCAAGGGCAAGATCCTGGAAAGCCTGGCCGCCGGCATCCCCTGCGCCATGACCCCCATCGCCGCCGAGGGCCTGTCCCAGACCCAAGCCTTCGCATCCGTCACCGCCCCGGACGCCCCCGCCCTGGCCGCCCTGATCCTGACCCTGCACGACGACCCCCGGGCAAACCAGGCCGCCGCGAAAACCGGCCAGGCCATCCTGGAACACGGCTTCACCGAGCATTCGGTCACACAAGCCCTGAAATCCGCCTTGGAAGGCCGCCCCCCCACCGTAGCGCCCGCCTCGTAGCGCCGGCGTCCCGCCGGCACCGCCCCTACCGCCGCTCCGCAGGCAAAGCCGCCGGCTTCCCCTTCACCCCACCCTCACGCTCCACACCCTTCTTCGGCACAACCCCGAACGCCCGCGGGATATCCTGCTCGAACGTCCGGGGAATATCCTTCTGGAACGTCCGCCGCACGTCGTCGAAGAAATCCGCCCGATGCACCGACGGCGGCGCCGGCCCGGCGACCCCGGCCACCGCCAGAACCCCCAGGACCAGCGCCCCGACCATCACCCGGCCGCCTGCGTCACGAACTTGAAGTTCAGATAGGCCTCGATCGCTTCCGAACCGCCTTCCGACCCGTGCCCGCTATCCTTCACGCCACCGAACGGAACCTCCGGCAGCGCCAGCCCGATATGGTTGATCGTCATCATTCCGGCCTCGACCGAAGCCGCCACCTTCGCCGCGGTCGATGTCGACCGTGTGAACGCATAGCTCGCCAGCCCATACGGCAGCCGGTTCGCCTCCTCCACCAGGTCGTCCATCCCGTGGAACGGCGCGATCGCCGCCAGGGGCCCGAACGGCTCCTCGTTCATCACCCGCATCTCGGTATTGACGCCCGTCATCACCGTCGGCTCGAAGAAGTTGCCCACGTTCCCGATCCGCTTCCCGCCCGTCCGGATCTCGGCGCCGAGCTGCACCGCGTCGGCGATCAGCGTCTCCATCGCCGCCACCCGCCGGGGGTTCGCCAACGGCCCCATCTGCGTGCCCGGCTCCATCCCCGGTCCCACCTTCACCGCCTTCGCCAGTGCCGTGAACCGCTCCACGAACTGGTCGTACACCGCCTCCTGCACCAGGAACCGCGTCGGGCTGATGCACACCTGCCCGGCATTGCGGAACTTCGACGCCGCCAGCATCTTCGAAGCCGCTTCGACATCCGCATCCGCGAACACGATCGCCGGGGCATGCCCCCCCAGCTCCATCGTCACCCGCTTCATGTGCAAGCCAGCCAAGGCCGCCAACTGCTTGCCCACCGCCGTCGATCCCGTGAACGACACCTTCCGGATGACGGGATGCGGGATCAGATACTCCGAGATTTCCGAGGGGACCCCGAACACCAGCTGCACCACCCCCGCCGGCAACCCGGCGTCGACGTAGCACTTCACCAGCGCCGCGCAGGACGCCGGCGTCTCTTCCGGCCCCTTCACGATGATCGAGCACCCGGCCGCCAGCGCGATCGCCATCTTCCGGTTCGCCTGGTTGATCGGGAAGTTCCACGGCGTGAACGCCGCGACCGGCCCCACCGGCTCCCGCAGGCTCAGCTGGTACACCCCCTCGGCCCGGGCCGGGATCACCCGCCCGTACGTGCGCCGAGCCTCCTCCGAAAACCAGTCGATGATGTCGCCGCTGGCCATGATCTCCATCTTCGCCTCGGCCAAGGGCTTGCCCTGCTCCAGCGTCATCAACTGCGCGATCTCGTCCGCACGGCTCCGCAGCAGCTCCGCGGCCTTCCGCAACACCTTCGCGCGATCATAGGCCGAAACCTTCTTCCACGCCGCGAACCCCCGCACCGTCGCCTCCAGCGCCCGGTCCAGATCCGGGATCCCCGCATGGGACAGCAGCCCGTTCACCTCCCCGGTCGCCGGGTTCAGCACCTCCAGCGTCTTCTTGGACTCGCTCTCCACCCAGGCGCCGTCGATATGCAGCAGGACGTTCGGATACATCGGCTTCTTACCTCGCGTGACCGTTGCCCCATATTGCGCCACACGGCCGCATTGGTCGAGACAAGGGAACCATGCCACCCATCAACCCCCTCCTCGCCGCCGTCGTTCCGCCGCCCATTCCGCTGGCCCATGCCTGGGCGGCCCGCTACGACGGCCGCCACGGCCCCCTGCTGGACTTCTGCCAGGCCGTCCCCGGCTACCCCCCCCACCCCGAGTTCCTCGCCCGAAGCGCCGCCGCCGCCGCCGACCCGGCCAACGCCCGCTACGGCCTCATCCCCGGCGACCTCGCCCTCCGCGAAGCCCACGCCCGGGACCTCTCCACCACCTACGCCGGGTCCATAACGCCGGACCAGACCGCCATCACCGCCGGCTGCAACCAGGCCTTCGTGGTCGCTCTCATGACCCTCGCCCAGCGCGGCGACAGCGTCCTCCTCCCCACCCCCTGGTTCTGGAACCACCAGCAGAGCTGCGCCATGCTCGGCATCGAGCCCCGCGCCCTCCCCTGCCGCCCCGAAGCCGCCTTCATCCCGGACGCCGACGAGGCCGAATCCCTCATCGACGCCACCACCCGCGCCATCCTGCTCATCACCCCCAACAACCCCACCGGCGCCGTCTACCCCGCCGAGACCATCGCCCGCTTCCATGCCCTGTGCGCGAAACACAACCTCGCCCTCATCCTCGACGAGACCTACAAGGACTTCCTGCCCCAGGCCCAGGCCCGCGCCCACGACTTGTTCCAGGATCCCGCCTGGCCCGCCCACCTCATCCAGATCTACAGCTTCTCGAAAGCCTACTGCATCCCCGGACACCGCATCGGCTCCCTCGTCGCCGACGCCGCCTTCATCGCCCAGGCCACCAAGATCCTCGACTGCCTCCATATCTGCCCGCAGCGCGCCGCCCAATCCGTCCTCGCCTGGGCCATCCCCGCCCTCCAGGACTGGCGCGCCCAGAACCGGGCCACCATCAACGCCCGCGCCGCCACCGTCGCCGCAGCCCTCGAAACCCTTCCCGCCTGGCGCCTGGACTCCCTCGGCGCCTATTTCGCCTACCTCCACGCCCCCGCCGCGAAAAACGCCGAGCACCTCGCCACCACCCTCGGTATCCTGGCCCTGCCCGGCACCGCCTTCGGTCCCGGCCAGGACCACCACGTCCGCCTCGCCTTCGCCAACGCCGACCACCCCGCCATCCGCGAAGCCGCACGCCGCCTCAGCGAAGACGGGTCCCCCCGCTTCTGATCACCGCCACGCCAGCAACCTCCGCTCCAGCCGCCCCAGCACCCACGCCACCGTCAGCCCCAGCGCCGACAGCACGACGATCCCCGCCAGCAGATCCTCCGTGTCATAGAGATTCCCCGCCTGCAGCACGAACGCCCCGATCCCCCGCTCCGCCCCGATCATCTCCGCCGCCACCAGCAGGATGATCGCGATCGAACTCGTCACCCGAAACGAGCTCAGGATCGACGGCAACACTCCCGGCAGCACGATCTTCCACAATATCGCCCCACGCCCCAGCCCGAACGCCTGCCCCATCCGCACCAGCCCCCGCGGCAATGCATCGATCCCCGCCGCCGTGTTGATCACCGTCGGAAAGAACACGCCGAACGCCAGCGTCATCACCTTCGACCCCTCCCCGATCCCGAACCAGATGATGAACAGCGGCACCAGCGCGATCTTCGGGATCGGGAACAGCGCCGAAACCACCGCGAGCCCGGGCGACCGCGCCAGGCTCGACAACCCCACCGCGAACCCCAGCGCCACCCCGCACACGGTCCCCGCACTCCACCCGATCGCCAGCCGCTGCAACGACGCCCCCAGATGCCGCCACAACTCCCCGCTGACCGAGAGCGCCCATAACGCCCGCCCGATCGCCAGCGGAGGCGGCAGGAACCGCGTGTCGATCCATCCCGCGCTCGCCGCCCCCTGCCACAGCAGCACGATCCCCGCCAGCGTCGCCGCCGAAGCCCACGGCACGCTCCGCGGCGCAAACCCTCGCGCCCGGAACCGCACCGGCCCCGAAAGCTCAGCCACCCACCCGCTCCCGCGCCGCCGCCGCCGCATCCCCCCGGATCATGTCCCACAGCTCCCGCTCCACCGCGACCAGCGCCGGGTCCCCCACCTCCCGCCCCGCGATCGGCCGATCGATCGCCACCACATCCCGCACCCGCCCGGGCCTGCGCGACAGCACCGCCACCTGGTGCCCCAACCGGACCGCCTCGGCCAGGTTGTGCGTTACATAGATCGTCGTGGTCCCCGCCCCCTCGATCAGCCCGGCGAACTCGTCCAGCAGCAACGCCCGCGTCTGCGCATCCAGCGCCGATAGCGGCTCATCCATCAGCAGAACCGCCGGCCGCACCGCCAGCGCCCGCGCGATCGCCACCCGCTGCCGCATCCCCCCCGACAACTGCTTCGGCCACGCCCCGGCAAACTCCGACAACCCCGTCAGCGCCAGAACCTCCGCCACCCGGTCACGCCGGGCCGCCGCGCCCAACCGTCCCTCCAACGGCAAGGCCACGTTCCCCGCCACCGTCCGCCAGGGCAGCAACGCAAAATCCTGGAACACCGGCGTCAATGCATTGAGGCAATCCGCTCCCACCCGCCCCTCGACCACCACCCGCCCCGCCGAAGGCGCGATCAACCCGCCCACGATCCCCAGCAACGTGCTCTTGCCGCACCCCGAAGGCCCCACCAGCACCAGCACCCGCCCCGGCGCCGCCACCAGATCGATCTCATCCAGCACCTGCAGCCCGTCATACCGGTGCGACACCCCCTCGATCCGCACCTCGACCCGGGACGCGGTCATCCCTCCCGCCAGCAAAGGAGATCAACCACCGAGAACACCAAGATCGCCAAGAAAACACACGGACACCACAGCAAGATCACCCGCCTGCGCTCCGACGCGTTTGCGTTCTCGGTGGTGAATGCCTCGCCTCACTTAACCGAAAGCGCCCCAATGAACCGGGTATCGATCACCTCCGAGGCCTCCACCGCCGTCTTCACGAGCCCCTGCGCGACGAACCACTTCAACTGCGCCGCCACATCCTCGACATCCAGCTTCCCCCCTTCGTCGTAGTACCCCACCCCCTCCACGATCTTCCGCGCCGCCTCCGGGTCCCCCACGAACACATACTTCGTCAGCAGCGGAAACATCGCCTCCGTCTTGGCATCCCGGATCGGCTTCCCCGCCCCGTCCAGCCGCAGGAACGCCTCCCGGAAATCCGCGACCCCCCGCTGATACGCCCGCGCAAACCGATGCAACGCATCCGCCCGCTTCTCCAGCATCGCGCTCGGCGCAAACACCGCCGTCAGCTGATACGGCACGACATCGCCCACCCAGGCGATGATCCGCGCCTCCCCCGACGCCTCCAGCGGTTTCGCCTGGCTCGCCACCGCCATCGTCGCGTCGATCTGCCCCGTCCGGACCGCCGCGATCATGTTCCCGATCGTCTGCAAAGGCCGCAGCGTCACGGTCTTCAGCTCGAACCCCTCCTTCTCCGCGATCCGCCCTGCGATGTAATGGAACGAGGACCCGAACTGCGTGATCCCCAGGCTCCGCCCCGGCAGCTTCGCGACGTTCGTAAGCCCCGCCTCGTACGCCGCCTTCGACACCAGCACCGCCGTTCCCTCATACCCCTTCTGCTCGTGCAACCCGCCGCCGATCACCTTCAGCGTCCCCCGCCCCGCCAGGCTGAAGAACCCCCCCGTCAGCGCCGTGATCCCCACGTCGATGTCCCCGCTCACCGCCGCCGCCGCGATCGGCTGCGCCGCCTCGAAGAACCGGAAGCTCGCATCCAGCCCCTCGTCTCGGAAATATCCCCGCTCCATCGCGATGTACAGCGGGGCCGGCGACAGCGTGTGCAGCAGCCCGATCCGCAGCGGCTCGGCCGCCTGCGCAGGCAGCGCCAGCAGGCAGGCGAGCAGGATGATCACGCGCATGTCCGTTCCCCCGGTTCGTTCGCCCGTGGATGCCACAACCCCGCACGGTTGCACAGGCGCGCCCCTGCCCCCATACCCCGCCCATGGCGCCCCCCCTCCTCCTCCTGCAAGACATCCACCTCGCCCTCGGCTCCCAGCCCCTGCTCCGGGGCGCCGAGCTCGGCGTCGGCGCCAACGAGCGCATCTGCCTCGTCGGCCGCAACGGCAGCGGCAAATCCACCCTCCTGAAGGTCGCGGCCGGCCTCCTTCAATCCGACGCCGGAACCCGCTTCCTCCAGCCCGGCACCACCATCCGCTATTTGCCCCAGGAACCCGACCTCGCCGGCCACGCCACGACGCTCGACTACGTGGAAGCCGGCATGGGCCCGGGCGACAACCTCTACCGGGCCCGCGAACTCCTCGACAAACTGGGCCTCACCGGCGCCGAAGACCCGTCGACCCTCTCCGGCGGCCAGCAGCGCCGCGCCGCCCTCGCCCGGACCCTCGCCCCCTCCCCCGACCTCCTCCTGCTCGATGAGCCCACCAACCATCTCGACCTCCCCGCCATCGAATGGCTCGAAGCCGAGCTCCAATCCCTCCGCGCCGGCATCGTCCTCATCAGCCACGACCGCCGCCTGCTCGAAACCCTGGGCCGCAGCCTCGTCTGGCTCGCCGAAGGCACCACCCGCCGCATCGACCGCGGCTTCGCCCACTTCGAGACCTGGCGCGACGAGATCGAGGCCGAAACCGAGCGCGACCTCCACAAGCTCGGCCGCGAGATCAAGCGCGAGGAGGACTGGATGCGGTACGGCGTCACCGCCCGCCGCAAGCGCAACGTGCGCCGGGTCGGCGAACTCGCCGCCCTCCGCCAGAAACGCCGCGAGGCCGGGGGCCCCGCCACCGCCCTCCGCCTTGCCGCCAGCGACGCCGACCTCTCCGGCAAGCTCGTCGCCGTCGCCGAGCACGTCAGCAAATCATACGATGGCCGCCCCGTCGTCGATGACCTCACCCTGCGCGTCATCCGCGGCGACCGCCTGGGCATCGTCGGCCCCAACGGCGCCGGCAAGACCACCCTCCTCAACCTCCTCACCGGCCGCCTCCCCCCGGACGAGGGCAAGGTCACGACCGGCACCAACCTCGCCGTCGTCACCCTCGACCAGCAGCGCGCCGCCCTCGACCCGGCTGCCACCCTCTCCGACACCCTCACCCAGGGCGGCGGCGACATGGTCCAGGTCGGCAACGACCGCCGGCACGTCATCGGCTACATGAAGGAGTTCCTGTTCAAGCCCGAACAGGCCAGGACCCCCGTCGGCGTCCTCTCCGGCGGCGAACGCGGCCGCCTTCTCCTCGCCTGCGCCCTCGCACGCCCCAGCAACCTCATGGTGCTCGACGAACCCACCAACGACCTCGACCTCGAAACCCTGGACCTCCTGCAGGAGATGCTGGCCGACTATCCCGGCACCGTCCTCGTCGTCAGCCACGACCGCGACTTCCTGGACCGCGTCGTCACCTCGACCCTCGCCGCCGAAGGCACCGGGCGATGGCTGGAATACGCGGGCGGCTACAGCGACATGCTGATCCAGCGCGGCCCGGCCGCCGCCGCCATCCCCGACCGCCTCCGCCAAGCCGGCCGCCTTGCCCCAGCCAAACCTGCCGCCCGCAAGCTCTCCTTCAAGGACAAGCACGCCCTCGAAACCCTCCCCGCAGAAATGGAACGCCTGAACGCCCGCATCGCGGCGGCCCAGGCCAAACTCGCCGACCCCGACCTGTACCGCCGCGACCCCACCGCCTTCGCCCGCTTCACCCAGACCCTGCAAGAGGCCCAATCGGCCCTTGCCGCGACGGAGGAACGCTGGCTGGAACTGGAACTCCTCCGGGAACAACTCGAAGCCTGAGAGTCCCTTCGAACCGCTTGCAGTCGGAAGACCGACCCCGTCGGCTGCGGCCCTCCGCCTTTATTTCGAAATGGCCTTTGAGGGGCGCACCGCCCCCCCGCGCGCCCGCCGCGAACTGGCCTTATGCTCACGCCCGTGCTTCGTTGCGTTCATGACGACGACGGACGAGATACGGCGCCTGTTGGAAGCGAAGGCCGACGCCCTTGTCGCCATGGACGTGGATGCCCTCGATTCCCTGATTCACCCCGAGTTCATCTACGTCAACGCAGCCGGACAGACCTTCGACAAGCCCGGCTACATCGAAACCTATTGCACCTCGGGCAGGGTCGTCTTCATGCAACAGCGTGTCGCGGACTTGTCGGTGAAGCTGATCGACGACTTCGCCGTCGCGACCCTCGCGATCCACGACGAACTCAGGATCGGCGATCGTCGCATTACCGGGCACTATCGCGCCCTATGCGTATTCGCCCATGCCGCGGGACGCTGGCAGTGGGCCGCCGGCCAGACGATGGCGATTGGGGCGTCGTAGAGGACGGCATGAAGTGGGCAGGGCCAACTCCCATCGTCGCCAACGCGGCGGCAACGGGAGTCAGCCCTCTCACATCCGCTGGACCGTGGCGCCTACCCCCGGGCGCGAGGCACGACGACCGCAGGCGGCGGCGGCGGCGGAGCCACATAGACCGGCTGCGGCGGCGGCGGAGGCGGCGTCGGAGCGCAAGCGGCCAAAAGCGCCACAGGAAGCACCAGCACAGCCAACGCCGACACGGGAATAAGCCTGGAGCGAGTCGCCACCTTGGAAACCGGAACCATGTTTTCCTCCTTCAATAGCTGCGCGTACACTCAACGTCAGCCATGCGCGGAACGTTCGTCAAGGAGTTAAGGTTGCACGCATCATCAATCCCCATCACCCGAGGCCCAAAAACAGTGAAAAACCCGTCCTCCCCGGACAATGCCGGCCTCAAAACCCGCCTCTCCCGGCGCCGGACGATCGCGGGCGCCGCGATGTCGCTCGCCGCCACGGCCTCGCTTGCTGCCTGCGCCACGGACGAAATCCGCGAATCCACGTTCGCCCTGGCCACCCTCCCGCCTCCCACCCGCCGCACCGCCATCGAGGTGCCGCCCGACCTCGAGATCGCCGGAACACGCCTGAACACCGCCCTCCTGCAACGCTTCTACGCCCGCCACGACGACGAGCCCGTCTGGACGACCCGCCCGGCCCAGGCCCGCGCCCTCGTCGACGCCGTGCTCCGCGCCCGGGACCACGGCCTCGACCCCGAACTCTTCCACGCCAGACTCCTGCAGGACCCCCCGGCGCTCTCGCCCCTCAACCGCGACCTTCTGATCTCCGACGCGGTCCTCTCCTACGCCGACGCCCTCGCCCGCGGCGCCGTGCCGATCGAACGCCGCAGACGCGACGAAACCCTGGCCCCCGAGCCCGTCGACGTCGTCGAAGCGCTCGACCGCGCACTGGCCAGCGCCGATCCGGCGGCGGCGATCGAGTCCCTCGCCCCCACGACGCCGACCTACCAGGCCCTGCGCAAAGCCCTGCAAACCCACCGCCCCCCCCCCGGCCCCGCCAGAGCCGCCGCCGCAACCCGCCTCCGCGCCATCGAGGTGAACCTGGAACGCCAGCGCTGGCTCCCCCGCCGCCTCCCGGCTGATCGCGTCTGGGTCAACGTCGCCGACGAACGCCTGGTCATGTACCGCGCCGACCGCCCCGCCTTCTCCACCCGCGTCGTGGTCGGCGACGACGCCGAGCACAACCAAAGCCCGGAGTTCCGCGCCTCGATCGACGCCAGCTTCTACAACCCCCCCTGGGTCATCCCCGCCGACATCGCGGCGGCCGAGATCCTGCCCAGGCTCGACCAGGACCCGGACTACCTCACCCGCAACCGGATGGTCATGCTCGCGAATGGCGAGGTCGAGCAGTTGCCCGGTCCCGACGCCGGCCTCGGCCTCGTCATGTTCGACATGCCGAACCGCTTCGACGTCTACCTGCATGACACGCCGGAACGGAAGGTCTTCCTGCGTGACAACCGGCGCATCAGCCACGGATGCATCCGCGTGCAACACCCGCGTGAGCTTGCGGCCCTCCTCATGGACCAACCGCTCGCAACGATCGACGAAGGGATCGCGACCGGCAACACGACCCGCCACGCCCTTCCCGCCCCCGTCCCCGTGTTCGTCGTCTACCAGACCGCCTTCCTGGACCCGGCCGGCGCGCTCCGCTTCCGCCCGGACTTCTACAACCGCGACGCCGCCATATGGCAGCACATGCAGAAGACCGCCTGACGTCGGGACCTGGCCCGGCGCCTATCCCGCCGGGCCATAAACCCGCAGCTCCAGGATCGGCAGTCGATTCTGCCCGAACCGCCGCCGGGCCACCTCCACCATCCGCCCTTGCAGCGCCTCCGCCGCCTGCTCCTGCAACGCCGGGAGCGACCGGCTGACCACATACACGCGGCCCGCCCCGGCCCCGATCCGCTCGACCGCCAGCGGACGGGACACCGGATGCCGGTTCCACGTCCCCGGCACCGGCCGGGCGAACGACGCCGCGCGGTCGCCGGACCAGCCGTAATAGCGCAACGCCGGCTCCAGCTCCGGCGACGACAGGTAGAGCACGTCCCCCTCCCGCACCTCCGCCCGCAGCAGCGCGGCCAGACCGGGATACCCTTCGTCGGGCCGCGATTGCAGGAACGACCAGCACCCCGCCACCTGCACCGCCAGCAGCACCGCCGTCGCCGGAACCGCCAGCCGCCTCAACCCGGCGCAGCCGACCCCCGCCACCACCAGGAACACCGGCGCCAGCCACAGCAACGTCTTCCCGTTCATCAGCGGACGCCACTGGCTGATGCCGAACGTCGCCAGCGGCACCCCGATCAGCACGAACACGACAAGCGCGATCAGCGCCGGGTCCCGCCGCCGCACGAACAGCCCGAACGCCCCCGCCCCCAGGGTGACGAGATCCGGGATCGGCTGGGCAAACCGCGCATAAGGCTGGGCATAGACCCCCAGCACGCCGTACCGCAGCTCCGCAAACCCCGGCCGGGCCAACCAGAACGCGGCAAGCGTCGTCACCGATTGATGCACCATCACGGGCACCCAGGGCGCGAAGGCGGCAGCGATGACCAGATTGGCGCCCACCCATCGCACCGCAAACCCAGGCGGCCGCCCCGGCGCAGCCACCCACGCCGCGATCATCACCAGATCGACGGCGGCCATCATCAGCACCGCCGTGTTGTGCAGGTAAAGCGCCGCGGCCCCCGCCCCCACGAAGCCCGCCCAGGCCCAAGCCCCGCCCGGCTCCCCCCGCCGCGTCGCCGCAACCAGCCGCAGCGCCGCGGCAAGCACCAGGAGTCCCGCCAAGGTCAGCATCGAATACGCTCGGGCATACTGGCTGCTCACCACCAGCGTCGCCGAACTCGCGACCAGCAGCGCCGCCGCGATGCCCGCGACAGGCCCGCCCAATCGGCGCGCGATCCCCGCCGCCACGGGAATGCAGGCCACGCCGGCCAGGACGGACGGCAGCCGCAGCGCCGCCTCCCCGTCGCCGAACACCAGCCGCACGAGATGCACGGCGGCATAGAACAGCGGCGGATTGGGCTCCAGCACCGCCGCTTCCCCCACCAGGTCCCCCCAGGGCAGACCGGCGAAATACCACGACGCCGCCTCGTCGAACTCCAGCGGCGCCGTGCCCACCCCGATGCAGCGCAACACGGCGCCCGACGCGGCCGCCAGCAGGACCGCGACCGCATAGACGGGCCGCCGCACCGTCACGACCCTGCCGTCACGGCGCATGGCATCACGCTTGCATCCAATATACCAGACCCGCGGAGCCATTCATGAGCAGCACGTTCGCAGCCCCCACCGCCATCCCCGCAGCCTCCACCCGCTGGATCCAGCTTCTTCTGGGCCTGGTCTGCATGATGGCCATCTCCAGCCCGCAATACGTGTGGGCCCTGTTCACCCGCCCGCTCGGCGCCACCCTGGGCGCGCCGGCCGCCGCGATCCAGGTGACGTTCAGCATCCTGATCGTCCTGCAGACCTTCTTCAGCCCCTTCCAGGGCTGGCTGGTCGAGCGGTTCGGCCCCCGCTGGCTGATCGCCGCCGGCGGCGCGCTGACGGGACTGAGCTGGGTGCTGGCCGCACAGGTCAACTCGCTCTGGGGCCTGTATCTCACGTACGGGCTGCTGGGCGGCCTCGGCACCGGCATCGTCTATATCGGCGTCGTCGGGCAGATGGTCGGCTGGTTCCCGGATCGGCGAGGCTTCGCGGCCGGCGTCGTCGCGGCGGGATATGGCATGGGCGCGATCGCGACCACCTTCCCCATCACCGACAGCCTCGTCGCCAACGGATACCAGGCGACCCTCGTCCGGTTCGGCATCATCTTCGGAGTGGTCGGCGTGCTAGCCGCACTCGGCCTCAAGGCCCCGCCCGCCGGCATGCCGGTCACGACCTCCCTCCCCGGCACCGCCCGGGACGTCCCCACCGGGGAGATGCTGAAAAACCCCATCTTCTGGCTCATGTTCTGCATGATGACCATGATGTCCACCACGGGCCTCATGGTGACCAGCCAGATCGGCAACTTCGCCGCCGATTTCGGAATCACCAAGGTCATGGTCTGGGGCTTCGCCGCCCTCCCGCTCGCCCTGACCATCGACCGCTTCTGCAACGGCCTCACCCGGCCCTTCTTCGGCTGGGTCTCCGACCGCATCGGCCGAGAGAACACCATGTTCATCGCCTTCGCGCTGGAAGGCGTCGCCATGGCCATCTGGCTCGCGACCATCGACATCCCCATCGCCTTCGTCCTGCTGTCCGGCCTCGTCTTCTTCGGCTGGGGCGAGATCTTCTCGCTCTTTCCATCCACCCTCACGGACACGTTCGGGTCGCGCTTCGCAACCAAGAACTACGGCTGCCTCTACATCGCGCAGGGAATCGGGGCCATTTTCGGCGGCCCGCTCGCCTCCCTGCTGCACGACAGCACCGGAAGCTGGACGCCCGTCTTCGCCATCGCGATCGGCGCGGACCTGCTGACCGCAGCGCTGGCGCTGGCGCTGCTGAAGCCCATGCGGGGCCGCTTCCTCGGCAACGGCGCCGTGCGGACAGGATGAGCGCTAACCCGGCGGCATCTCGGCAGCAAGCGCCAGCGCCCGCGCATACACCACCTTCCGCGGCAGGCCCGTCGCCGTCGCCACCAGCGCCGCCGCGTCCTTCACGCTGCCGCCCGCCAGCGCGCGGCGCAGCATGCCGTCCAGGTCCTCGGCGTCACCGCCCTCCTCCTCGGCCGGCCCGACGACCAGCGTGATCTCGCCCCGCGCCGGCTCGGTCGCATACCAGGCGGCAAGTTCCGGCAGCGGGCCACGGCGCACCTCCTCGAAACGCTTCGTCAGCTCCCGCGCCACCGCCGCGGGCCGCGCGCCGAACCCCGTCGCCAGGTCCGCAAGCGTCTCCGCCAGGCGGTGCGGCGCCTCGTGCCACACCAGCGTCGCCTGCAACCCCGCCCGCTCCGCCGCCCGCAACCGCCCGAACGCCGCAAGCCGCGCGGCCTGCCGCGGCGGCGGAAAGCCCAGGAACAGGAAGGGCTGCGGCGGCAGCCCCGAGAGCACCAGCGCCATCACCGCCGCGTTGGCCCCGGGCACCGCCGACACCGCCACCCCCGCCTCGATCGCCGCCCGCACCAGCCGGTACCCGGGGTCCGACACCAGCGGCGTCCCGGCGTCCGACACCAGCGCGATCCGCGCGCCCGCCTGCATCCGCGCCACCAGCCCCGGCGCCCGCCCGGCCTCGTTGTGGTCGTGCAGCGCCTCCGTCCGGACCGCGATCCCGTAGTGCTGCAGCAGCCGTGCCGTCGTCCGCGTGTCCTCGCACAGCACCAGCTCCGCACCCCGCAGCGCCTCGATCGCCCGCACAGTGATGTCACCGAGATGGCCGATCGGGGTGGCCACGACGGTCAACCCCGGTGATATAAAGGCCGGGCGGCGCCCCTCGTGGGACCCATCATGCTCCGCCGCGGGAGGTTGCTCCGATGTTCGCTCTGCCGGCTCGCCTGTTTCGGGCATCCATCCTCCTTCGCGCGGCCGGCCTGTCCGCGGCGCTCGCCCTGACCGCCTGCGTAGCCGACCCGGCGGTCCCGCGCCAAGCGGCCCCGCTGAATGCGCCTTCCAACATCCCCTTGCCGGGTGGGCCCGCAGCGTCCGGACGCCGGATCGCGATCCTGCTGCCGCTGACCGGACCCAACGCGGAAGTCGGCCAGGCGCTGCTGAAGGCCGCCCAGCTCTCGCTGGACCAGGCGGGCGCGCCGCCCCTCGACCAGCACGACACGGCCGGCACGGCGGACGGCGCCGCGACCGCCGCCCGCGCCGCCGTCGCGGCCGGGGCGGGCATCATCCTGGGGCCGCTCACCGCCGGGGAGACAGCCGCCGCCGCCCCCGTCGCCCGGGCCGCAAACGTCCCCGTCCTCGCCTTCACGTCCGACCAGGGCCAGGCGCAGCCGGGCGTCTGGACCCTGGGCGTCACACCCGCCCAGCAGGTCCGCCGCCTGGTCCTGGCCGTGCAGGCGGAGAACAAGACGCGGCTTGCGGGCGTGCTGCCGCAGAACCCCTTCGGCGACGCCCTCGCCTCGGGCCTGGTCGCCGCCGCCGCCGGCGCCGGCCTCCCGGAGCCCCGCGTCGTCCGCACCCCGGCCAGCTTCGCCGCCTTCAACGACGCGCTGAAGGACGTCGCCGCCTACGGCTCGCGCCGGGGCGCCATCGAATCGCAGCAGCGCGCGGCCCGGGCCAGCAACGACGCCGACGGACGCCGCCAGGCCGCCGAGATCGGCCGCCGCGCGCCACCGCCGCCGCCCATGGACGCGCTGCTGCTCGGCGTCACCGGCGACCTGCTGGGCCAGGTGGTGCCGCTGCTGAGCTTCTACGACATCGGCCCGGACCAGCTTCGCATCCTGGGCCCCGCCACCTGGGCCCGCGACGCCGCACGGCAGCCCGCGCTGGCCGGCGCCTGGTTTGCCGCCCCCGACCCCGCCCAACGCTCGGCGTTCGAGCAGCAATACACCGCCCGCTTCAAATCCCCGGCCCGCGACTTCACCAGCCTCGCCTACGACGCCGCCGGCATCGCCCGGGCCGCAGCGGCCGCCGGGTTCGCGACCGGCGCGCTGACCCGGCCGGAAGGCTTCGCCGGCGCCGACGGGCTGATCGCCCTGCAACCGGACGGCCAGGTCCGCCGCGGCCTCGCGATCTTCGAGATCGACCGCGGCGGCGCCCACATCGTGCAGCCCGCGCCGCAGAGCCTGGCCGCACCAGGGGTCTGATCGCGGGTCACGCCCGCATGAAGACGCCGCTGCCGCTCCGGACCGCCGGCGTGCTCGCCAGCCTGCCCGTCGCCGTGCTGCTCGCCCTCGCCCTGCTGGACGAGCTGGCCTGGCCCGCCGCCCTCTCCGGCGCCGCCGTCATCCTGGCGGGCGCGCTGCTGCTCGCGACGCTGTGGGTGCGGGATCTCGGCCGCATCATCTACGCGCTGCACCGGGCCACCCCGGGGCGGGAGAGCACGCCCGATCCCGGGCCCCCGCTGCTGTCCGCCACCGCCCACATCGCCCGGGAAGCCGACCGCCTGGCCCGCGCGCTGGCCGTGCGGGAGGCGGAAATGGACGCGACCGTGCGGGCCGAGCAGGCGCTCGTGCAGCGCCTCCCGGACCCGCTGCTGGTCCTGGGGCCGACCCGCGCCATCCAGCGCAGCAACGCCGCCGCCAGCCAGGCCTTCGGCCCGGCGATCGGCGCGGTGCTTCGCCACCCCGGCCTGCGCGCCGCCATCGACCGCGCCTACGCGGAAGGGCAGGAGCAGTCGGCCGAGCTGAGCCTCCCCGTCCCCGTCTCGCGGGAGGTGTTCGCGACCGTCATCCCGCTGGAGACCCCGCTCGCCGACGGCGGTCGTATCGTCGCCGTGCTGTCGGATCGCACGCGTGAACGCGCCGTGGAGCGCATGCGGGCCGATTTCGTCGCCAACGCCAGTCACGAACTGCGGACCCCGCTCGCCAGCCTCATCGGCTTCATCGACACGCTCCGCGGCCCCGCCGCCGACGATCCGCCGGCCCAGATCCGCTTCCTGGGGATCATGGCCGAGCAGGCGCAACGCATGAACCGCCTGATCGACGACCTGCTGAGCCTGTCTCGCATCGAGCTGACCGAGCATCAGGCGCCCGCCGATCCCGTCGATCCCACCGCGCTGGTCCGCCGCCTGGCCGCGGTGTTCGAACCGCAGATCGCCGCCCGCCGCATGACCCTGCAACTCGACCTGCCGGCCGCGCTGCCGGAGGTGCAGGGCGACGAGGACCAGTTGGAGCAGGTGCTGCAGAACCTGATGGACAATGCCGTGAAATATGGGCGGGAGGCCGGGCTGGTGCGGATCGCGGTGCGGGCGGCGCCCCCGGGCAAGCCGTTGCCGCCGCGCCCCGGCGTCGCGATCAGCGTCGCCGATGACGGGCACGGCATCGCGCGGGCGCACATCCCGCGGCTGACGGAGCGGTTCTACCGGGCGGACAAGCACCGCTCGCGCGCGGTGGGCGGCACCGGGCTGGGCCTTGCGATCGTGAAGCACATCGTCAACCGCCACCGCGGGCAGCTCGCCATCGAGAGCACGGAGGGCGCCGGCACGACCGTCACGGTGTGGCTTCCAGCGGCGCCGCACGGGGCACCGGCGGGAAGCGCCGCAGCAGCCAGACCATGATGAGCATCGCCGGCACGGCGGCGAAGATCGTGAGGCCGTAGAAGGCGATCCAGCCCATCGCGCCGGCCAGAACGCCCGAGAACCCGGCGATCGTGCGCAAGCCCACGGCGGACAGCGACGACAGCAGCGCATACTGCGTCGCCGTGAAGCGCGTGGAGCAGAGCGACGACAGGTAGGTGATGAAGGCGGCGTCGGCCATGCCCTCGGCCACGTTCTCGAGCGTGATCTTGGCCAGCAAGACCCACCAGACGCCATGGCTGACCGCGAGCAGGAAATAGAGGCTCATCGAGGCCATCTGCACGAAACCGGTGATGACCAGCGCCCGCCCCGTCCCGATGCGCGCGATCAGCCAGGCGCCCCCGGCGGCGCCCAGCAGGCTGGCGACCAGGCCCGGGACGCCCGTCGCGGCCGCGATGGCGACGCGGTCGAAGCCGAGCGAGTTGTAGAACGGCACGGCCATCGTGTGGGCCATCGCCTCGCCCAGCTTGAACAACATCACGAAGGCGAGGATGGGCCAGGCGCCGGGCCGGGTCAGAAAGTCGCGGAAGGGTTCGACGACCGAATACCGGAACCGGGCCGCGAAGCCCCGCACGACGAGCGTGGTCCGCTGCACCGCGGGTTCGCGGGCCAGGAGGGTGGCCAGGATGCCGGTGCCGATCAGCGCCGCCATGGCCGAGAGCGCGCCGGGCCAGCCCAGCACCTGCACCAGGCTGAGCGCGCCGGCGCCGGCGACGAGCAGGGCGGCGCGGTAGCCCCAGATGTAGGCGGCCAGCGCCGTGCCCTGCATGCGCTCCTCGAAGGTCTCGACCCGCCACGCATCGACGACGATGTCCTGGCTGGCCGACAGGAACGCGACCGTCACCGCTGCCGCAACCAGCCGGACCGGTGATTGGACGGGGTCGGAAACCGCCATGGCGAGGCACGCCAGGACCAGGGCGGGCTGGATGACCAGCAGCCAGCCGCGTCGCCGCCCGAGCAGTGGCGGGCGCATCTGGTCCAGCACCGGCGCCCACAGGAACTTGAGGGTATATGCGAGGCCGATGTTGGCGGTGAACCCGATGGCGGCCAACGAGGTTCCGCCCTCCGACAACCACTGGCGCAGCGTGAACCCCGAAAGCGGCAATGGCAGCCCGGCCGCGAAGCCGAAGGCTGCCATCACCCAAATTTGCGAGTCTCGGAACGGCCGGGTCATCCCCGGTCGCTACCGTCTCACGCCCTCCCCGGCAAGCGCCGGGGTCGCGGCCTCAGCGGACGGGCATCACCGGTCCCGGCGACACCGAATCGGACACGGGCGCGACAGGCTTCGTACGGCGAACCGTGCGGCGCGGGCGCGGCTTGGCCGGGGTTGCCGCCGTCGCCGTCGTGGAAGGCCCGACGCGCGTGGTGCTGAGGTTGCCGGTGCCGCCCGACGGCGTCCCCTGCGAGTTGCTGGGCGCCGTCGTGCTCGGGATGCCGCCGGCGGGACCGACGGTGGCGCCCTGCGCGAACACGGGATCGGCACCGAGGGCGGCGACCATCCCTGCGGCAGCAAGGGCGGCGCAGAGGCGGCGTGTGGTGAATGGCATTCGATGGTCTCCAGTTGAGCGGGGATTACAGGGCTGTAACGGACCGCCCGGTCCGGAGTTCCCGGTGCGGCGACACGTCGAAGTGCCGCCGTCGCGAGATCCCCGGATCAAGCCCGGGGATGACGTGCAGGGTAGCGCGAGGCGGCCTACGCCGCCTCGCTGTCCGCCTTGCGCTCCGCCCGCTTGCGCATGTTGCTGTCCAGATGCCGCTTGCGGAGGCGGACGGCGCTGGGCGTCACCTCCACCAGCTCGTCGTCCTCGATGTAGGCGATCGCCTGCTCCAGGCTCATGCGCCGGGGCGGGATCAGCAGCATCGCGTCGTCCTTGCCCGAGGCGCGGACGTTGGTCAGCTTCTTCTCCTTGATCGGGTTCACCTCGAGGTCCGCCCCGCGGCTGTTCTCGCCCAGGATGAGACCCTCGTACACCTTGTCGCCGGGATCGACGAACAGGGTGCCGCGCTCCTGGATGTAGAACAGGGCGTAGTGGATGGCCTCGCCGCCCTCGGTGCTGATCAGGCTGCCGTTGCGGCGGCCCTCCATCGGCCCGGCCCAGGGCTTGTACCCCGCGAACAGGCGGTTCATGATGCCCGTCCCGCGCGTGTCCGTCAGGAACTCGCCGTGGTAGCCGATCAGGCCGCGGCTGGGCATCAGGAACGTAAGGCGCACCTTGCCGCCGCCCGAGGGCCGCATGTCCTGCATCTGCGCCTTGCGGCGGCTCATCTTCTCGACGACGACGCCCGAATACGGCTCGTCCACGTCGACCAGGACCTCCTCGTACGGCTCCTCCCGCTCGCCCGTTTCCTCGTTCTTGCGGGTCAGGACGCGCGGCCGGCCGATCGTCAGCTCGAACCCCTCGCGGCGCATCTGCTCGATCAGCACGCCAAGCTGCAATTCGCCCCGTCCCGCGACCTCGAACGCGTCGGCCTCGTTGCTTTCCGTGATCTTGATGGCGACGTTGCCCTCGCTCTCCCGCATCAGCCGGTCGCGGATCTGGCGGGACGTGACCTTCTTGCCCTCCTTGCCGCCCAGCGGGCCGTCATTGACGCGGAACGTCATGGCCAGCGTCGGCGGATCGACGGGGATGGAGAACATCGGGGCCGCCACTTCGGGGCTGCAGATGGTGTCCGGGATGGTGCCGTCGGTCAGCCCGGCCACAGCGACGATGTCGCCGGCCTCGCACTCCTCGACCTGCACGCGGTCGAGGCCGCGATAGCCCATCAGCTTGGTCAGGCGGCCCGTCTCGATCACGGACCCGTCGGGGCGCAGCACCTTCACCGGCATGTTCAGCTTGGCGCGGCCCTGCTCGACCCGGCCCGTGAGGACGCGGCCGAGGAAGTTGTCGTAGTCGAGGATGGAGGCGACCATCGCGAACGGCGCCTCCTTGTCCAGCGAGGTCGCGGGCACGTGGCTGAGGATGAGGTCGAACATCGGGGCCAGGTCCTTGCGGGGACCGTCGATCACGGTGTCGGCCCAGCCCTGGCGGCCCGAGGCGTAGAGCATCGGGAAGTCGAGCTGCTCGTCCGTGGCGCCCAGCGCGGCGAACAGGTCGAACACTTCCTCATGCACCTCGTCGGCGCGGGCATCCTGGCGGTCGATCTTGTTCACGACGACGATGGGCTTGATGCCGCGCGCCAGGGCCTTGCCGGTCACGAACTTCGTCTGCGGCAGGACGCCCTCGGCCGCGTCGACGAGCACGATGGCGCCGTCCACCATGCCCAGGATCCGCTCGACCTCACCGCCGAAGTCCGCGTGGCCGGGGGTGTCGACGATGTTGATGCGGGTGCCCTTCCAGACGACGCTGGTGCACTTGGCGAGGATCGTGATGCCACGCTCCTTTTCCAGGTCGTTCCGGTCCATCGCGCGTTCGGCGACCTGCTGGTGCTCGCGGAAGGTGCCGGACTGCCGCAGCAGTTGGTCCACCAGCGTCGTCTTGCCGTGGTCGACGTGGGCGATGATGGCGATGTTGCGGATGTCCATGGGGTCCTTGCCGGGCGTCGCGAGCGATTTGATTGTGCGGCGCACACATAGTCTGCGAGGCCCGATATTTCGAGCCTTAAATGCGAAGGCCCGCCCTGCGTCGCCGCAAGACGGGCCATTCGGGCTTGTTTTCGTTAGTAGGCGCGGCCCGGAGGCGCGGCGAGACCGGGCTGGCCCATGGGGGCTGCCATCGGCGACGCAGGCTCACCGGGGCCGCTGGCCATCGCCATCGCGATCGCGGACTTCGCGCCGTTCACGTTCCGGCCAGCCAGCGCCCGGCGGGCGTCGGAGATGTGGCGCACCAGCATCGCGTCGTCGGGCTGGCCGGCCAGGCTCGGCTCCGTCGAACGGCTCAGCACCCGCGTCTCCGCCCGCTCCAGCGCCTCCTGCGCGGCACCGGTCTGGCCCTTGTTGAGCGCCCGCTGGGCGGCGGCGAGATATGCCTGGGGCGAGTTGCTGGCCGCGTTCGGGTCGGGCAGGCGCGGCGCGATCTCGGACCTCGTGTTGGCCGACGTCGTGTTGCTCGCCTGCGTCGACAGTGGCGAGCCGGCGCCGCCGCGATAGGCGCTGGTCGGCGGTGCCGCCGAATCCTCGGCAGGCGTCGCACGGACCTCGCCGCGCCCTGCGCGCATTCCGCCGTGATGGGGCATCGCGTGCGGGCGGCCGTGGCCGGTGGTCGCCGCGGGAATGCCGGGACCGGGCACCGCGGCCGCGCCCGAGTTGGGCGGCGACTGCGTGACCCCCGTGCTGTTGCCCACGCCGGTGCCGGCGCCGACCTGCGCCATCGCCGCGCCGCCGAGGCACAGCATGGCGGCCGTCGTCATCAATGTCTTGCGCATGGTGGAACTCCGTTCGATCTGCTGAACACCGAACGGTTCCGGCGCTGCGCGGTTCCCTACCGCACGCTTGCGGCCATCGCCCGCAGGTCCACGTCCGGCCGCGCGCCGTACTGGCCGATCGCCGCGGCGGCGGCCAGGCTGCCCAGCCGGCCGCAGGCCTCCAACGCGTATCCCGCCGCAAGCCCCGCCAGGAACCCGGCCGCATACGCGTCCCCCGCCCCGGTCGTATCCACCACAGTCGCAGCCGCCGCCGGCACCACGATGCGCCGGCCTTCGTGCAACACGACGCTGCCGTCCTCGCTGCGCGTCAGCGCCGCCAGGGACACGTCGGCGCCGGCGCGCTTGGCGGCATCCTCGAACTCGTTCTCCTCGTACAGGCTGCACACCTCGGCCTCGTTGGCGAACAGGATATCCACGTGTCCGGCCACCAGGTCGCGGAACGCCGCCCGGTGCCGGTCCACGCAGAACGCGTCGGACAGCGACAGCGCGACCTGGCGCCCCGCCTGGTGCGCGACCTCCGCCGCCCGCTGGAACGCGGCCTGGGCCGAAGGCGGGTCGAACAGATAGCCCTCGAGATAGGTGACCGCGCTGTCGGCGATCACGGCCTCGTCGAGGTCCGCCGGGCCGAAGGTGACGCAGGCGCCCAGGAAGGTGTTCATCGTGCGCTGCCCGTCCGGCGTCACCGCGATCAGGCACCGCGCGGTCGGCGCCCCGCCCGACAGCGGCGCCGTCGGGAAGTGCACGCCCACCGTGCCGATGTCGCGGCGGAAGGCGGCCCCCAGCGCATCGTCGGCAACCTTGCCCAGGAAGGCCACGCGCGCGCCCAGCCCGGCCGCGACGGCGCAGGTGTTGGCGACCGAGCCGCCGCTGCTCTCCTTCCCGTCCGCCAGCGCCGCCGTGATCGCCTCCGCCTGGTCGGCCGAGATCAGCGCCATGGCGCCCTTGTGCATGTCGTGCTTCGACAGGAAGGCCTCGGTCACGGGCGCCACCACGTCAACGATGGCGTTGCCGATGCCGCAAAGGTCGAAACGGGGTGGGGACATGCCGGCTCCTGCTGCGTTGCAGCGGCAGCGCCTAACACCCACGTCCCGCTGCCGCAACCATACGAGGCGATCCCGTGCTTTCCCCGATGCTCCGCGCCGTGGCGCAACTGGACGACCCCGTGTTCATCGGCGTGCTGCTCCGCAGCCTGGCCTGGTCGTTGCTCGCTTTCCTGGGGCTGCTGGCCGGCAGCGCCTGGGCGGTCCAGCACCTGGTGGGCCAGCCCGGCTGGATCGGCTGGGTGGCCGGCGTCGCGGGCGGGGTCGGGGCGGCGCTGCTGGCGCTGTGGCTGTTCGTGCCGGCCGCCCTGCTGATCGCGACGCTGTACAGCGACCGCATCGCCGCGGCCGTGGACCGGCGGTCCTACCCTGCCCTGCCGGTGCCGGCCGGTGCGCCGCTTGCGGTGCAGGCGTGGGATGGAGTGGCTTTGGGCCTTCGCGTGCTGGTGCTGCAGGTCGTAGCGCTGGTGCTGGCGGTGGCGATCCCGGGGATCGGGCTGCTGCTGGGCTGGGCGATCACGGGCTGGGCGATCGGGCGCGGGCTGTTCGTCGCGGTGGCGATGCGGCGGATGGGGCGGGCGGAGGCGGTGCAGCTCTATCGGGGGCAGCGCCCGGCGGTGCTGGCGCAGGGCGGCATCCTGGCGCTGGCCGCGACGATCCCGCTTTTGAACCTGTTCGTCCCGCTGCTGGGCATCGCGGCGCTGACGCATGTGCTGAACCGGTCGGCCCCCGTCGGGCTATCCCTGCCCCGCCACCCATGATAGGCCATCCCGGAAATGCCCCCCCGGCGCCGAACCGGGGGGGCGCCCACGTCAGGAGAGGGGTGTCCGCTTGTTCAAGCGCCGTAAGCCCGAAGACCTGCCGGGCCTCCAGCCCGCGCCCAAGCCCACGACCCCGGGCGCATCCGAAGGCCTGCTGGCCGGCGGTTCCGCCGACCAGACCGATCCGAACGCGCGCCGCCCCGAGTCCGGGATCGGCGTGCCCCCCTTCCGTCCAGCTGCCAAGGAGGCTCCTCCCATGGGCCAACCGCCGTTCCGCGCCCCCCCCGCTCCTCCGGCCGGGCAGCCTGCCCCCGGCATGAACGCCGCCCCCGGCAACCTGGCCGCGCCCCCGCGCCCCGGCGCCCAGCCCGGCCGCGGGCGGGAGCCGGCCGAGCGCCGCACGCTGGTCGTCGGCCGCGGCATCAGCGTCCAGGGCACCGTCACGGACGCCGAGCGCCTGGTCGTCGAGGGCACGGTCGAGGCCAGCATGATCCACGCGACCGAGCTGATGATCGCCCCCGGCGGCATCTTCAAGGGCGAGGTCGAGGTGGAAGACACCGAGATCGCCGGCACGATCGACGGCACGCTGACGGCCCGCGGCAACCTGGTCGTGCGGGCCAGCGGCAAGGTGCTCGGCACCGCCCGCTGCCGCCGGTTGCAGGTCGAGGACGGTGGACAAATCACCGGCCGTATCGAGATGATCACCGAACCCCGCACGGACGCGCCGCGCCCGGCGGTGGAGACGCCTCCTTCCGCCTGAACCCCAGTCCCAAGGTGACGCCATGCCCGTCCTTCGCCGCGCCGTTCTCGGTTCCGCCTTCGCCCTCCCGTTGGTCCATGCCGTGAACGCCGCGGCGCCGCCGTTGGCCGGGCAGGCGCCGTCGTTCTACCGCTACCGTGTCGGCGACATGCAGGTCACCGCCATCCATGACGGCGTTGCCGTGCGCTCGACCGACGGCTTCGTGCCCAACGCCCCGGCCGGCGCCCTGTCGCAGGCCCTGACCGAAGCCGGGCTGCCGACGGATCGGTTCCCCATCAGCTTCACCACGCTCGTCGTCAACACCGGCTCCAAGCTCGTGCTGATCGACTCCGGCAACGGCGAGTTCGCCGCACCCACCAGCGGCACCTGGATGGCCAATTTCCGCGCCGCCGGGTTCGACCCGGCGCAGGTGGACACGGTGGTGTTCAGCCACTTCCACGGCGACCACATCAACGGCTTCCGCGGCAAGGACGGCAAGGCGACCTTCCCGAACGCGCAGGCGATGGTGCCGGAAGCCGAGTGGGCCTTCTGGACCAGCGAATCCGAAGCCGCCCGCGCCCCCGCCGGCCTGAAGGGCACGTTCGACAACACCAAGCGCGTCTTCGGCCCCATCATGAAGGACGTGACCCCCTACGCCTGGGACAAGGAAGTGATGCCCGGCATCACCGCCCTCCGTGCCGACGGCCACACGCCGGGCCACACCGGCTTCGCGCTCGTGTCCGGCACCGGCAAGCTGATGGTCATGTCCGACACGACCAACAACCCGAACATCTTCGCCCGCCACCCCGGCTGGTCGGCGATCTTCGACCAGGACGGCCCCACCGCCGTGACCAGCCGCCGCCGCATGCTGGACATCGCGGCGACGGAGAAGATGCAGGTCTCGTTCTACCACGCCCCCTTCCCCGCCACGGGCTTCATCGCCCGCGACGGCGAGGGCTACCGCTTCGTCCCGGCGATGTGGAGCGCCCAGGCCTAGGGGAAACCTCTCTCTCCCTTTGGGAGAGGGCCGGGGTGAGGGTGCTTGCCGCAATCGACGAAGGCCGCCGGTGCAGCGCACCCTCTCCCATCCCTCTCCCGGCAGAGGGCGCTACAGCCTGCCGACCTGCACGTCTGGCTTGCCCCGCTCGATAACCAGGCCGACGACGCCGTCCTCTCCCCGGACGAACGCCAGCGGGCCGCGCGGTTCGTCCATCCCCACCACGCCGATCGCTTCCGGGCCGCCCATGCCGCCCTGCGCCACGCGGTCTCGGCGTATGCCGGCGTTCCCGCCGCCGCGCTCCGCTTCGCTGCCGGCCCGTTCGGCAAGCCCCGGCTGGACCCGCCCGGCGTCGCGTTCAACCTGTCCCATTCCGGCGACTGGGCGCTGATCGCGCTCGCCCGCGCCGCGGCCGTGGGGGTGGATATCGAACAGCCCCGCCCGATCCCCGACCACGCCGAGCTCGCCCGCCGCACCTTCGCGCCGGCCGAGGCCGCCGCGCTGGAAGCGCTGGCGCCGGACGACCGCCTGCCCGGCTTCTTCCGCTGCTGGACGAGGAAGGAGGCGGTGGTGAAGGCGCTCGGGACCGGGCTGTCGACCCCGCTGGACCGCTTCGTCGTGCCAGTGGGGACAGCACCCGGCCCATACGCGATCATCGGGCCATGGTCCGGCGAGATCACGCTGCTCCCGCTCGATCTGCCGCACGGGCTTGCGGGCGCGGTCGCGGTGCATGGCATGGACGGGGCGCCCGTGCTGCGCCGCTTCACCCTGGCCGGGCGTGCTGCCGCATGTTACGCCCCCGGCCCATGCACCTCGTCTTCCTGACGCCCGATCCCGACCCGCCGGGCGGCGGCCGCGCCTTCAACGCCGGGTTGATCCCCGCGCTGTCCGCACTCGGCCATCTGGTCACGCTCCGCCACGACGGTGACGCCGTGCCGGCCGGCGCCGTGCCGGTCATCGACGGCATGCTGCTGCCGGACCTCGAACCCCGGCTCGACGCGCTGATCGCCGCCGACGCCGTGGCCGTGATCCATCACGTGTCGGCCAAGGCGGGGCGGGATGGCGGGGCGCGCGCTGCCGTGCAGGCGATCGAGCGGCGGATGCTGCCGCGCCTGCGCCGGGTGGTCGCGACCAGCACGCCGGTCGCGGAGCGCCTGGCCGCGGATTTCGGCGTCACGCCGCACCTGCTGCAGCCGGGCGTGCCCGACCTGCCCCGCAGCCAGGGGTCGGGCGGGCCGGGGTGCCGCATCCTGTCCGTGGGCGTGCTGACCCCGCGGAAGGGCCATGACCGGCTGCTGCATGCGCTGTCGCGGCTTACCGACCTGGATTGGACGCTGGTCATCGCGGGTGACGCGCAGCGTGACCCCGTCCATGCGGCGTCGCTGACCGGCTGCGTCGACTCGCTGGGGCTGTCGGGGCGTGTGGCGATCCTGCCGGACCCCACCACGGCGGCGCTGGAGGCGGAGTGGCGCCGGGCCGACCTGTTCGCGCTGGCGACAAGCTGGGAGGGCTGGCCCGCGGGCGTGGCCGAGGCGCTGCGCCGCGGGCTGCCCGTCGTCGCCGCACGCGTGGGTGGGGTCGGCGCGCTGCTGCCGCTGTCGGCGGGTATCCCGTATGCGCCCGAGGACGCGGCGACCTTCTCGAAATGCCTGCGCCGCGCCCTGTTCGACACGGGGCTGCGGACCGCCCTGGCCGAGGGTGCGTGGCAGGCGGGCCAGGCGCTGCCCGGCTGGCCGCAGCAGGCGGCGGCGTTCGAAACCATGCTGAAGGGCTGATCCATGCTGCTGGGCTGCATCGCGGACGATTTCACGGGGGCCACCGACCTCGCCTCCATGCTCGTGCGGAACGGCATGTCGACGACGCAGGTGATCGGCGTGCCGGAGGCGGGGGCCGCCGCGCCCACGGCCGACGCCGTCGTCGTCGCGCTGAAATCCCGCACCATCGCGCCGGCGGACGCGGTGCGGCAAAGCCTCGCGGCCCTCGCCTGGCTGCGCGCGGCCGGCGCGCGGCAGATCCTGTTCAAGTACTGCTCGACATTCGACAGCACCGATGACGGGAATATCGGCCCGGTCGCCGATGCGTTGGTCGATGCGCTCGGCTGCGGCTTCGCCATCGCGTGCCCGGCCTTCCCGACCAATGGGCGGGCGGTGTTCCAGGGGCATCTGTTCGTGGGCACGACGCTGCTGAACGAGAGCGGGATGCAGGACCATCCGCTGACCCCGATGCGCGACCCGAACCTCGTGCGCGTGCTGTCGCGCCAGACCTTCGGCACCGTGGGGCTGGTGCCGTTCGCGACCGTCGAGCAAGGGGCGGCCGCCGTCCGTGGCGCCTTGTCCGCGCTGAAGGAGCAGGGGCGCCGCTACGCGATCGTCGACGCCGTCACGGACCAGCATCTGCTGGCGATGGGCGAGGCCGTGGCCGCCCACGCCCTGGTGACGGGCGGCAGCGGCGTAGCCATGGGCCTGCCCGAGAACTTCCGCCGCGCCGGTCTTTTGGCCGCGACGCAGGCGGGTGCTTTGCCGCACGTGCCGGGGCACGCGGCGGTGCTGGCCGGGTCGTGCTCGCGCGCGACGCTGTTCCAGATCGGGGCGGCGCGGGACCGGATGCCGACGCTGGAGCTGGACGCGCTCGCGACGCCCGACGCCGGAGCCTTGGCCCGGCAGGCGCTGGAGTGGGCCGCGACCCGGCTGTCGGACGCGCCGGTGCTGATCGCCGCGTCCGCACCCCCGGACAAGGTGGCGGCGTTGCAGGCAAAGCTCGGCCGGGACGCCGCCGGCACGCTGGTCGAGGACGCGATGGCGCAGATCGCGACGGGGCTGGTCGCCGCCGGGGTGCGTCGCCTGGTGGTCGCGGGCGGGGAGACCAGCGGCGCCGTGGTCGGCGCGCTGGGGATCGAACGCCTGGCCATCGGCGCCGAGATCGATCCGGGGGTGCCCTGGACCTATGCCGAGGGAAGCGGGCCGCCGCTGCTGGTCGCGTTGAAGAGCGGCAATTTCGGCGGCCGCACCTTCTTCCTCGACGCGTTCGAGCGGGCGCCGGCGTGACCGAGGCGGAAACGCGCGACCTGCTGGTGCAGTTGGCGGGCAGCCTGTTCGACCGCGGCTACTCCGTCGGCAGCGCGGGCAACATCAGCGTGCGCGTGGGGGGCGGCTACCTGATGACGCCGACCAACTCGTCGCTGGGGCGGCTGGATGCCGGGCGGATCAGCACGCTGGACGCGGAGTTCGCACACGTGGGGGGCGATCCGCCGTCGAAGGAGGTGTTCATGCACCGCGCCTTCTACCAGGCGCGGCCCGAGGCGGGGGCGGTCGTGCACCTGCACAGCACGATGGCGACCGCGGTGGCGTGCCTGCCGGACGTCGACGCGGCAAACCCCATTCCGCCGCTGACGCCCTACTTCGTCATGCGCGTCGGGCGGACGCTGCCGATCATCCCCTACTACCGCCCCGGCGACCCCGCGATGGAACCGGCCATCCACGCCGCCGCACGGCAGGCGCGGGCGGTGCTGCTGGCCAATCACGGACCGGTGGTGAGCGCCGGGTCGTTGCTGGACGCCGTCAACGCGGCCGAAGAACTGGAGGAAGCGGCGAAGCTGTTCCTGCTGTTACGCGGCGCTCGGCCGCGCCTGCTGGATGGGGCGCAGGTGGAGGATCTGCTGCGGACGTTCGGGTGAACGGGGCCGGCGGGCCGCGCTACCCCACGCCCCGGCGTTCCCCGCGGGCTTCCGCCCACACCCGCAGCCGTTCCACCGCGGCATCCAGCACCTCGTCGCGCTTGCAGAACGCAAAGCGCGCGTAATGCCCAGGCGCCTCGCCCTCATAGAACGCGCTGACCGGAATGGCGGTCACGCCCGCCACCTCCGTGATATGGCGGCAGAACGCGACGTCGTCGCCGGCGAAGCCCAGGGGTGAGAAGTCGGCAGTGACGAAGTAGCTGCCCATCGCCGGCAGCACGCCGAACCCCAGCCCCGCCAACCCCGCGGACAACCGGTCCCGCTTCGCCGCCAGCGCGCCCGACAGCCCGGCGAAATACGCGTCGTCCTTCGCGAGCCCGACCGCCACGGCGCGCTGCAGGTTGGGCGGCGTCGTGAACGTCAGGTTCTGATGCGCCTTCGCGACGACGGCCGCCAGCGGCGCCGGCGCTGTGACGTAGCCGATCTTCCAGCCCGTCAGGCTGAACGTCTTGCCGGCGCTGCCGACGCGCATGCAGCGGTCGCGCATGCCGGGCAGCGACATCAGCGGCACGTGGCGCCAGCCGTCGAACGTCAGGTGCTCATAGACCTCGTCGCAGATCGCGTAGGCGTCGTGCTTGGTCACCAGATCGGCGATGAAGGCGAGTTCCGCGTTGGTGAAGACCTTGCCGGTCGGGTTCATGGGCGTGTTCAGCAGGATCGCCTTCGTGCGCGGCCCGAAGGCGGCGGCCAGTTCGGCGCGCGGCAGCTCCCACTTCGGCGGCTGCAGGCGGACCAGCTTCGGCACGGCGCCCAGCAGGCGGATGGCGGGGAGGTAGGTGTCGTACAGCGGCTCGATCACGACGACCTCGTCGCCGGGGTCCAGCACGGCCATGAGGCAGGCGGTGATGGCCTCGGTGGCGCCGGAGGTGACGACGATCTCGGAATCCGGGTCCGCCTCGATGCCGTAGAAGCGCTGGTTTGCGGCGGCGACGGCGTGGCGCAGTTCGGGCACGCCGGTCATGGGGGGATACTGGTTGCGGCCGTCCATCAGCGCGTCGGCGGCGGCCCGGAGCACGTCGGGCGGGCCGTCGGTGTCGGGAAAGCCCTGGCCGAGGTTGATGGCCTGGTGCTTCGTCGCCAGGGCCGACATGACGGTGAACACCGTCGTCCCGGTCGCGGCGAGCAGGCTGTTCACGTGCTTCACGTCTGTAAGCTCCGGGTCAATCGTCAGGTCTTCGGGACCGAGTATGGGGGAGCGGCCTGCCGCCGACAACGTGCCGCTGCCTTGGGCACCCCGAACCGGACTGCCTAAAGCCGCCGCAACCCTCCGCGCCCCACTGGCGGGCAACTGGCGGGCAACTGGGAACTGGTCACTGCCGGCTGGCCACATGGCACGCCGCGTGCAAACCTCTGACGCCGTCCCCCCGGGGCGGGCATGGTCAGGAACGGGAGGACGCCGGGTTCGCACCGGCGTGCAACGCATGAAGAAGATCGAGGCGGTCATCAAGCCGTTCAAGCTGGACGAAGTGAAGGAGGCGCTGCACGAGGTGGGGCTGCAGGGGATCACGGTGCTGGAAGCGAAGGGGTTCGGGCGGCAGAAGGGCCATACCGAGCTGTATCGCGGCGCCGAATACGTCGTGGATTTCCTGCCGAAGGTGAAGATCGAGGTCGTCTGCGAGGATGACGTCGTCGAACGCGCCGTGGAGGCGATCACCAACGCAGCCCGGACGGGGCGGATCGGCGACGGCAAGATCTTCATCAGCCCGGTCGAGGAGGTCGTCCGGATCCGGACGGGGGAACGGGGACGCGACGCGATTTAGCGGCTGGCCCGCCGCAAGCGAACGGGGCTATGCAACACACACTGCCGCAACCGCGGCGAGACGAGAAGGACGGGGAACAGGATGACCGAGAACACCGACGAGGGCGTCGCCAAGGTTCTGGAGCTGATCAACGAGAACAGCGTGGAATACGTGGACCTGCGGTTCACCGACCCGCGCGGCAAGTGGCAGCACACGGCCCAGCACATCTCGACCATGGGCGAGGACGCGTTCCGCGACGGGATCATGTTCGACGGCTCGTCCATCGCCGGCTGGAAGGCGATCAACGAGAGCGACATGATCCTGATGCCGGACGCGTCGACGGCGGTCATGGACCCCTTCGCCGCCAAGCCCAGCCTGATCCTGTTCTGCGACATCTATGAGCCGAGCACCGGCCAGCCCTATGCCCGCGACCCGCGCAGCACCGCCAAGAAGGCGACGGCCTACGTGAAGTCCTCGGGCATCGGCGACAGCGTCATGGTCGGCGCCGAGGCCGAGTTCTTCGTGTTCGACAGCATCCGCTTCGGCACCGGGCCCAACTTCGGCACCTACCAGATCGAGAGCATCGAAGGCCCCGGCGCCAACATGCGCGAATACCCCGAGGGCAACATGGGCCACCGCCCCGGCGTCAAGGGCGGCTATTTCCCCGTCCCCCCCGTCGACAGCGAGAGCGACCTCCGCGCCGAGATGCTCAGCAGCATGGGCGAGATGGGCCTGCCGATCGAGAAGCACCACCACGAGGTGGCGCAGAGCCAGCACGAGCTGGGCACGAAGTTCGGCAGCCTGCTGACCATGGCCGACCAGATGCAGATCTATAAGTACTGCGTCCACAACGTCGCCCACAGCTACGGCAAGACGGCGACGTTCATGCCGAAGCCCATCTACGGCGACAACGGCAGCGGCATGCACACGCATCTCAGCATCTGGAAGGACGGCAAGCCCAGCTTCGCCGGCAACGGCTACGCCGACCTCAGCGAAAGCTGCCTCTACTTCATCGGCGGCATCATCAAGCACGCCAAGGCCTGCAACGCCTTCACCAACCCCAGCACCAACAGCTACAAGCGCCTGATCCCCGGGTTCGAGGCGCCGGTGCTGCTGGCCTACTCCGCCCGCAACCGCTCCGCCTCATGCCGCATCCCCTACACCACCAACCCGAAGGCCAAGCGGGTCGAGGTGCGGTTCCCTGACGCGACGGCGAACCCCTACCTCGCCTACTCCGCGTTGCTCATGGCCGGCCTCGACGGGATCAAGAACAAGATCCACCCCGGCGACGCCATGGACAAGGACCTCTACGACCTCCCGCCCGAGGAGCTGAAGGGCATCCCGACCGTCTGCGGCAGCCTGCGTGAAGCCCTGGGCGCGCTCGAGGCCGACCACGACTTCCTGCTCGCAGGCGACGTGTTCAGCACCGAGCAGATCCTCAGCTACATCGAGCTGAAGTGGACCGAGGTCTACCGCTTCGAACACACACCCCATCCGGTCGAGTTCGAGATGTACTACTCGGCCTGATCCCGAACGCCGCCATGCCCCCGGCCTCACCCGAGGCCGGGGGTTTTTTATGCGCCTTTGATCGGCAGATGCCCGGGAACTAGGCGGTGTTTACGGCCAGTTGCAGCGCTGCAACACCGTCTGCCCGATATCAGGCAAGATACCCGCAGACCCTGGCGCCAGCGGCATACCACATGCAAGCGTGCGGGCATGATGAACATGAACGCCGCACCGCTTCGCCGCCCCGCCCCCCGCCGGGTTGTCCTGTTCACGGCCGCCACGGCCTCGATGGCCGCCGCCATCGCGAGCCCGGCCTGGTCGCAGACCTCGCCACCCGTCCAGACCGGCATGCCCGGCAACCCGGCCGTCGCCGCCGCCGAAAAGCCGGCCGACAAGCCCTACGTCGCCCCGGCGTCGTTCGGCGAATGGGCCAGCAGCATCAAGCTGGGCTTCCAGGGCGAGGCCGGCATCACCGTGAACCCGCAGGACCCGGCCAGCCGCCGCAACTTCGGCAGCCTCACGACCGACAACTCCAACCGCCCCGTCCTGAACCAGCTCCTGTTCACCGTCAGCCGCGACGTCGACCCGAAGGCGACCAGCCCGGATTTCGGCTTCAAGTTCCAGATGATGTACGGCTCCGATTCGCGCATTTATCAGACGCTCGGCGTGCTCGATCAGCTCATCCATGACCGCAACCAGCTCTCGATCATCGAGGCGAACGTCACCGCCCGTATCCCGAGCCTGTTCGCCAACGGCCTGGACCTCAAGGCCGGCATCTTCCCGACGCCGCTGGGGCTCGAGGTGATCGACGCGAAGGCCAACCCCTTCTACTCGCACTCCTACATCTTCAACTACGGCCTGCCCTTCAAGCACACCGGCGCCATCGCGACCGCGCACGTCTCGGACCTCGTCGATCTCTATCTCGGCATCACGACGGGCACCAACACGTTCATCGCCTACGGCGCCGGCGACAACAACAACCGCCCGGGCGGTATCGCGGGCATCGGCCTCAACTTCCTGGAAGGCAAGTTGACCGTCCTCGCGCTGACGCATATCGGCCCCGAGAACAGCAAGCGGAACACACCCTTCGCCAACGATGCCATCCGCTACTTCAACGACGTCGCGGTCGTCTGGAAGGCGACCGACAAGCTCACGCTGTCGACCGAGTTCAACTTCGTGCGCGAGGAAGGCTACCGCGCCGAAGCCTGGGGCGTCGCCGGATACGCGGCCTATGCCCTGACCGATACGCTGACCCTGAACGGCCGCGCGGAAATCTTCCGCGACAACGCCAACTTCTTCGTCTCGAACCCGGTCGCGGAGCGCGACTACAGCAACTTCCAGCGTGGCGCCTTCTCGCGCTTCTACACGGCGTCGAAGCCCACCACCTACTCGGAGTTCACGCTGGGCCTGACCTACAAGCCCAGCTTCCTGCCGGAGCGGATCAGCACCGCCATGATCCGGCCTGAGCTGCGCTACGACCGGGCGCTCAACAACTCCCGCCCCTACAACGACGGCAAGGACCGCGGCGCCTTCACCCTGGCCGCGGACATCGTCCTGGGCTTCTGATCCCGCTACCATGGGCCGGTGTCCGAGTCGGCCCTCTACCCCGCCGTAAAGCGGTTCCTGACCGCCCGCGGCTACGACGTGAAGGGCGAGGTCTGCGGTTGCGACCTCGTCGCCACGCGCCCCGGCGAACCCGGCCTGTTGATCATCGGCGAATTGAAGCTCGGCCTCTCCCTCGACCTCATCCTGCAAGGGGTCGAACGGCTGGGCTGCGCCGACGAGGTGTGGCTCGCGGTCCCCGCCACGCGGAAGGGCCGCGACAGGGACACCCGCGCGCGCAAGCTGTGCCGCCTCGCGGGCCTGGGCCTCTTGGCCGTCCACCCCGCACGCGGCGACGTCGAGGTGCTGGCCGACCCCGGCCCGTACCGCCTCCGCCCCAACATGCGCCGCCGCCGGGCCATCCTGGCGGAGCACGGCAAGCGCAAGGGCGACCCGTCACCGGGCGGCACGCGCGGCGTCCCGATCGTCACGGCCTACCGGCAGGAGGCGCTCGCCTGCGCCGCCCTGATGCAGGCCGGCCCCCTCCGCACCCGGGACCTGGTGCAGACGACGCCGCGCGCGACGAGCATCCTGTACCGGAACGTCTACGGCTGGTTCGAACGCGTCTCCCGCGGGACCTACCGCCTGACTCCGGACGGCGAAGCAGCCGTCCTCCGCTGGGCCACGTAGGGTGGGTGCTTCAACCCACCGTCGCACGGTCGCCGCAAATGGTGGGTCCAGGCACCCACCTTACATCCCCAGCGCCCGGCGGTAGACGTCCAGCAGCGTCTCCTGCTCCTCGACCTCCGCCGGCTCCTGCTTGCGGATGCGGATGATCTGCCGCAGCACCTTCACGTCGAACCCCGCCGACTTCGCCTCGGCATAGATGTCCTTGATGTCGGACCCCAGCGCCTTGCGCTCCTCCTCCAGGCGTTCGATCCGCTCGATCAGGCTACGCAGGCGGTCGGCCGCGATCCCGCCCACCTTGGCGTCGTCGTCCTTGCCCATGTTGTCGAGCGTGTCGGCGTCATCGGACATGCAGGTGGTCCCGGTTGGTGGAAGGGACGCGGCTTATAGGCGCCCTGCCCCACGGTCAATCAGGCGAGCGGAAGCCGCCGGAACAGACCGGGCCGGGCCGGGTCGTGGAACTTGTCGTACGCGCCGTCGCGCAGGAACAGCCCGTGGCAATGCGCCAGCCGCTCCCGCGACAGCGTGACGCCAAGTCCCGGCCCTTCCGGCACCCGCACCGTGTTGCCGTGCGGGCGGAACGGGCCTTCCTCGATCACGTCCATCGGCTGCATGCGGAACAGGGATTGGCTCGGCTCGCGGATCCACGGCAGGGCGGCGGACAGGTGCAGATACGCGGCGCTGGCGACGCCGCTGTCGCCGGAATACAGCCAGAAATCGATGCCCAGCGCCTCGCACGCGCCCACGAAGCGGACGGTGCGCCCGATCCCGCCATGCACGTTCACGTCGGTGCACACGGCGTCGGGCACGCCCAATGCGGCATAGCGGCGCAGATCGGTGCTGTGGATGCTGAACGGGATCGCGCAGTGCTGCCGCAACTGCGCCAGCTCCTCGGGCGTGGCGCAGGGGTCCTCCCAGTTGCGGATATCGAGGTCGCGAAGCGCATGCGCGATGCGGCGCGCCTCGGTCAGCGAATAGGACATGTTGCTGTCGATGCGGATCATGGCGCCCGGCAGGGCTGCGCGAAGCTGGCGCAGCATCTCGAGGCTCGGACCGATATCGGCCTCGTAGAACTTGCCCTCGAAGAACGTGGTGCCGTGCTGCTCGTGCTGGCGGACGCAGTAGGCGACGACTTCCTCGGGCCGGGTTTCCCCGCCCGTGTCGCCCAGGCGGCCGCGAAAGCCGAAATAGTCGGTGAACGGGATGTCCTTGCGGACCGCACCGCCCAGGAGCTGGTACAGCGGCTGCCCCCACGCCTTGCCGCGGATGTCCCACAGCGCCATCTCGACCGCGCCGAACGCCCGGATGCGGGCGAAGTCGGTCGTGACGGCCACACCCCGCCAGCTCGGCAGGCACGCCATCTCGGCGCCCATGATGTCGAACGCGTCGCGGCCGACGAGCCGCGCGGCGAACCCCTCGATCACGCCGGCCATGCCGGGCGCCGGCGCTTCGCCCAGCCCCGTCACGCCCGCATCCGTCTCCACCTCGACGATGCATTTCGAGAACCCGGCGAGCGAGCCGTAGGACCAGAGATACGGCGCCTCCAGCGGGATGTTGACCGGCGTCGCCCGGATCGCGGTGATCCTCATGCGCTGCGAAGCCGGAAGCGCTGCAGCTTGCCCGACTCGGTCTTGGGCAGGGCATCGACGAACTCGATCTGGCGCGGATACTTGAACGGCGCGATCTCGGCCTTCACAAAGTCCTGCAGCGTCCGCGCCAACTCCGGCCCGGCCGCGCAGCTCGGCACCACGAACGCCTTCACCACCATCCCTCGCGCCTCGTCCGCCACGCCCACCACCGCGCATTCCACGACGGCGGGATGCAGCAGCAGCGCCGCCTCCACCTCGGGTCCGGCGATGTTGTAGCCGGACGACACGATCATGTCGTCGGACCGCGCCTGGAACCAGAAATACCCGTCCTCGTCCTGCCGGAACGTGTCGCCGGTCACGTTCCAGCCATCGATCACATACTTCGCCTGCCGCGGGTCGGACATGTAGCGGCACCCCGTGGGCCCGCGCACCGCCAGCCGTCCCACGCTGCCCCGCGGCAGATCCCGCCCGTCCTCGTCGATCAGTTTCGCCTCGTAGCCGGGCACCGGGATGCCGACGGACCCGGGCCGGACGGCCTCCACCGGGGCGGCGATGAAGATGTGCAGCATCTCGGTGGCGCCGATCCCGTCCATCAGCCGGATGCCGGTCGCGTCGTGCCACGCGTGCCAGGTGGCGGCCGGCAGCGTCTCCCCGGCGGAGACGCAGATGCGCAGGCTGTCGGTGTCGCCGGGCTGCCGAAGCCCCAGCATCGCGCGATAGGCCGTGGGGGCCGTGAAGCACACGGTGGGCCGCAGCGTCCGGATGGTGTCCAGCAGCCGCTCCGGCGCCGGCTGCTCCAGCAGGATGGCGGACGCGCCGATGCGGAGCGGGAACAGCACGACGGCGCCCAGCCCGAACGTGAACGCAAGCGGCGCCGTGCCGATGAACACGTCGTCCTCCCGCGCCCGCAGCACCTGCGCGCCATACCCGTCGCAGATGGCGAGCATGTCCCGGTGGAAATGCATGGTGCCCTTCGGCTCCCCGGTGGTGCCGGAGGTGAAGGCGATGAGGCACACGTCGTCCGCCCGTGTGGGCGCCGGCGTGAAGCCGGGCTGCGCATCCGCCATCGCCGCCAGCAGGTCCCCCGGCCCGGCGCCACCCATCGGCACGATGACGGGCGCCACCTGCGCGAGCCCGGCGGCCCCCGCCAACTCGTCCAGCAGCCGGTGGTCGCACAGCGCGATCCCGATGCGCGCCTTGTCCAGCATGTAGGCAAGCTCCCGCGCGCGCAGCAGCGGCATGGTGGCAACGGCGACGCCGCCCGCCTTGATGACGGCGAGATACGACGCGACCATCATCGGCGTATTGGGCGCGCGCAGCAGCACGCGCCCGCCGGGCACGAGGCCCAGGCGCTCGGTCAGCACCCGCGCGATCCGATCGACGCGGTCCAGCAGGTCGGCATAGGTCCAGGCCAGCGTGCCGTCCGTCATGCAGGGCCGCCCGCCCTGCCCCGCCGCGACGCGGGCATCGAGCAATGCGGCGACGCAGTTCAACCGCGCCGGATACTGGAACGCCGGCGCGTCGAGCAGCAGGTCCGGCCATGCGGCGGGATGCGGCAGGCAGTCCCGCACGAAGCTGTCCTCGGTCGCTTCCGCCTGCACCATCCACCCTCCATCGCGCTGCGGCAGCGTGCGCGAGCGGGGCAGATGCTTCAAGCCTAAACTATTCCAGCGGGGTGCATCCAAACCGCCCGCCGCAACGTAAACAAAAGGTAAGTTTCTCGACGAAGCCTGTTTTGACGATGGGTTAAGCGGTGCCGCATAGGATCGAAGGCGAAAGCCTTGCGTTTGGGGAGGCAACACAGTGCGTGACGGCTACGATACGGTCATGGCGATGAACAGCCGTGCGCTTCCGCCGCTGCAGGCGCAGGCCTGGGTATCGCCGCTTGTGGCGGCCGTGGCGCTTGTGCTGCTCATGCCGCTGCTGCTCGCGATCGGGGCGGCGGTGCTGGCCAGTTCGGCGGGCCCGGTGCTCGTGAAGGCGCCGCACCGGCTGACGGATGGGCGGCTCATGTACCTCACGACGTTCCGGGTCTTCCGCACCTTCGATGCGGAGACGCATGACTGCCTGGCCCGCAAGTCCGGCCGGTGGCTGACGCCGCTGGGCGCCGTGCTCCGCGCCACACGGTTCGAGAGGTTGCCCGTCCTGCTCGACGTCCGGGCGGGCCGGGTCGGCTTCGCTGCGGCCTGGGCGGGCTGAACGCCGGGCCTACTGCTGCTCGACGTTCGCCGCGATCGCCTCGGCCCGGGCCGCAAGTTTCTTCATCCGCTCCTGCGACGCCTTTTCCGCCGCCGGCGTGCGTCCCTTGGCGCCGGCCTTTATCTCCAGCGCCAGGTCGTGCAGCTCGTCGGCCATGAAAAGGGCCGCCATCACCAGCAGCTTCGCCTCGCCCGACTGGCTCCCCAGCGCCTTGGCCCGCGTCACCCGCTCCTCGATCTGCTCGGCCATCGCCAGCAGATGCGGCTCCTCCCCGTCCTGGCAGCCGATGTTGTAGGCGTAGCCGTTGATCTTGATGGTGACCTGCGCCATGCGACTAGGCTCCCAACCCGGCACGCAGCCGCGCGATCACCGCATCAAGCCGCTGCGCCACCTCGGCCGCGACCGGGTCGGGCTGGTCCACGTTGCGGGCGATCCGCTCCAGCGCGCGCTCCAGCCGGTCCACCGAATCGTCGTCCTGCGCCATTGACCGTCCTCCGTTCCCGCTTGAACAGAAAGCAAGCAGGCGCTTGAAGGTCAAGCATGATGCTTCCGATCCCGCTGCCCCCGGCGGTCACGGTGCACGGCGTGGACCAGGCGCGCGCGGCGCTGGCGCCGGGCTTGCCCGTGCTGCTGCTGTCCGCCTGGGGGACTGCCGCCTATGCCGGCGCCGGCTGGTGGCGGGCGATGGTCACAGCCGCGCTGGACGGCCGCGCGCAGCCGGATGCGCTGGATTGCGCGGACCTGGCGGGCCGCGCGCTCGAGGCGCTGGCGGCCGGCTGCCGCATCATCGTACTGCACCCCTGCCCGGCCTTCGCGACGGTCGCGGAGCGGGCCGGCGGCGCCCTGGTGCTGCCCGACCGCCCGCCATCCCTCGACCTCGATGAACGGGGCGCCGAGCGCCGCCTGCTCGGCTGGCTCCAGGGTGACACGGGCCGCCCCATCGGCTAATGCCCCGGCATCGGACGCCGCATTCCAACGCCACGACCCCGGAGACGAACATGCAGGTCACGCCAGCCGTCAAAGCCATCCTCGACCACTACGAGAGCGACAACCCCGGCACCAAGGCCAACCTCGCCCGCATCCTGATGGCCGGCAAGCTGGGCGGCACCGGCAAGATGGTCATCCTGCCCGTCGACCAGGGGTTCGAGCACGGCCCGGCCCGCAGCTTCGCCCCCAACCCCGCCGCCTACGACCCCCACTACCACTTCCGCCTGGCGCTCGCGGCCGGCCTCAACGCCTACGCCGCGCCGCTGGGCATGATCGAGGCGGGCGCAGGCACCTACGCCGGCGCCATTCCCACGATCCTGAAGGTCAACAGCAGCAACAGCCTGGCGACCGAGAAGAACCAGGCCGTCACCGGATCGGTCGGCGACGCGCTGCGGCTCGGCTGCTCCGCCATCGGCTTCACCATCTACCCGGGCAGCGAATACGCCTTCGCCCAGATGAACGAGCTGCGGGAGCTGTCGGAGGAAGCGAAGTCCGTCGGCCTCGCCGTCGTGGTCTGGTCCTATCCGCGCGGCCCGATGCTGGACAAGGCCGGCGAGACGGCGGTCGACATCTGCGCCTATGCCGCGCACATGGCGGCGCTGATGGGCGCCCACATCATCAAGGTGAAGCCGCCCACGGCCGTCGTGAGCCTCGAGGCCGCGAAGAAGACCTACGCGACGCAGAACATCGACATCTCGACGATGGCGGCCCGGGTGAAGCACGTCGTGCAGGCCTGCTTCCAGGGCCGCCGCATCGTCGTGTTCTCGGGCGGCGAGGCGAAGGACAGCATCGACGCGATCCTCGAGGAAATCCGCGGCCTGCGCGATGGCGGCGCCAACGGCAGCATCATCGGGCGCAACACGTTCCAGCGGCCGGAGGCGGAGGCGCTGAAGCTGCTGGAGAGCATCATCGGCATCTACCAGGGCAAATAGCGTTGGACGACGCGGCCGGCCCGTGCCGGCTGTACCTGGTGACCCCGGCGACGGCCGGGGCCGAGTTCGCCGACACGTTGGCCCGCGCACTGGACGCGGGGGACGTGGCGGCGGTGCAGCTGCGGCTGAAGGACGCCGATGACGACGCGTGGCGCCGGGCCATCGACGCGCTGCGGCCGGTCACGCAGGCCCGGGGGGTCGCGTTCCTGCTGAACGACCGGCCGGAGCTGGTGCGCCCGACCGGATGCGACGGCGCCCATGTGGGCCAGAACGACACGCCCGCGCGGGAAGCGCGCCTGGTGATGGGCCCGGACGCGACCCTGGGCGTCACCTGCCACGACAGCCGCGACCTGGCCATGCAGGCCGGCGAGGACGGCGCGGACTACGTCGCGTTCGGGGCGTTCTTCCCCACGACGACGAAGGACGCGCCGACGCAGGCGGACGTCTCGCTGCTGTCGTGGTGGTCGGAGCTGATGGAGCTGCCCTGCGTCGCCATCGGCGGCATCACGGCCACGAATTGCGCGCCCTTGGTGCAGGCGGGGGCGAACTTCCTGGCGGTCGTGGGCGCGGTGTGGGCCCACCCGGACGGCCCGGCCGCGGGGGTGCGTGCGATGAACGCGGCCATCGCGGATGCGCCGATCTAGAGCGGGATGCCCTAAGATCGAATCGGGCTTCCCCCGGCTCGGCGTGATCT
>CAXTPG010000035.1:0-42022 GCA_964246015.1 uncultured Acetobacteraceae bacterium
CCCATACCCCCCTCATCCCGCCGCCCCAGACCAGACCCGACCGTAGCGCCGGCGTCCCGCCGGCCAGAACCCGGCGCAGGCTGAAAAGCCCGGCGCGAAGCCAGCCGACAACCCGTCCATGGACCCGAAGCCACCCAAACAACGCCCGGCACGGCCCCCCGCCGCATCGCACCCCCATGCCCGAAGCCCCGACAGAACATGACGCAGCACCCCCCCAACCCGGCTATCGCCCCCCGCCAAAACCCCCTAAACCCCACAACGGTAAGTTCTCGGAGTTGTGAGGTGCGTCCACGCGAAGCCGCCATTGCCCTGATGCTCGCCATCGCCCCGGCGGCGCCCGCGCACGCCCTCACCTTCACCTTCACCATCATCCCCGGGGACACGCTCACCACCGCGCAGGCCAGCGCCTTCACGGCCGCCGCCGACGCCTGGTCCGCCGTCCTCCTCGACAACGTCACCGTCTCCGTCCGCATCGGCTTCCGCGCCCTCGCGAACAACATCCTCGGTCAGACCGCGCCCAGCTTCCTCTCCGGCCCCGCAACCCTCGTCACCGCCCTCCTCGCCGCCGACGCCACCAGCGCCGATGACGCCGCCGCCGTCGCCTCCCTCCCCGCCGCGCCCACCGGCAGCCTGCTCATCACCACCGCGCAGGCAAAGGCGCTCGGCGTCGCCCAAACCGGCTCCGACGGCACCATCGAGTTCTCCAGCAACTACAACTTCGCCACCCAGCGCCTGCCCGACGGCACCGTCGACAACGGCGCCTTCGACCTGATCGGCATCGCCATCCACGAAATCGGCCACCTGCTGGGCTTCGACTCCGCCATCGACTTCGGTTCAACCAGCCCCACCCTGCTGGACGAGTTCCGCTACGCCTCCCCCGGGCTCCGCTCCTTCGCCGCCGGCGCCTCCGCCTACTTCTCCATCGACGGCGGCATCACCTACCAAGCCACCTTCTCGCCCGGCGGCACCGGCAACTTCCAGGCCAGCCACTGGGCGCTGAACACCGGCGGCACCTTCGATCCCACCTTCAACACCAACCAGGTCCGCAACATCGCGCCCATCGACGTCCTCGCGCTCGACGTCATCGGCTACGACGTCGCCCAGGTGCCGGAACCCGCCACCCTCGCCCTCCTCGCCGTCATGGTCGCGGGCGCCGGCCTCCGCCGCCGCCCGCGTTCCGCCATCACGCCGCCAGGAACTCCATCGCCGCCTCGACCCCGCCCCGCCCATGCGGCACGTTGTTGATCCGCAGGCTCATCTCCACGGCGCCCAGCGTCCCCAGGATCATCGGCTCGTTCAGGTCGCCCAGGTGCCCCACCCGGAACACCTGGCCCCCCAACCGCCCCAGCCCGCCGCCCAACGAGACGTTGAACCGGTCCATCGCCGTCTTCCGCACCGCATCGGCATTGTGCCCCTCCGGCATCAGCACCGCCGTCACGCTGTCCGAAAGCCGCGCCGGGTCCAGCCCGAACAACTGCGGTCCGGCATTCCCCGACCACGCCCGCACCGCCCGCCGCGTCGCCTCCGCCAACCGGTGATGCCGCGCGATCACCGCATCCAGCCCCTCCAGCTCGATCAGCCGCAGGCTCTCCTGCAACCCGTAGAACAGGCTGACCGGCACGGTGCCGACGAAGCTCCGATGCGACCGCTTGGTCATCTCGCCCCAGTCGAAGTAGTGCCGCGGCAGCTTCGCCTGGGCATGCGCCCCCATCCCCTTCGCCGAAACCGCGGTGAAGCTGAACCCCGTCGGCAGCATCAGCCCCTTCTGGCTCCCGCCCACCACGCCGTCGATGCCCCAATCGTCCATCCGGAACTCGATCGACCCCAGGGACGAGATCGTGTCCACCAGCAGCAACGCCCCATGCCCGGCCGCATCGATCGCGGCACGGATCGCCGGGATCGGCGTCGCCAGCCCCGTCGCCGTCTCGTTGTGCACCGCCAGCACGGCCTTGATCGCGCCCGCCGTATCCGCCTTCAACGCCGCCTCGACCGCCGCCGGGTCGATGCCCCGGCGCCAATCCGCCTGCACCACCTGCGGCACAAGCTGCAGCTTCTCGGCCATCTCGGCCCAGCCCTCGCTGAAATACCCGCTCTCCAGCACCAGCACATGGTCGCCCGGCGAAAGCAGGTTCAGCAGCGTCGCCTCCCACGAGCCATGGCCCGACGCCGTGTAGAAGAACAGCTCGCCGCTCGTCCGCAGCACCCGCTTCAACCCGGCGACGGCGCCGTTGTAGACGGTCACGAACTCCGGATCGTTGAAGTCGATCGTGGGCCGGTCCATCGCCCGCAGCACGCTGTCGGGGATGTTGGTCGGGCCGGGATTGCTGAAGAACTGCCGGCCGGTCTTGCGGGACATACGACTCTCCGAAAGGATCGCCCCCAATCAGCACGCCAAGCCCCCCCGCGGCAAGGGCCGGAGACGCAATCGACATGGACTTCACCATCCCCGCAGACCTCGCGGCCCTGCAGGACCGCACCGCCGCCTTCGTCCGCGAACGCCTCATCCCCCTGGAAAAGAACCCCCGCCAGACCCCCCACGGCCCCCAGGAATCGCTCCGCCAGGACATCCAGGCCATGGCCCGCGCCGAAGGCCTGCTCGCCCCCCACGTCTCCCGCGAATGGGGCGGCATGGGCCTCTCCCACGTCGGCAAGGCCCTGGTGTTCGAGGAAGCCGGATACGCCCTCCTCGGCCCCCTCGCCCTCAACATCGCCGCCCCCGACGAAGGCAACATGCACCTGCTGGACGTCGTCGCGACCCGGGCCCAGAAGGCCCGCTGGCTCCGCCCCCTCGCCGCCGGCACGATCCGAAGCTGCTTCTGCATGACCGAACCACCCCCCGGCGCCGGCTCCGACCCGGCCGCCCTCGCCACCACCGCCACCCGCGACGGCGACGCCTACGTCATCGACGGCACCAAATGGTTCACCACCGGCGCCGTCGGCGCCGGCTTCGCCATCATCATGGCCAAGGGCGAGGACAACCGCGCCACCATGTTCCTGGCCGACATGGACCAGCCCGGCATCACCATCGAACGCACCATGGACAGCCTCGACCAGGGCTTCCCCGGTGGCCACGCCGTCGTCCGCTTCCACGGCCTGCGCGTCCCCGCAGCCGACATCCTGGGGGAAATCGGCCAGGGCTTCCGCTACGCCCAGATCCGCCTCGCCCCCGCCCGCCTCACCCACTGCATGCGCTGGCTCGGCGCCGCCCGCCGCGCACAGGATATCGCCCTCGCCTACGCCACGAAGCGCGAAGCCTTCGGCCGCCCCATCGCGGAACACGAGGGCATCGGCTTCATGCTGGCCGACAACGACATGGACATCCGCACCAGCCGCCTCACCATCTGGCACACCGCCTGGCTGCTGGACCAGGGCGAGCGCGCCGGCACCGAAAGCAGCATCGCAAAGGTGGTCTGCTCCGAAGCCATCTGGCGCATCGTCGACCGCTGCGTCCAGATCCTGGGCGGTCAGGGCGTGACCGGCGAAACCGTGGTGGAACGCATCTTCCGCGAGGTCCGAGGCTTCCGCATCTACGACGGCCCCAGCGAGGTCCACCGCTGGTCCCTCGCCCGCCACCTCGTCAAGCACGGCGCCAACCGATGAGCGCGACGACCTTCGACCTCACGGGCAAGGTCGCGATCGTCACGGGCGGCGGCCGCGGCATCGGCCGGGCCATCGCCCGCGGCCTGGCCGCCCACGGCGCCCGGGTCGTCGTCTGCGGCCGCACCGCCGCGACGATCGAGTCGACGGCCACGGAACTCGACGGCCTCGCCCACGTGGCCGACGTCTCGGTCGAGGCGGACGTGCTCGCCCTCCGCGACGTCACCCTGGCCCGCTACGGCCGCATCGACATCCTGGTCTGCAACGCCGGCGTGAACCCCATCTACAAGGGCATCGAGGCCACCAGCCTCGACGAATGGCGCACCATCCTCGACGTGAACCTCACGGGAACCTTCCTGTGCTGCAAGCATCTGGGCGCCCCCATGCTGGAAGCCGGCGGCGGCTCCATCATCTGCATCAGCTCCGTCGCCGGCCACGTGGGCCTGCGCAAGTCGATCCCCTACTGCGCGACGAAGGGCGGCGTGGAGCTGCTGGTCCGCGCCCTGGCGCTAGACTGGGCGGCAAAGGGCGTCCGCGTGAACGCCATCGCCCCCGGCTACTTCGAAACCGACCTCACGGCCGGCATGATCGCCAGCGCCCCCATGTCCGCCCGCCTGCTCGCGGCAACACCCATGGGCCGCTTCGGCCAGGACCCGGACATCGTCGGCGCCGCCGTCTTCCTCGCCAGCCCCGCCAGCGCCTACGTGACCGGCCAGAGCCTGCTGGTGGACGGCGGCTATGTCGCGGGATGACCGCAGATATGCTAGGATCGGCACATGGAACGGGATGACATCCTCTCGACCCTGCGGGCCCATGAAGCGGACCTGAAGGCCCAGGGCGTCGCGCATGCCGCCGTCTTCGGCTCACGCGCCCGCGGCGACGCGCGCTCGGACAGCGACATCGACGTGCTGATCGACATCGACCCTGAGGCCCGGATCGGCCTCTTCGAGTATGCTGCCATCCGCGAGTATATCGCGACGTTGTTCGAGCTGCCCGTCGATGTCGTCGAGCGGAAAGGATTGAAGCCCCGGGTGCGGCCTGCCGTGACCGAAGATGCGGTCTATGCCTTCTAAGATCGATCGGGTCGGGACCTGGCTCGACGACATCCTGGAGAACATCGCCGCAGAAGCTGGCCTCCGCCGGAAACGTCCTCCGCCACGAATATGGGGACGTGTCGCCCGAGCAGATCTGGCAGTTCCTGGCCGGCAACGTCCCGCAGCTCCGCGCCGTCGTGGAACAGGAACTCGCCGCCCTCGACCCACCGCCCTGACCGGGAACCCACCCCCGCCCCACCACCTTATGTCGCCGCATCCAGGAGAACCCGAATGACGGCACGCAAGGTCGATGGCCCCAACGTCCGCTACGCCGTCGTCGGCGCCGGGTGGATCAGCCAGGCCGCCTTCATGCCCGGCGTCGCCCACACCGGCAACTCCGTCATGACCGCCATCGTCACCGGCGACCAGAAGAAGGCGGAAACCCTCGGCGCCCGCTACGGCATCGAGCGGACCTACCACTACGACGCCTACCGCGCCGCCCTCGACAGCGGCGGCTTCGACGCGGTCTACCTCGCCCTCCCCAACGACCAGCATCGCCAATACGCCGTCCCCGCCCTCGAGGCCGGCCTCCACGTCCTGCTCGAAAAGCCCATGGCCACCACCGAGGACGACTGCCGGGCCATCGAGGCCGCCGCGCGCTCCACCGGCGCCAAGCTGATGATCGCCTACCGCCTGCACTTCGAACCCGCCACCCTCGAAGCCATCCGCATCGAGCAATCGGGCACGCTCGGCCGCGTCTGGCTGTTCACCAGCACCTTCACGCAACACGTCTCGACGGCGAACCACCGGGCGACCCACGGCTTCTGGGCCGGCCCCGTCGCCGACATGGGTCCCTACCCCATCAACGCCGTCCGCAACCTGTTCCGCGCCGAACCCACCGAGGTCACTGCCCGGGGCACCAGGCGCGCCCATCTCGGCTACAACTTCGACGACACCGTCGCCGTCACCCTCCGCTTCCCCGGTGACCGCATCGCCCAGTTCACCGTCGGCTACGGCCTGAACACCATCAACGAATACCGCATCGCCGGCGACGCCGGCAGCCTCCTCGTCACGCCCGGCTTCGGCTTCCCCGCCGGCCTGAACCACGAGCTGACCATAGGCGACGCCGTCACACCCCGCAGCTTTCCCTCGCTCGACCAGTTCGCGGCCGAAACCCGCTACTTCTCCGACTGCGTGCTCCACGACCGCGACCCGGAGCCGGACGGCGAGGAAGGCCGGCTCGACGTCCGGGTCATCGCCGCCATCGAACGCGCGCTGCAGACCGGCAAACCGCAGGAGTTGGACCCATACCACCGCGCAAAGCACCCGGCCCCATCCCAGGCGATCGAGATCCCCGCCACCACCCCGCCCCCCATGGTGAACGCCAGCGAACCGCAGAAGGGCTGACCTACTCCGCCGCCCCCCGCAACGCGGCCCCCGCCGCCAGCGGGCACAGCGGCAGCGCGGCCGCAAGCACGGCGCACAGCAGCAGCAGATGCGGCCGGGCCGTCATGCCGCCGGCCGCCGCCTCCACCGCGCCGGCCCCGAAGATCAGCACCGGCGTCGCCAGCGGCAGGACCAGCAGCGGCAGCAGCACGCCCCCGCGCCGCGCGCCCACGACGACCGCCGCCCCCAGCGTCCCCAGCAGCGACAGCGCCAGCGTCCCCGGCAGCAACCCGGCCAGCAGCACCGGCACCAGCTCCCCCGGCAGCTGCAGCATCACCGCCACCGGCCCGGCCGCCAGCAGCAACGGCAGCCCGGTCCCCAGCCAGTGCGCCAACGCCTTCACCCCCGCCACCACGCCCGCCGGCAGGCCGCACACCAGCAACTGGTCCAGCGATCCGTCCTCGAACTCCGCCCCGAACAACCGGTCCAGCGGCAGCAACGCCGCCAGCAACGCCGCGACCCAGACGATGCCGGGCGCCAGCCGCGCCAGCGTCTCTGGCGCCGGGCCGATGGCGAGCGGGAACAGCGCCGCAGCCAGCACGAAGAACAGCACGGCCGCCAGCGTGTCGGCGCCGTGGCGGACGGACAGGCGCAGTTCCCGCTTCAGCAGCGCCACGGCGATCACGCGCACGCTCCCGCGCCGGCCGCGTACGCGCACCAGGCCCTCACCCCAACCCTCTCCCGAGCGGAAAGGGAGCAGCAAGCCGCATCTCCCCCGCACCCGGCAGCGGCAGCGGCAGATGCGTTGCCGCCACCACCACGCCCCCGGCCCCGCGATGCGCCGCCAGCAGCGCGCCCAGCGCCGCCACCGAGTCCGCGTCCAGCCCCAGCGTCGGCTCGTCCAGCAGCCACAGCCCGGCCCCGCTGCCCACCAGCCGCGCCAGGGCCACCCGCCGCTTCTGCCCCGCCGACAGCATCCGCCCGGGCACGTGGGCCAGCGGCGCCAGCCCCAGCACGTCCGGCGCGTCCCGTCGCAGCGGCGGAAACGCCAGGTTCTCCCGCACGGTCAGACCGGGCTTCACGGCATCGAGGTGCCCCAGATAAGCGACGCCACCCTCCCCCACATCCGCCCCCCGCCACGTGACCGCCCCCGCATCCGGCCGCTTCAGCCCGGCCAGCACCCGCAGCAGCGTGCTCTTGCCGGCGCCGTTCGCGCCCAGCAGCAGCAGCGCGCCACCGGGCTCCACGGCCAGCGACACGTCGCGCAGCACCAGCCGTTCCCCCCGGAATGCCGAGACGCCGGTCGCGACCAGGCCGCCCAAATCACGGTCCCCCGTTTGCATGACACCATATATGCGGCGCGCCGTGTGGACGCCCCCACGACCTGTATGGTTTAAGCCCCGCACGGACAAGACCGCGCACCCCACGCGAACAATCAGACGAAAAGGCCCCGCAGCGATGAACATGATCGGGCACGACAGCCTCGGAACCCGGACCAGCCTCACCGCCGCGGGCAAGGCATACACCTACTTCTCGCTGCCCGCCGCGGCGAAGGCGCTGAACAAGGACGTTTCCCGCCTCCCCGTCAGCCTCAAGATCCTGCTGGAGAACATCCTGCGGTTCGAGAACGGCGCCAGCTACACCGTCGACGACGCCCGCGCCATCGCCGACTGGGCCGACGCCGGCACCAGCACCCGCGAGGTCCCGTTCCGCCCCGCACGCATCCTGATGCAGGACTTCACCGGCGTCCCCGCCGTCGTCGACCTCGCCGCCATGCGCGACGGCATCACCACCCTGGGCGGCGTGCCCGAGCAGGTGAACCCGCTGGTCCCCGTCGACCTCGTCATCGACCACTCCGTCATGGTCGACTTCTCCGCCTCCAAGGATGCGCTCGACAAGAACGTCACCGTGGAGTTCGAGCGCAACGCCGAGCGCTACACCTTTCTCCGCTGGGGCCAGGGCGCCTTCAACAACTTCCGCGTCGTCCCGCCCGGCACCGGCATCTGCCACCAGGTGAACGTCGAATACCTGGCCGAAACCATCTGGACCGGCGAGTCCGAAGGCCAGACCATCGCCTATCCCGACACGCTGTTCGGCACCGACAGCCACACGACGATGGCCAACGGCATCGGCGTCCTGGGCTGGGGCGTCGGCGGGATCGAGGCGGAGGCGGCCATGCTCGGCCAGCCCATCGCCATGCTGATCCCCGACGTCGTGGGCTTCCGCCTGACGGGCGCCCTGCCCGAGGGCAGCACCGCGACCGACCTCGCGCTGGTGGTCACGCAGGTTCTCCGCAAGAAGGGCGTCGTCGGCAAGTTCGTCGAGTTCTTCGGTCCCGGCCTCGCCGGCCTCGCCGTATCCACCCGTCTCACCGTCGCCAACATGGCGCCGGAGTACGGCGCCACGTGCGGCTTCTTCCCGGTCGACGCCGGCACCATCGACTACCTGCGCCTGACCGGCCGGCACGAGGAGCGGATCGCGCTCGTGGAAGCCTACGCCAAGGCCCAGGGCATGTGGGTCGAGCCCGGGTCCGCCGAGCCCGTCTTCACCGACGTCGTCGAGCTGGACCTGTCGACGGTCCTGCCCAGCATCGCCGGCCCCAAGCGCCCGCAGGACCGCGTGCTGCTGAAGGACGCGACCGCCGCGTTCAAGACGGACCTCACGAAGAGCCTCGGCGTTCCCGCCAACGACGTCGGCAAGCGCGTCGCCGTCGCCGGCACCAACTACGAGATCACGCACGGCGACGTGGTCATCGCCGCGATCACGAGCTGCACCAACACCAGCAACCCCTATGTGATGCTGGGCGCCGGGCTGCTGGCCAAGAAGGCGCGCGCCAAGGGCCTGACGCCCCGCCCCTGGGTCAAGACCTCGCTCGCCCCCGGCAGCCAGGTCGTGACCGAGTACCTGGACCGCGCCGGCCTCAGCACCGAGCTGGACGCCCTGGGGTTCCAGCTCGTCGGCTACGGCTGCACCACCTGCATCGGCAACTCCGGCCCGCTCGACGACGCCGTGGCCGACGCGATCGAGGACAACAAGCTCGTCGCCGTCAGCGTGCTGTCCGGCAACCGCAACTTCGAGGGCCGGGTCCACCCCAACGTCCGCGCCAACTACCTCGCAAGCCCGCCGCTCGTCGTCGCCTACGCCCTGCTGGGCACCATGAACGAGGACATCACGACGGCCCCCCTCGGCACCGGCCATGACGGCCAGCCCGTGTATCTCCGCGACATCTGGCCCAGCAACGCCGAGATCGAGGCCGCCGTCCACCAGGCGTTGGGCCGCGACCAGTTCATCAAGCGCTACGGTGAGGTGTTCAAGGGCACCAAGGAGTGGCAGGCGATCGAGGTCGACGTCGGCAGCCAGACCTACCGCTGGAACGGCGGCAGCACCTATGTCCAGAACCCGCCCTACTTCGAGGGCATGACGATGACCCCCGCCCCCATCGGCGACATCAAGGGCGCCCGGGTCCTCGCCTTGTTCGCCGACAACATCACCACCGACCACATCAGCCCCGCCGGCAACATCAAGCGCGACAGCCCGGCCGGCGACTACCTGGGCGAGCACCAGGTCATGCAGCGCGACTTCAACAGCTACGGCGCCCGCCGCGGCAATCACCAGGTCATGATGCGCGGCACCTTCGCCAACATCCGCATCAAGAACGAGATGGTGGCCGGCGTCGAAGGCGGCTGGACCAGGCACCAGCCCAGCGGCACGCAACTGCCCATCTACGACGCCGCCATGCGCTACAAGGCCGAGGGCGTGCCGCTGATCGTGTTCGGCGGCAAGGAATACGGCATGGGCAGCAGCCGCGACTGGGCCGCCAAGGGCACCGCCCTGCTGGGCATCAAGGCCGTGGTGGTGGAAAGCTTCGAGCGTATCCACCGCAGCAACCTGGTCGGCATGGGCGTCCTGCCGCTGACGTTCAAGGACGGCGCGACCCGCCAGTCCCTGAACCTCGACGGCACGGAAACCATGGACGTCCTGGGCCTCGAACAGCTCTCCCCGCGCATGGACCTGCACCTGGTCATCCACCGCAGCAACGGCCACGTCGACACGGTCCCGGTCATGTGCCGCGTCGATACGGCGGACGAGGTCGAGTACTACAAGAACGGCGGCATCCTGCATTACGTGCTGCGTCAGATGGCCCGCGCCGCCTGACGCCTTTCCGCCTGCGTGCCGGGCCGCAGGCGGACCTCTCCCGCCTGCCGGTCAGCCTCGACCTCCGCGCGATCAGCCTCGCGGAGGGCGTCCGCGCCGCCCTCGCCGTCGCCGCGATCGCGCTGCTGGACGAATGGCTGCACATCCCGGGGCTGACCGAGGCGGCCCTGGGCGCCTTGCTGACCTGCCTCTGCGACTCCGGCGGCCCGGTGCGGCGGCGCGTCCCGGCGCTGCTGGCCTTCGCCGTGGTCGGCGCCATGCTGACGCTGGGATTCGGGCTGCTGCGCCCCTTCGGCCTGGGAGTCGTCGTCCCCGCCGCCGTCCTGGTCGTGTTCTGCGCCAGCTTCGCCCGGGCCTGGGGCCAGTCGCCCATGCAGGTCGGCAACCTGCTCGTCGTCGTGACCGTGCTCTCGCTGGACAGGGTGGAGCCTGCGCACGACGCCTTGGTGCTGGCCGGGCTGTTCGCGGGCGGCAGCCTTTGGGCGCTGCTGCTGACCATGGTCATCTGGCGCCTGCACCCCTACCGCCCCGCCCGCCGCGCCGTCGCCCGCGTGTTCCGCAGTCTGGGCGCCCTCGTCGCCGATCTGGTTCCCCTGCTGGACGGCGCCGATCCGCAGACCTGGGAGAGCCACGCCCGCGCGCATCGCCGCCACGTTCGCGACGGGATCGAGGCGGCGCGCGCGCTGGTGCTCGACACCGTCCGCATCCGCGGGGCCGGCAGCCTCCGCGCCAATCAATCGGTCATCCAGATCGAGGCGGCGGACCAGGTCTTCGGCGTGCTCATCGCCCTCTCGGACGTGCTGGAGCACGCCGACCCCGCGACCCGCGCCGCCGCCGCCCGGCCTTTGCCGGCGCTCCGGCTGCTGCTCGCCGCCCTCGCCGACGCGACCGCCCGCGACCATGCCGAGGACGACCCGGCCGTCGCCGCCATGACCGAGCGGCTGATCGACGCCATGGCGCCGCTGTCCGGCCTTCCCGCCCTCGCCGCGCTGGCGGACGCCCTCGTCTCCCGCCTGCGCATCGCCCTGCTGCTGACCACGCCCGGCGGCCTGGTGCCCGGCGGGACGGTGGTGGCGCCCGACGGCACCGGCGGTGACGGCCCGTCCTGGCGTGACCGGATGATGGGACCGCTGCGCGCCAACCTGGGGTGGAACTCGGCCGTGCTGCGCCACGCGGCGCGCGCCGCCGCCGTGGCCGGGCCGGCGCTGGCCGTGACGCTGTCGATCGGGGACGCCTATGCGCATTGGCTGACGATCACCCTGGTGCTCACCCTGCAGCCCTTCTTCGCCACCACATGGCAGCGTGCGCTGGAGCGTGGGGCGGGAACCGTCCTGGGCGGCATCGGCGCGGCCGGGATCGCCGCCATCGTGCATGGCCCGCTCGCCACCGCGGCCGTGCTGGCCCCCCTGGCCGTCGCCGCCTTCGCGGTCCGCGCCGTCAGCTTCGGCCTGTTCATGACCTTCCTCACCCCCATGGTCGTGCTGCTGAGCGAGCTGGGCCGTCCCGGCGAAAGCGAGTTCGTCATCGCCGCCCTTCGCGCCGGCTACACCGTCCTGGGGGGCCTGCTGGCCGTCGCCGGCGGCGCGCTGCTGTGGCCGAGCTGGGAGCCGGCGCGGGTGCGGGAGGCGATCGCCGCCGCCATTGCCGCCCACGCCGCCTACGCCGACCTCGAACTGGCCGCCCTGATCGACCCGGCCGCAGCCGACCCGGCCGCGCTGGAAACCGCCCGGCGCGGCGCAGGGCGCGCGAGCAACAACCTGGAAACCGCGATCTCTCGCGCCTTGCAGGAGCCGCGCCAGACCCGCACCGACGCCGACACGGCGATGGTGGTGGATGCGGCGCTGCGCCGCCTGGCCGGCCGCCTTCTGGCGTTCCAGCACGAGCCGGCCCAGGCCGGGGGCGACGCCGCGACGCTGCGCGCCTGGCGGCACTGGGCGGCGACGGCCTTCGCGGCGCTGGCGTCCGGCATGCCCCTGCCCGCCGGCCCGGCCCCGGACCGCGACCATCCCGCCCTGGGCCGGATGGCACGGCAGATCGAGCTCATCGGCGGGGCGGTGGCCCCTGCTGCACCCGCCACAGCCCCGCAACCGTAAGCAGCGCGGCGCCCCCGACCGCGGCCATGGGCAGGAACACCAGCCCGCCCAGCGGCGCATACAGCTGGCCGGACACCCAGACCAGCACCGCCGTCGGCAACGAGAACCCGAGCGCCGCCATCAGCGTCTGCGCCATCGCCGCCCGCTCGGCGGGCAACCCGCGCAGCACGAGCATCGCCGACAGATGCTGGCAGGCGAAGGTGACGGCGTGCAGCAGCTGGACAGCCGCCAACGCCGCGATGTCGGTCGTGGCCGCGGTCGCCGTCCAGCGGACGAGACAGGCCGCGGCCGCCAGCGCGGTCAGCCGGGCCGGGCCCATCCGTTCGATCCAGGCGCGGCCCCACAGGAACAGCGCGATCTCGGCCACGATGCCCTCGGCGATCAGCAGGCCGATCGTGCCGTCGCTGATCCCGGCCGCCCGCCAGTGCAGCGGGGCGAAGCTGTAATAGGCGGCGTGCGATCCCTGGATCAGCGCGGTGGCGACCAGGGCGAGGCGGAAGGCCGGGATGCGGAACGGGCCCGCGGCGGCGCCCTGCCGCCGGGCGGGTGGCGTGACGTCGGGCAGGCGCAGCGCGAACAGGGCGGCCGCGGCATATCCGCCCGCCAGCAGCCACGGCACCGACGCCGTCCCCGTCCGCACCAGCAGCCACCCGGCGCCCGCGGTGGCCGCCATGTAGGCGATCGAGCCCCACGCGCGGGTGCGGCCGTATTCCAGCCGCCCCGCCGCCGACAGGGCCAGCGTCACGGCATCCGTCAGCGGCGCCAGCAGCGAAGCCGCGGCGCCGAACACGACCATCGCCCCGAGCAGCGGCCCCACGCCGTGCAACAATGGCAGCGTTGCGGCGCTTGCGCCCGCCAGGCCGGCGGCGGCCATGACGACCAGCGGGCGGCGGCCCAGCCGGTCGGCAACCCATCCGCCACCGGGCACGGCGGCGACGCGCAACAACGACGAGACACCGAGCACGAGGCCGATTTCGGCCGCCGTCAGCCCGTGGTCGGCGAACCAGAGCGGCAGGTAGGCGCTGCTGATGGCGCCGGCGGCGAAGAAGGCCGCGAGCACGAGGCCGACGCGGGTGGCGTCGGTCACCTGGCGGCGGCTGCGCCAGGCAGGCGACTCACGCCGGCTGCGCCACGCCGGGCGCCGCGGCGGCCTGGGCCACCCCGCGGATGCGGCGCACCATGGAGGCGACTCCGTTGCCGCGGTTGCTCGACATCTTCGCCAGCCCCAGTTCCTCGACGAAGCCGGGGTCGAGGGCCGCGATCTCCTGTGGCGTGCGGCCGGAGTAGATGCGGAGCAGGATCGCGACCAGGCCCGCGACCAGGAACGCGTCGGACGCGCCGGCCAGCATCAGCCGCCCGTCCTGCAGCGACGCCTCCATCCAGACCTGGGACAGGCAGCCCGGCACCTTGTGCGCATCGTCGCGCCATTCGGCGGGGAAGGGCGGGAGGCGCCTGGCGAGGGCCAGGAGCTGCTCGTACCGCATGTCCTCGTCGTCGAGGAAGTCGAACTCCTCGCGGATCGCCTCGATGGCGGCGGCGGCGGTGGGTTCCTCGGGATGCACAAAGGGATCGGTCATGGGACGGATGTGCGGGCCGTGGCGGGATGCGTCAAGCGCACCAACGAAAACGGCCCCGCCGAGGCGAAGCCGAAGACGAGCCAACCCCGCCGAGGCGGGGCCGGAAACGAGCCGGCCCCGCCGAGGCGGGGCCGTTCCGTAAGCGTAGCCGAGAGCCTGGATCAGGCCTTGGTCAGCAGCGCCGTGTACGTGCAGGGGCCACGAACCGACGTGAGGTTCAGCTGGCCATTGCCGGCGCTGCCCGAAAGCGTTGCCTTGCCGCGGCCGGGGCGGGAGGTGATGGTCCCGTCCGGGCCGATCATGCCCACGGTGTTCATCATCGAGAACGTGCTGTTCTTCGCGACGCGGACCGCGACCGGCTTGCCGGCCTTCGGGCAGTTGCGCGGGGCATCGGCTGCGAGCGACGGCACGCCCTTGTACAGGCCGTCGAACGGGCCCATGACGACGGGGGCGGGCGGGGGCGGCGGCGGCGCGACGGCCATCGGCGGGGGCGGCGGCGGGTTGCTGGCGCAGCCGACGACCGTGCCGGCCATCAGGACGAAAGTAAGGATCTTGGTACGCATACGTGGTCTCCGTAACGGGAATCCGTGAACGGCGGGAACATGCCACGATGCAGCGTTTCCGCCTACAGGATGAACCGGCTGAGGTCGCCTTTTGCCGCCAGCGGCGCCACGCGCTCGTTCACATATGCGGCATCCACCCTGACATGTTCCCCGCTGCGATCGGTCGCCGAAAAGCTGATCTCCTCCAGCAGCCGCTCAAGCACCGTCGCCAGCCGCCGGGCGCCGATGTTCTCCACGCGGTCGTTGATGTCCGCCGCCAGGTCCGCCAGCGCGTCGATGGCGCCGGGTTCGAACTCCAGGGTCACGCCTTCCGTCCCCATCAGCGCCGAATACTGCGCCAGCAGGTTGTGCTCCGGCTCCGTCAGGATGCGGCGCAGATCGTCCCGGGACAGGGGCGCCAGCTCCACGCGGATGGGCAGGCGGCCTTGCAGCTCCGGCAGCAGGTCGGCGGGCTTGGCCAGATGGAACGCGCCCGAGGCGATGAACAGCACGTGGTCGGTCTTGACCGGACCGTACTTCGTCGTGACCGTCGTGCCCTCGATCAGCGGCAGCAGGTCCCGCTGGACGCCTTCGCGCGATACGTCGCCGCCGCGGAAACCGCCCTCGCTGCTGCGGGCGCAGACCTTGTCGATCTCGTCCAGGAAGACGATGCCGTTCTCCTCGGCGTGGGTCACCGCGTCCTTCGTCAACTGATCGGTGTCCAGCAGGCGGTCCGCTTCCTCCCGCTGCAGGGCCGCGCGGGCGGCGGCGACCGTCATCCGCTTGCGCTGTTCCTTGCGGCCGAACATGCCCTTCATCATCTCGCTGAGGTTCGCCATCTGCTGCGGCGGCATGCCGGGCAGATCGATCTGGCCGATCGCGGCGGGCCCCTGGTCGGTCAGCGCGACCTCGATCTCTTTCTCCTCAAGCTCGTTGTCGCGCAGCATCCGGCGGAACTTCGTGCGCGTCTCGGCGCCCGCGCCCTCGCCCACCAGTGCTGTGACCAGCCGGTCCTCGGCCGCCAGCTCCGCCTTTGCCGCCACGTCCTTGCGGCTCGCCTCGCGCAGCATGACGATGCTGGCTTCCACCAGGTCGCGCACGATGCTGTCGACGTCACGCCCGACATAGCCGACCTCGGTGAACTTCGTCGCCTCCACCTTGATGAACGGCGCCTGCGCCAGGCGTGCGAGCCGGCGCGCGATCTCGGTCTTGCCGCAGCCGGTCGGGCCGATCATCAGGATGTTCTTGGGCACGACCTCCTCCCGCAGCCCCTCCGGCAGTTGCTGCCGGCGCCAGCGGTTGCGGAGCGCGATCGCCACGGCGCGCTTGGCGTCCTGCTGCCCCACGATGAAGCGGTCCAGCTCGCTCACGATCTCGCGCGGGGAATAGGTGGGAACGTCCACTTACAGGCTCTCCACGATCACGGAATGGTTGGTGTAGACGCAGATGTCGCCCGCGATCCGCATGGCCCGGCGCGCGATCTCCTCCGCATCCAGCCCGTCGATCGTCATCAACGCCCGCGCGGCCGCCATGGCGAAGTTGCCGCCGGAGCCGATCGCGATGACGCCGTCCTCGGGCTCCAGCACGTCGCCGTTGCCGGTCAGCGTGTAGCTGTGCTGCGCGTCGGCGACGGCCATCATGGCCTCCAGCCGGCGGAGGTAGCGGTCGGTGCGCCAGTCCTTCGCCAGCTCGACGCAGGCGCGTTCGAGCTGGTTCGGGAAGCGCTCCAGCTTGGCTTCCAGACGCTCCAGCAGCGTGAACGCGTCGGCGGTCGCGCCCGCGAAGCCCGCGAGCACGGCGCCCCCGTGGCCGATGCGGCGCACCTTGCGGGCATTGCCCTTGATGACGGTCTGGCCGAGGCTGACCTGGCCGTCCCCGGCCATGGCGACGCGGCCGTCGCGGCGGACGCACAGGATGGTCGTCCCATGCCAGCCGATGGGGTCGTTCGGATTCGATGTCTGCATGATGGCGGCTAAGGTGGGCGGCCGGGCCGGGCTGCACAAGGTTTGGGCAGGCTGGCCGGATGGCGGGGCTACCAGACGGTGCGGACCCCATACCGCTCGAAGACGCGGTCCGTCGTGATGACGGTCCGGTCCGCCTGCAACGCCGCTGCGATCAACATCCGATCCATGAGATCGCGATGGTGCTCCGGCAGATCGTTCGCCGCCTCGGCGTCTTCCCAACTAAGCGGCAGGAAGCGGAAGCCGTTCGCTCTGAGCAACCCCGTGAGCGACTTCATTCCCGGCATCTCCAGCTTGCCGATCGATACTTTGCGGGTGATCTCCCACACCGTCGTCGGCAATACCCCCACATCGGCCATCGCCATGATCCGAGCGCCCTCGACCATCATCTCTCTCGCTCGCCCGCCGCCAAGGAACACGACCAGGGCACACGCATCGGCGATGTGGTTCAAACCGGCCAGCCCTCCTCGGCGAGTTCCTCGTCGGTCATCGGCTTGAACAGGTCGGACGTAAGCGGATCGAAATCGCGCCAGCCCGGCAAGTGCCGCAGCGCACCGGGCTGCCGGTTGATTGGCCCTTGCTCGGTTGTCTCCCCCTCGCTCGGCGGCACATCGACCGGCCGCACAAGCACCAGCCGCACCACCGGCGTGCCGCTTCGCGCGATCACCACGTCCTCCCCCGCCTCGACCTCCGACAACAGCTCCGACAGGCTCGTCTCCGCCTGCTGCACGCTCACGGTCTTCATGCCACCTCCTGTCGACGAACCAGCCTAGCATCCGCCCCCATCGCCCGCCCACAACCATCCCGCTCCCCGGGCTGCGCCAGGTAGCGCGCTCCGCCCCTTTCCGCTATCAGCCCGCGCATGGCCCGCACCGCCGCACTCACCCGCACCACGTCGGAAACGCAGATCGCCGTCCGGCTCGACCTCGACGGCACCGGCGCCAGCCAGGTTGCGACCGGGGTCGGCTTCCTCGATCACATGCTGACCGCGCTCGCCCGCCACGCGCTGTTCGACCTCGACGTCGACGCGAAGGGCGACCTGCACATCGACGACCACCACACCACCGAAGACGTGGGCATCGTCATCGGCCAGGCCATCGCCGAGGCCGTCGGCGACAAGCGCGGCATCCGCCGCTTCGGCCACGCGATCGTGCCCATGGACGAGGCCTTGGTCGAGGCCGCGGTCGACCTCTCGGGCCGCCCCTTCCTCGCCTGGACCGTCGCCTTCGAGCGCGACACCATCGGCACGATGGACACGGAGCTGTTCGAGGAGTTCTTCCGCGCGCTGGCCATGAACGCGCTGATGACGCTGCACGTGACCCGGAAGGCCGGGCACAACGCGCACCATGTGGCCGAGGCCTGCTTCAAGGCGACCGCCCGGGCGCTGCGCGCCGCCACCGAGCCCGACCCGCGCACGGCCGGCGTCGTGCCGTCGACCAAGGGCAGCCTGTGACCGGCTGGACCGCGCACCTCAAGCCCGGCCGCCACCCCGTGCTGGTGCGCGAGGGATGGAGCTGGCCCGCCTTCGCCTTCGGTCCGCTGTGGCTGTCGACGCAGCGGGCCTGGATACCGGCCGTGCTGCACGGCGCGCTGCTGGCCGTCGCCATGGGCGTGCTTGCCGGGCCGGTGCGCAGCGTCGCGGTCTGGACGCTGGCGGTGCTGGCCGGGTTGCTGGGGCGGGACCTGGTGCGCTGGTCGCTGGAGCGGCGGGGCTACCACCTGGTGCACGTCGTCGCGGCGCGGGACGAGGATGCGGCGTTGGGCCGGCTGCTGTCGAACCGGCCGGACCTGGCGGCCGGCATGGCCGGGTTGGTGCGTCCCGGCAACGCCGGGATGCAGTGATGATGCGCGTCGCCGTCGTCGATTACGGCAGCGGCAACCTGGCCTCCGCCGCCCGCGCGCTGGAGGCCGCCGCCGACCAGGCCGGCATCGCCGCCCAGGTGTCGATCACGTCCGATCCCGTCGCAGTCGCCGCCGCCGACCGTGTCGTGCTGCCCGGGCAGGGCGCCTTCGCCGACTGCGCCCAGGGCCTTGCCGCCATCCCCGGCCTGCGCGACGCGGTCGAGGCCAGCGCCGCCGCCGGCCGGCCCTTCCTCGGCATCTGCGTCGGCATGCAGTTGATGGCCCGGCGCGGCCTCGAACACCGGGAAACCCCGGGCTTCGGCTGGATCGACGGCGACGTGGCCGAGATGACCGCCACCGGCCTGCGCCTGCCGCAGATGGGCTGGAACGTGCTGGACTTCGCCCCCGGCGCCCATCCGTTGCTGGACGGGCTGGAGCCCGGCGACCACGCCTATTTCGTCCACAGCTACGCGCTCCGCGACGCCGACCCCGCGGACGTCGTCGCCACGACGGAGTATGGCGGCCCCGTCCCCGCGCTGGTCGCCCGCGGCAACCGAGCCGGCACGCAGTTCCACGTCGAGAAGAGCCAGGCCGTCGGCCTCCGCATCCTCGGCAATTTCCTGCGCTGGGCGCCTTGAGTGAGGCCCCCGCCCACAGCCTGTCCGTCGAACGCGCGACCGAGCTGGCGGACGACGACCTGCAGGCGCTGTGCGAGGCCGCGGACGCCGCCATCCTCGACGGCGGCGGCTTCGGCTGGGTCAAATCGCCCGGCCGCCTGGCGCTGGAACGCTACTTCCGCGGCGTGCTCATCGTGCCGGAGCGGGAGCTGTTCCTCGCCCGCCTCGACGACGTGATCGTCGGCAGCGCGCAGCTGGTGCGCCCGCCGCGCAACAACGAGGCGCAGGCCTTCGCGGCGACCCTGACCCACGCCTTCATCGCCCCCTACGCCCGCGGCCACGGCCTCGCCCGCCTGCTGACGACCCGCGTCGAGGACGGCGCCCGCGCGCTCGGCTACCAGGTGCTGAACCTGGATGTGCGGGAGACGCAGGAGGCGGCGATCCGGCTGTACGACACGCTGGGATACATGCGCTGGGGCGAGCACCCGGCCTATGCCCGCGTCGCCGGACGGACGATCCGCGGGATCTACTTCCACAAGCTGCTGCAAAGCGACCCGAAAGCGTGATCCTCTATCCCGCGATCGACCTGAAGGGCGGCGCCTGCGTGCGGCTGCGCCGGGGCGACATGGACCAGGCCACCGTCTACTCCGACGACCCGGCCGCGCAGGCGCGCGCCTGGCAGGACGCCGGCTGCGAATGGCTGCATGTCGTCGATCTCGACGGCGCCTTCGCCGGGCGGCCGGTGAACGCGGGCGCCGTCGCGGCCATCCTGGCCGCCGCCCGCGTGCCGGTGCAGCTGGGCGGCGGCATCCGCGGCATGGCGGGGATCGAGGCCTGGATCCAGGCTGGCGTCGCCCGCGTCATCCTGGGCAGCGCGGCCGTGAAGACCCCCGCCTTGGTGCACGACGCCTGCCGCGCCTTCCCGGGCCGCATCGCAGTGGGCATCGACGCCAGGGAGGGCATGGTCGCCACGGAGGGATGGGCCGAAACCTCGACCCTGCCCGCAACCGACCTCGCACTCCGGTTCGAGGACGCGGGCGTCGCTGCGATCATCTACACCGACATCGCCCGGGACGGGATGCTGCAGGGCCTCAACCTCGAGGCCACCCGCGCCCTCGCGGATCGGCTGCGGACGCCCGTCATCGCCAGCGGCGGCGTGGGCTCGCTGGGTGATCTGCGCGCGCTCGTCGAGTCCGCGGCAGCCGCACGCGGCACGATCGGCGGCGCGATCGTCGGGCGGGCATTGTATGACGGACGCGTGGACCTGTCGGCCGCCTTGGCGCTAATGCGTGGATAACAGACGGATTGGTCTAGACGACTGACAGCTATTCCGGTGTGGCGCTTGCAACGAATCGCGGAGCGCCGTGTATGGACCCTATGCTGAAGCTTCGGGTCATTCCGTGCCTGGACGTGAAGGACGGCCGGGTCGTCAAGGGGGTCAACTTCGTCGCCCTGCGCGACGCCGGGGACCCGGTCGAGCAGGCCGCGATCTACGATGCGGCCGGCGCGGACGAGCTGACCTTCCTCGACATCACCGCGAGCCACGAGAACCGCGACACCATCCTGGACGTCGTGTCGCGCACGGCGGCGCGGGTGTTCCTGCCGCTTACGGTGGGCGGCGGCGTGCGCACCACGGACGACATGCGCCGCCTGCTGCTGGCCGGCGCCGACAAGTGCAGCATGAACTCGGCCGCGGTCGCCCGGCCCGGCCTCGTGAACCAGGCGGCGGAGAAGTTCGGCAGCCAATGCGTCGTGGTCGCCGTCGATGCGCGCGCCACGGGACCTGGCCGGTGGGAGGTGTTCACCCATGGCGGGCGGACCGCGACCGGGATGGACGCCGTCGGCTGGTGCGCGGACGTCGCGTCCCGCGGCGCCGGCGAGATCCTGCTGACCAGCATGGACCGCGACGGCACCGGGCAGGGCTTCGACCTCGATCTGCTGCGCGCCGTGTGCGGGGCCGTGCGCGTCCCCGTCGTCGCCTCGGGCGGGGTCGGCACGCTGGAGCATTTCGCGGATGGCGCCCGGGCCGGCGCCACCGGATTGCTGGCCGCCAGCGTGTTCCATTTCGGGACCTTCACCGTGCCGCAGGTCAAGCACGCGCTCGCCGCGGCCGGCTTGCCCGTGCGCCTGCCGAGGGTCGCCGCCTGATGCCCAAGAAGCCGACCAAGGCCCTCAAGCCCCTGCCCGCATCCGGTGCCGCCGTGCTGGACCGGCTGCACGCCGTCATCCTCGACCGCCGCACCGCCGACCCCGCCCGCAGCCACTCCGCCCGCCTGCTGTCTCGCGGTCCCGCGAAGGTCGCGCAGAAGTTCGGGGAAGAGGCGGTCGAGTGCCTCATCGAGGCCGTCGCCGGCAACCCCGCCGCCCTGGTGAACGAGAGCGCGGACGTCCTCTACCACCTGATCGTCATGTGGGTCGCGGCCGGCGTTGCGCCCGACCAGGTCTGGGCGGAGTTGACCCGGCGCGAGGGCGTGAGCGGCGTGGCGGAAAAGACGGCGCGCACGAAGCCGATGGGCACCAGCAAGATCCCGTGACCAGTCGCACCCCGTAGGGCGGGCAAGCCCTCGCGCAGCCCACCATTCCACGTACCAACGGGCCGGAGCGCACGCCTCTCAATCCGCCGCCAGCAGGCACTCCACCAGCCGCCCCTGCGCCGTAAGCCCGGCCGGGCTGTCCGTCGCGCATCGTTCCACCGCCACCGGGCACCGCGGGTGCAGCCGGCAACCCGCCGGGATGTTGGCGGGGTCCGGCACCGCGTCGCCCAGGCCGCTGTCGGGGATGCCCAAGCCCGGCTCGGGCGTCAACACGCTGGCGAGCAGGGCGCGGGTGTAGGGGTGCTTCGCGTGGGCAAACAGCTCGTCCACCGGCGCCTGCTCCACGACGCGGCCGAGGTACATGACGGCGACCTCGGTCGCGATGTGCTCCACCACGGCCAGGTTGTGGCTGATGAACACCAGCGTCAGCCCAAGCTCCGCCCGCAGTTCCGCCAGCATGTTCAGGATCTGCGCCTGCACGGAGACGTCCAACGCGCTCGTCGGCTCGTCGCACACCACGATGCGGGGGCGGAGCACCAGCGCGCGGGCGATGGCCACGCGCTGCCTCTGCCCGCCGCTGAGCTGGGCGGGAAACCGGTCCGCCATCGCGCCGGGCAGGCCGACGCGTGCGAGCATCTCGGCAACCGGGCCGTCGACGTCGCGCCGACCCTGCGCCCGCAGCGGCAGGGCGACGATGTCGCGGATGCGCTGGCGTGGGTTGAGGCTGGAATAGGGGTCCTGGAACACCGGCTGGATCAGCCGCGCGCGCGCGCGGCGGTCCATGGTCGCCAGCACCTGCCCCTCGACCCGCACCTCGCCACCGGTCGGCGGCATCAGGCCCAGCACGATGCGGGCCAGCGTGCTCTTGCCGCACCCGCTCTCGCCCACGATGCCCATGACGCCGCCGGTGGGGACCGATAGGGTCACGCCATCCACCGCGCGCACCCCGCGGAAGTGCTTCGTGACCTCCCGGATCTCGATCGCGGGCGTCATGCGTCGAGCCGGCACAGGTAGTCGTGACCCGGCCCGCGCTGCCGCAGCGGCACGTCGACCGCGCAATCCGGCATGGCGTGCGCGCAGCGGTCCCGGAACCCGCACCCGGCGAAGCCCGCCTGGATGCGCGGCACGGTGCCGGGGATGCTGCCCAACGGCTCGTCCCGCCGCACCTTGCCGGGCACCGGCACGCTGGCCAGCAGGCCGCGCGTATAGGGGTGCGTGGGGCGCGCGAACAGGTCCGCGGCCGACGCGCTCTCGATCACCTGGCCCGCATACATGACGCTGACACGGTGGGCGACGCGCGCCACCACGCCGAGGTCGTGCGTGATCAGCAGCAGCGCCAGGCCCATCTCCGCCTGCAACCGGGCCAGCAGGCGCAGGATCCCGGCCTGGACGGTCACGTCCAGCGCCGTCGTCGGCTCGTCCGCGATCAGCAGCTCCGGCCCGCACATCAGCGCCATCGCGATCATCACGCGCTGCCGCAGCCCGCCGCTGAGCTGGTGGGGGAACTGACCCAGGCGCAGGCCGGGGTTCGCCATGCCGACGCGGGCCAGCAGCTCCGTCGCCCGCTCCGCCGCCGCCGCCCGGGTGCCGCCGCGATGGCGGCGGAACACCTCGGTCATCTGCGAGCCGACGGTGTAGGCCGGGTTGAGGCTCGTCATCGGCTCCTGGAAGATCATGCCGATGCGGTCGCCGCGCAGCTTGCCCATGGCGCGGTCGGACAGGCCGGCGATGTCCTGGCCCTGGAAGCGGATGGCGGCGGCGGAGCGGACGGCGCCGCGGGCCAGCAGCCCCATGACGGCCAGCGCGGTGACGGACTTGCCGCAGCCGCTTTCGCCGACCAGGCAGTGCGTCTCGCCCCGCAGCACCTGCAAGCCCGCGCCGCGCACGGCCTCGGTCGCGCCGAACCGGACCCGCAGGTCCGCCACCTCCAGCACCGGATCAGACACGGCGGGCAACCCCGAACATGTCGCGCAGCCCGTCGCCGACCAGGTTGATGCCCAGCACCAGCACGAACAGGGCGACGCCGGGCACCAGGATGACCCAGGGCTCGAAGAACATGTAGTCCTTGCCCTCGGCGATCATCAGCCCCCAGGACGGCAGCGGCGCCGGCACGCCCAGGCCCAGGAACGACAGCACGCTCTCCAGCAGGATCGCCAGCGCGACCTCCAGCGTCGCGACCACGACCAGGTGGCTCGCGATGTTCGGCAGCACCTCCCGCGCCAGCACGTGCCACCGTGACGCCCCGGCCGCCTGCGCCGCCGCCACGTAGTCCAGCGTCCGCACCTGCATCGTCGTCGTGCGCGCGACGACCGCGAACCGGTCCCACAGCAGCAGCCCCAGGGTCAGCACGACGATCGTCAGCGACGCCCCCACCGCGGACACGATGGCCAGCGCGACCAGGATCAGCGGGATGCTCAACCGGCACGTGATAACGAACATGACGGCGTCGTCGACCCGCCCGCCGAAGAACCCGCCCACGACGCCGAGCGTGATCCCGATCACCCCGCTGGTCAGCGCCGCGCAGGCCCCGATCAGCAACGAGATGCGGGCGCCGTACACCAGCCGGGCCAGGTAGTCGCGCCCCAGCTGGTCGGTGCCGAACGGGTGGAGTTCCGTCCCCCCCATCCACATCGGCGGCTTCAGCCGGTTCATCAGGTCCTGGCTGAACGGGTCGTGCTGCACGAGGCTGGGGCCAAACAGCGCGACAAGCAGGGCGAAGCCCACGATCAGCAGGCCCAGCCCGGTGGCGACATAGCGCGTCACGCGGTGCGGAGCCTGGGGTCGAGCACGGCGTTCAGCAGGTCGGCGCCCAGGGTCAGGCCGATATAGATCAGCGCCAGGATCAGCACGACCGCCTGCACGCAGGGGAAGTCGTTCTTGCTGATGCTCTCCCACGCGAGGTAGCCGACGCCGGGCAGGTTGAAGACGGCCTCGATGACGATCGACCCGCCCAGCATGAAGCCCAACTGCACCGCGGCGATCGCCACGACCGGCATCGCCGCGTTCCGCAGCGCGTGCTTGAGCACGATGCTCAGCCGCGACAACCCGCCCGCCCGGGCGGTGCGGATGTAGTCGGACCCCATGGCGTCGATCATGCCGGAGCGCGTCAGCCGCATCAGCGCGGGAATGGCCGAGAACGACAGCACCAGCCCGGGCAGCACGTAGCCGGTCCAGTCGTCCAGCCCGGCGATGGGCAGCCATTGAAGCCGCAGCCCGAAGCCGATGATCAGCAGCAGCGCCAGCCAGAAGCTGGGCAACGCCTGCCCGAACAGCGCGACCAGCGTCACCAGGCGATCCACCGGCCGCCCCTCGTTCAACGCCGCGACGATCCCCAGCGGGATCGCGATCAGCAGCGCGAACGACAGGCCGACCAGCCCCAGCGTGATGGTGACCGGCAGCCGCGCCGCGATCAGGTTGGCGACGGGCTCGCGGAACAGGTACGACCGGCCGAGGTCCCCCCGCGCCGCATTGCCCGCCCATTCCACGAACTGCACCGGCAGCGGCCGGTCCAGCCCGTAGGCGGTACGGATGGCGGCCACGTCCTCCGCACTGGCCTGCGGACCGGCGACGGCCAGCGCCGGGTCGCCGGCGACGCGGGTCAGCGCGAAGCTGATCACCAGCACCGTCATGCAGACCAGCACGGCCAGGATGGCCCGGCGCAGAAGGAAACGACCCATGGCGCGACACTATGGAGCGCGCCGCCCACGGGCAAGCGAACACCGTGCGCGCAAGCCTTTGAAATCCAGCAATTCAGAGAATCGGGGTCTGGAGCCTTGGCCCCAGCGGGTGAAGGGCAGAGCCCCTCCCTCCCCGTTCCAGCAGCCCCTACGTCGTCCGCGGCGCCAACCCGGCCAGGAACGCCTCCGCGCAGGCCCGCCACGAAAACCGCTCCGCATGGCGCCGGCACGCCGCACGGTCCCCGTCCAGCGCCCGCATCGCCGCCCGCCGCAGGTCGTGGTCCAGCGCGCCCACCCCGGACGGCGCGCCCTCCAGGATGTCCGCCGGCCCCGTCACCGGGTGCGCCGCGATCGGCGTCCCGCAGGCCAGGCTTTCCAGCAGCACCAGCCCGAACGTGTCCGTCCGCGACGGGAACACGAACACGTCCGCCGCCGCATAGGCCCGCGCGAGCGCCGCGCCATGCATCTCGCCCGCGAACAGCACGCCGGGGTGCGCGCGCTGCAGCGCCTCCCGCTGCGGCCCGTCGCCGATCACGACCTTCGACCCCGGCAGGTCCAGCCGCAGGAACGCGTCCAGGTTCTTCTCCACCGCCACCCGCCCGACCGACAGGAAGATGGGCCGCGGCAACGACCACACCGCCGCCGCCCGATCCGGGCTGAACCCGGCCAGATCGACGCCGCGCGTCCAGGGCCGCAGGTTGCTGAACCCGCGCTGCGCCAGTTCCGACCGCAGGCTGCCGGTCGCCACCAGCGTCGCGGCACCACGGTTGTGGAACCGCCGCAGCAGCGCATAGCCCAGGCCCAACGGCATCCGGGTCCGCGCATGCAGATACTCGGGGAAGCGGGTGTGGAACGACGTGGAGAACGGCATGCCGTGCCGCATCGCCCAACGCCGCGCGGCCCATCCCAGCGGTCCCTCCGTCGCGACGTGCAGCGCGTCGGGGCGGAACGCCTCGATCATGCCGGCAAGGCGCCGGGCCGGGAACAGCGCGAGCTTGATGCTGCTGTATGTCGGCATCCCCACGGTATGGAACCGGTCGGGGCCCAGCACGTCCGTCTCGTGCCCCATCGCCATCAGCTCCGCCGCCAGCATCGACAGCGTGCGCACGACGCCATTGACCTGCGGGTGCCAGGCGTCCGAGACGATGAGGATCCTCACGGCGTCACGCGGGCTCCGCCACCACGGCCCCGCGCGGCGCGAAGAACGACAGCCGGTTGACCGCCGCCCAGTCCACCAGCTCCAGCCGCCCGTCCTGGTGCTCCACCAGCGCCGTGCAGCTTTCGACCCAGTCGCCGTCGTTGCAGTAGAGGATGCCGTTCACCATCCGCATCTCGGCATGGTGGATGTGGCCGCAGACGACGCCGTCGAAGCCGCGTCGACGGGCCTCTTCGGCGAGTGCGGTCTCGAACCGGTCGATCGCCTTCACGGCGCCCTTCACCTGGTGCTTGAGCCATTGGCTGAGCGACCAGTAGGGATAGCCGAACCAGCGCCGGGCCGTGTTGAACCAGCGATTGACGACCAGCGCGGTGACATAGGCGCCGTCGCCCAGGATCGCGAGGAACTTCGCATACCGCATCACCCCGTCGAACTCGTCGCCGTGGATCACCAGCAGGCGGCGTCCGTCGGCGGTCGTGTGCTCGGCCTCGTTCTTGACGGTGATCCCCGCGACTTCCAGTCCCTTGTCCTCGGGCGCAAGCGGCAGCCAGGGGCGGAACATCTCGTCGTGGTTGCCGGGGATGTAGATCACCTGGGTGCCGTTGCGGGCGTGCTTCAGGACCAGGCGGACGACCTTGTCGTGGGCCGCGTCCCAGAACCACGACTTGCGCAGCCGCCAGCCGTCGACGATGTCGCCGACCAGGTACAGCGTGTCGCAGGACATCCGGGCGAGGAAGTCGGCCAGGAAGTCGCTGCGGCACCCACGGGTGCCGAGATGCGTGTCCGAGATGAACACAGCGCGATAATGCGGTGTCTTGCCACCGTGCGTGAACGCGTTCATGCGACCGTCTGACCTCGCGTCTGTCGAACCAAGCGCGAGCGGGTCTTACGGCAGCTTCCCGATACTGCACGTGAACTTTAGATGATGCAGTGATCCTGCCCCATCGATCGAATCGAAACGGCCGCCGGGTTGCCCCGGCGGCCGTTGTTTTCGCAGACTTTAGCGGGACTGCTGGATCGCCGAGAGCAGCCACTTGCCGCCGGGCGCCCGGACGAAGGTCCAGACTTCCGTCGCCATCGTACGAAGCGCCAGGTCGCCATCGACGACGCGCCCGCCCGAGTCCCGCGTGACGTCGAGCATCGAGAACCGCATGGCGACGGTGGCGTATTCGCGCGCGCCTTCCGACCAGGCTTCGGCCAGGTCGCCCTGTTCCAGCTTCACGTCGGTGACGCTGTTGCGGACGCCGCGGCTGGTCTGTTCGCTGAGTTGCTCGGAGAAGTAGCTGACCATCTCCGGCGTCGCGATCTGGCTCAGCGCGCGCAGGTCCTGGTTGGACCAGGCGGCCTGCACGCCTTGCAGCAACTGCTCGAACGCCTGGAAGTCGGCGGGGCTGACGGAGAGCGGCGGGGCGGCGGGTGCGCCGCCGCCGATCGCGCCCATGGCGCCGCCCATTGCCGCAGGCTCACCCATGCGGGCCATGCCGCCGGCCATCGCCGGCTGCTGACGCCGGAAGAACAGGCGGATCAGGAAGCGCGCCACGAAGAACAGCAGCACCATCTGCAGCAGGAAGCCGATGAACCCGAAGCCGCCCATGCCGCCGCCGCCGCCGCCGAACATGCCGTTGCCCATCAGCAAGCCGCCCAGGCCCACGCCCAGCAGGCCGCCGGCCAGACCGCCCATCAGCCCGGACCCGAAGCCCGAACGCTGCGGCGCCGGAGCACCTGCGCCGGCCGGGGCGGACGGCGACGGGCGCTGCGCCATGCTGCGCTCCATCGGCGCTGCCGTGGACGGCGCGGTGCTGGTCGACGGCGGGGCGGAGAACGTCCGGCTCCCTCGGCTGCCGGACGAGCTGCCGGACCCGGCCCGCGCATCGGCGAACGATGGCGCGAACGCCAGGGCAGCCACGGCAATGGCGGTGATCACGGCGGAACTGCGACGCATGGGGGGTAGCCTCCCTGGGTTATGGCCCAAATATAGAACATTTCAGAGTAGGCTAAAGGGGAAAGTAGGATTCTGGATGCAGTTTCATTGACAGCCCGGTCCCGAACCAAGCAGCCTTCCCATAGAAGCCGGCACACCGGCCCGTCCGGAGGGAAATCCATGCGCCTGCTGACCGCAACCGGCCTGTGCCTGCTGCTCGCCGGCCCTGCCCATGCGCGCGTCACGCGCCTGCAGGTCCTGGAGGAGATCCCGTTCGCCAACGGCGCCAGCTTCGGCGACGCCGGCCCCTATGTCCGCATCCGCGCCGTCGCCCATGGCGAGCTCGACCCCGCGGCCCCAGGCAACCGCGGCATCGCGCTGCTCGACAAGGCCCCCCGCAACGCGCGCGGCATGGTCGAATACGACACCGACGTCGAGATCATGCGCCCCGCCGACCCGGCCCGCGGCAGCCGCATCATGCTGCTCGACGTCCCCAACCGCGGCAACAAATACGTCCCCTCCTGGCTCAACGACGCCCGCGAATCGCCCGCCGGCATGGTCAACGACCCCCGCACCACAGCCGACGCCGGCAACGGCTTCGCCTTCCGCCGCGGCTACACCGTCGTCTGGGCCGGCTGGCAGCCCGAGGCCCCCGCCGCCAACAACGGCATGCGCATCCGCCTTCCCGTGGCGACCGAGAACGGCCTGCCGATCACGCAGCGTATCCGGCACGAGTTCCAGGTCGGCACCCGTGGCCCCGAAGGCGCCTTCCGCATCCCCCTGCCCTACCCCGCAGCCGACATGCAGCGCGCCCGCCTGACCGTCCGCGCCAACGAGAGCGACCCGCGCACCCGCATCCCCGCCGACGGCTGGCGCTGGGTCGATCGCCGCACCATCCAGATGATGCCCTACGGCACGCCCGCCACGCCACGCCACATCTACGAGCTGACCTATGAGGCCACCGAGCCCACGGTGAACGGCATCGGCTTCGCCGCCGTGCGGGACGTCGCCGCCTACATGCGCAAGCAGGACGGCATCCGTCACAGCATCGGATTCGGCGTATCGCTCAGCGGCCGCTTCCTGCGTCACTTCCTGGACCTCGGCATGAACCGGGACGAGGATGGCGGCCGGGTCTTCGACGGCGTGATGCCGCATATCGGGGGCGCCGGGAAGGTGTTCGCGAACCACGGCTTCGCCCAGCCCGGCCGCACCGCGACCCAGCACGAGGACCGCCACTACCCCGAGAACTGGGCGCCGTTCGGCTTCGGCGCGGATGGATTGCTGCGCGACCAGGCGACGGCGCCGAAGGTGATCGAGGCCAACACCTCGACCGAGTACTGGCAGAAGGGCGCCTCGCTGGTCCACACGGACGCGTCCGGGCGGGACACGGCGCTGCCGCCGGGCGTCCGCATGATGCTGGTCGCCGGCACCCAGCACGGCGGACATTTCGGCACGGCGGGCACGCCGGGCTTCTGCGCCAACCCGCGCAACCCCAACAGCTCCGGCCCGGCGCTGCGTGCCATGATGGCCAACCTCGAGGCCTGGGTCGTGAACGGCACCGCCCCGCCCGATAGCCTGGTGCCCCGGCTGAAGGACGAAACCGGCGTGCCTGCCAGCGCCGTCCGCATGCCGGGAGTCCCCGGCGTCACCTGGGCCACCCGCGACAACCCCGTCGGGCAGCCCGTCGATTGGGTGAACCCGCCCGCCGCCCCGGTCCAGCCCATGTCCAGCTTCGTCGCCGCGGTCGACGCGGACGGCAACGAGGTCGCGGGGATCCGCCTGCCGCACATCGCCGTGCCGCTCGGCACCTCGACGGGCATCAACGTCTACAAGGACCTGCCCGGCGAGTTGTGCGACCGCGACGGCATCTATCTCCCGTTCGCCCGCACCAGGGCGGACCGCGACCGCACCGGCGACCCCCGCCCTTCGCTGGAGGAACGCTATGCCGGGCGCGACGACTACGTGGCGAAGGTGACGGCCGCCGCCGATGCCCTGGTCGCGGCCCGGCTGCTGCTGGCCGAGGACCGGGACCGCTACGTTGCGGCAGCGCGGGAGGCGCCGGGCTTCTGATCGGGTTCGGCCGAGGCGACCCCTTCGCGGGACCCGAGCTTCGCCACCAACCGCCGCACGTCCGCGTCCCCGGTCAGAAGCTCGTCGAGCGAATAGGGGCACATGCCGGGTAACGGCACGGCGGTGCCGCTTTCGTCATCCGCCAGACCGACCTGGATGCACGCCTTGCAAAAGAGCTTCGGCAGGTCGATCCGCTGCCGCATCGACGGAGTGAAGCGCGCCTGCGCGTCGGCAAGGGACCCCGCCGTCTCGCTCCGCCAATGCCCGACCGACCGGCTGCCGGCCACGCATGCGCTTTCAGCATATGGGTGAGGACCTGCCGCACCAGGCTCGTGCAGGCATTGAGCTGGGCGAGCCCCACGTCCCCGACCTCCTCGATCACGTGCTCCCAATCGACCGCGTCGTTCACCCGCTCGCCCGCGGCCAACCGGCGCAGCAGGTCCGACTGGCGCTCGGACCAGGTCAGGATGTCGGTGTCGTAGAGGGCGTCAGGCAAGGTCGCCGTCTCTGGCGCCGTCTCTGGCGCCGTCTCTGGCGCCGGGTGTCGATAGCTTCGCCACCAGTCCCGCGATGGCGGGGCGATCGGACATGAGGTCGGACAGCGCGTACGGGCAGACGTCCGGGAGCGCCTCTGCCCGCTCGCCCGGATCGGCGCCCTGCCGCACCTGGTCGAGCGCCGTCGCATAGAGCGTGGCGATATCGAGCCGCTGACGCATCGAGGGCACGTAGACGCGCCGCACGCCTCCCAGGAACCCGGCCGTCTCGCCCCGCCAATGCGCCTGCGACGGCGCCATGGGATACGCGCGCTGCTTCAGCAGATGCACGAGCGCCTGCACAAGCAGGCTTTCGCACGAGTGCAACTGGGCACGGCCCACCGAATCGATCTCCTCGATGACGTTGTCCCAATCGACCGCGTCGTTCACCCGCTCGCCCGCGGCCAGCCGGCGCAGCAGATCCGACTGGCGCTCGGACCAGGTCAGGATGTCGGTGTCGTAGAGGGCGTCAGGCACGGTCGCCTCCCTCGTCACCATGGGCCGCCAACGTCGCGACCAGTCCGCCAACGTCGGGCTCCGCCGCGATCAGGTCCTCCCACGCGAACGGACAGGCCGCCGGGCCGGGCACGCCCCAGCCCAGAAGCGCGTCGATCCGCCGTCGGGCGTCGCGATAGATGTCGTTCAGGTCGATCCTGTGCCGCATCGATGGCGTGTAGGCGCGCCGCGCATCCGCAAGGAAGCCAACCACCTCGGACCGCCAAAGGTTCGCCGCCAAGCTGTCCGGCTCCGCGTGAAGCTTCAGGACGTGCAGGATCGCTTGCCCGAGAAGGCTTGCGCAGGCCCGGATTTCGTTTCGCGCCACCGTCTCGACCTCGTCGATCAAGTTCTCCCAATCGACCGCGGCGTTGACCCGCTCCCCCGCCGCCAGACGCCGCAGCAGCGCCGCCTGTTGATCCACCCACACGACGATGTCCCGCTCATACAGCCCGTCCGGCATCCCGCACCTCCCGGTCCAGCATAAGGCAATGCCCCCCGATCGCGCGAGAACTACCCCTCGAACGGATCCCGCATCAGGATCGTGTCGTCCCGCTCCGGGCTGGTCGACAGCAGCGTCACCGGAGTCTCCACCAGCTCCTCGATCCGCCGCACGTACTTGATCGCCTGCGCCGGCAGCTCCGCCCAGGACCGGGCGCCCCGCGTGCTGTCCGACCATCCCTCGATCGACTCGTACACCGGGACCGCCGCCGCCTGCGCCGCCTGGCCGGCGGGCAGATGCGCGAACCGCTGGCCCTTGATGTCGTAGCCCACGCCGATCTTCAGCTCCGTCAGCCCGTCCAGCACATCGAGCTTCGTCAGCGCCAGACCCTGCACGCCGCCCACCTTGCACGCCTGCCGCACCAACGCCGCGTCGAACCACCCGCACCGCCGCGGCCGGCCCGTCACCGTCCCGAACTCGTGCCCGCGCGTGCCCAGCAACTGCCCCACCTCGTCCGTCAGCTCCGTCGGGAACGGGCCCGACCCCACCCGGGTCGTGTACGCCTTCGCGATTCCCAGCACGAAGCCCACCGCCGCCGGCCCGACGCCCGAGCCCGCCGCCGCCGTCGCCGCGATCGTGTTGCTGCTGGTCACGAACGGATACGTCCCGTGATCGACGTCCAGCATCACCGCCTGCGCGCCCTCGAACAGGATCCGCGTTCCGGCCCGGCGCGCCTGGTCCAGCCGTTCCCACACCGGCTCCACATGCGGCAGGATGCGTGGCGCCAGGCCCAGCAGCAGGTCGAGCAGCGCCTGCTTCTCGAACGGTTTGGCGCCCAGCCCGGTCAGCAGGGTGTTGTGGTGCAGCAGCAGCTCGTCGAGCTTGTCCGCCAGGGTCTCGGGCTCGGCCAGGTCGCACATCCGCACGGCGCGCCGGGCCACCTTGTCCTCGTAGGCAGGCCCGATCCCCCGCCCCGTCGTCCCGATCTTGCGCTCCCCCCGCGCCGCTTCCCGCGCCCGGTCCAGCGCCGCGTGCACCGGCAGGATCAGCGTCGCGTTCTCCGCGATCCGCAGCGTGTCCGGCCCGACGTTCAGCCCCTGGGCCCGCACGCGGTCCATCTCGGCCAGCAGCGCCTCCGGGTCGACGACGACGCCGTTGCCGATGATGCCCAGCTTGCCGCGCACCAGGCCGCTCGGCAGCAGGCTCAGCCGGTAGGTCTGGTTGCCCACCACCAGCGTGTGCCCGGCGTTGTGCCCGCCCTGGAACCGCACGACGATCTCCGCCCGGCTCGCCAACCAGTCGACGACCTTGCCCTTTCCCTCGTCGCCCCATTGGGCGCCGATCACGGCGACGTTGGCCATGGCTCTACTCCGTGCTGAGCGGCACGGCGTCGCCGTTCCGCAGGATGTGGGTGCAGCGCAGCAGCGCCGCCTGGTGGTCCGGATCGCCGCCCTGGTCCAGCGCCGGCACGGTCGCGAAACCCCGCGCCCGCAGCCCCGCGGCGACGGCGGGGTCGGCGCCCCACGGCAGGTAGGCCCGCGGGCGCACAGGCGGGGGCGGGCACACGCGCAGGATCGCGTCGGGGAACAGCGTCAGCCCGGTCGCCGGCTCGTCCTCGCCCGAGACGTACCGCCCGCCCCGGCCCAGCTCCTCGGCCTGCCCGGGCGCGAACACCGTCAGGCACAGCCCGGTGTGGTAGCGGAATCCCCTGAACTCCAGCAGGTCGAGCGTCAGGCGCAGGCCCGGCGCGCGGGCGCATACGGCGTCGATCGTGGCGCGCAGCCGGTCCCGCAGCGCGGCCGGTCCCGGTCCCAGCCGGGCCGCGTCCAGCACCGCCATGGCCTGCGCCACCGGGCCCGCCGCCAGCAGCAGTTCGGTCAGCAGCGGCGCGATGGGTCCGCCGTGCCGGGTCACCCCGGCGGCGTCCTTGCGGTCCAGCGCGCGGGTCAGCGCCGTCCGGTCCGCCGGCGCGATGCCCGCGTCGTCCAGCAGTGCGGGCGCCAGGGTCGGCATCGTCAGGTCGAAGCTCAGCCGCGACAGCCCGACGGCCACCAGCGCCTCGGCCGCCAACAGCACCATCTCCGCGTCCGCGGCGGGCGAATCCGGCCCGATCAGCTCGATCCCCGCCTGCGCCACCTGCCGGTTGGGGTCCACCTGGCTACCGCGCACCCGCAGGCACTGCCCGGCATACGACAGCCGCAGCGGCCGCGCCCGCCCCGCCAGCCGCGTGCTCGCGATCCGTGCGACCTGCGGCGTCATGTCCGCGCGCAGGCCCAGCATGCGGTGCGTGTCGGGGTCCATCAGCCGGAAGGTCTGGTCGCCCATCGATGCGCCCGTCCCGGCCAGCAGCCCGTCCGCGAACTCCACCAGCGGCGGCTTTACCCGTTCGTAACCATGGCTCGCCCATACCTTCATCAGCCGCCCGACGGCGATGGCCTCGGCCTCCGCTGCCGGTGGCAGGAGGTCGGCGAGGCCGGTCGGCAGCAGCGCCGGGTTGGGAAGGTCGTCTGTCATGGGCGGGGCGGTTCTAGCAGCCTGCCGGAAAAAGGGTAGGCGCGCGGCACGGGCGCGCAACGTCACGCAAAAACGCTTGCCTCACGGGTCCGTGTTAACTCATAACAAACTTGTGAAGGGTTGAGGGCCGGTCATGGCGACGCTGACGGTGGGAACGGGCAAGGCATACGCGACGATCAAGGCCGCCGTCGCAGCCTCGGGCAAGGGCGACGTGGTCGCCGTCGATGCCGGCACCTACGTCAACGACTTCGTGGGCATCTACCACGACCTCACGATCCAGTCCGTAGGCGGCACCGCGCGGCTTGTCGCCACGGTGTCCCCGCCGAACGGGAAGGCGATCATCGACGAAGGCGGGGCGGGCGTCGCGGTCACGCTCATCGGGCTCGATCTTTCCGGCGCCGCCGTCCCAGACGGCAACGGCGCGGGCGTCCGGTACGAGGGCGGGTCGCTGACGCTGCGGAACATGGTGATCCACGACAACCAGGATGGCCTGCTGGCGAACGGCGATGCCGCCGGGTCAATCGTGATCGCCAATTCCGAGTTCCGGGCGAACGGGTCGGGCACGGGCCTTACGCACAACATCTACGTCGGCGGCATCGCCAGCCTGGTCGTGCGGGACAGCCGGATCACCGGCGCGATCGTGGGGCACGGGATCAAGAGCCGGGCCGCCGCGACCACCATCACCGGCAACGTCATTACGGACGGCACGGCCGGCACGTCCAGCTACGACATCGACCTGCCCGTCGGCGGGGTCGGCGTGATCTCGGGCAACATCATCCAGAAGGGGCCGCTGGCGCAGAACCCCATCGCCATCTCGTTCGGGGAGGAGGGGGTCCAATACGCGAGCTCGACCCTGACCGTCACCGGCAACACCATCCTGAACGACCTGGGCCGCACCACCATCGCCGTCGTGAACCGGGGCGCCGCGCCCGCCAGCATCAACGGCAACGCGCTGTATGGATGGACCACACTCGCGTCCGGCCCGGCATCCGCCAGCGGCAACACGACGCTGACCGCCGCGCCCGCGCTGGCGAGCCTTTCCGCCGCCGTCGCCGGCGACGTGGTGACGTATACCGACGTGACGGCCGGCCGCAGCGGCACGCTCAACCTCGAGACCCCGGCGGCCGGCGGGCCGTCCTACCTGGAGGGCCAGTTCATCTGGTCCGGCGCCAACAACGTCGCCATCGCCACGGCGGCGCCGAACGTCTTCCTGAAGGGCGGCGCCGGCATGGACGCGCTGCAGGTCACGTCGGGGCGCAACGTGCTCGATGGCGGCACCGGGTCCAACTTCCTGGTGGGCGGCACCGGCGACGACACCTTCTTTGCCGACGCCCGCGGCGGCGCCGTGGTCTGGAGCACCCTCGTCAACTTCAACGCGGGCGATGCGGCGACGCTGTGGGGCTTCGTCCCCGGCGTATCGACCTGGGCGTGGGACCCCGCCATCAGCGGCGCTTCGGGATACGAGGGCGCCACGCTGCGGGCCAGCATCGCCGGGCAGGGGATCGACGCCTCCGTCACCTTCGCGGGCATGACGCTCCAGCAGGCGCGCGGGCTGCTGGTCCAGACCGGGACCGCGGGTGGGGTGCCCTACCTCTACCTCGCCGTGCCGGCTTAGGTCCCGATCACCCCCGCGCCGATCACCCCCGCGCCACTGGCGGGGCATCCCGGAACGCCGCCGCCAGCAGGCGCAAACCCGGCGCCGACCGCACGTCGCTCGACCGCGAATGGAACATCACGTCACGGGTCGGCAGGCTCGGCAGGCCCAGCCGCCGCCCCACGTTCACGACCCCCGGCGGCGCAACCCGCACCGACAGCGCCGCGACCGCCAGCCCCGCCTCGACCGCGGCCCCCACCGTCGTCACGCCGCCGCCCACGAACGCCTCCCGCCACGTCAGGCCCGCACGCTCCAGGCACTCCGTCGTCATCGCCCGCAGGCTGCACGGCGCGGCCTGGGTCGCGAGCGGCAACGGCGCGCCCGGCATGAACAGCATGTCCGGCGCCGCGAACCACCCGAACCGCTCCAGCGCCAGCCGCTCCCCGCCGCGGCGGCTGTCCGCATGGCGCAGCAGCACCACCGCATCGAGCGCCCCGGCGTCGAACTCGATCAACAGATCCTGCGTCGGACCCACCCTCAGCTCCAGCACCGTGTTGGGTTCCTCCCCCGCCGCCTTCCGCAGCATGGCCGGAAGGCTGCCGCCCACGAGGTGATGGCTGATCCCGAGCCGCAGCCGGCACGACGGCGCCGCGAACACGGCCTTGGCGCGCTGCTGCGCCGCCAGCAGCTCGCGGGCCGGGACCAGGAACGCCGCGCCGGCCGCGGAAAGGCACACGCTGCGCGGGGTCCGCTCCAGCAACGGCCGGCCCAGATAGGCCTCCAGCCGTTTCAGCTTAATGCTGATCGCCGCCTGGGTGGTGTTCAGCGCCTCCGCCGCGCGCGTGAAGGACTGGAGCTCCGCCGTGAGGATGAAAGCCTGGACGCTGCCAAGATCGAGATTGTTCATCAGCCATAACTTAAACACATCGCTGCCAGGCGCAATAATGCGGTATCGCATCCCCTGAGACGACGTAGCGCGCCATGTCCGCGCCGCCGTAGCATAACGTTTCGTTATTTCAGATATGTTCAGCATAGTCATATCGCAATGACGGCGTTCCGGCTTCACTCGTCTCATGAAACAGACATCGGCACGCGCCCAGCGACTCCACGCATCCCCCGCCGCGGCATTCCGGCGCCGCGTCGCCGAGGCCCGCGCACAGGGCCGTCCCGTCATCGACCTTACGGCCGGCGACCTCGACTTCCCGACGCCGCTCCACGTCGTGGAGGCCGCCGTCGCGGCGGCGCGCGCCGGGCACACCCGCTATACCGACGTCGACGGCACGCCCGAGCTGAAGGACGCCATCCGGGGGCACTTCGTCCGCCAGAACGGCCTCGACTTCGACCGCCGCGACATCATCGTCACCAACGGGTCCTCCCAGGCCATCGCCAGCGCCTTCGCCGTCAGCCTCGCCGCCGGCGGCGAGGTCATCATCCCCGACCCGAGCTGGCAGACCTACTCGGGCCAGGCCGCGCTTGCCGGCGGCACCCCGGTCGGCATCGCCTGCGCCCAGAACAACGGCTTCAAGCTCGCACCCGCCGACCTGGCCGAGGCCATCACCGACCAGACCCGATGGATCGTCATCAACAACCCCGTCAACCCGACCGGGGCGCTGTATGACGAACCCGAGCTGGCGGCCCTGGCCGAGGTGCTGCGCCGCCATCCGAAGGTCTGGGTGCTCGCCGACAACCTCTACGAGCTCAACGTGTTCGATGGGCGGAAGGCCGTCACCATGCTGCAGGCGGCCCCCGGGCTGCGCGACCGCACCGTCACCATCGGCGGGGTCGCCAAGGGCTATTCCATGACGGGATGGCGGATCGGCTGGGCCGCCGGGCCGCACGGCTTCATCGCCGACATGACCCGGCTGCAATACCTCACCACCTCCTGCGCCAGTTCCATCAGCCAGGCCGCGGCGACCGCCGCCCTCGCCGGCCCGCAGACGGTCGCCGAGGCGTACGCCCGCACCCTCCAATCCAGGCGCGACCTGCTCGTCCAGCTCGTCAACGCATGCCCGGGCCTGTCCTGCACCCCGCCCGAGGGCACCTTCTACCTGTGCGTCTCCGGCGCCGGCGCCGTCGGCCGGACCACGCCGGACGGCCGCCCCATCCAGAGCGGGACGGACCTCGCCGACTATCTGCTGGACGCCGCCGGCATCGCGGCGCTGCCGGGTGAGGCCTATGCGATGCCGAACTACGTGCGCATGACCTTCGCCAACCCCGTCGACGTCCTGCACCGGACCGGCGCCCTGGTGGCCGACGCCTGCCGCGGCCTGCGGTAGCGCCGCCGATGCAAGACACCCCCGCCAGCGAGGCCGAGCGGCTGCACCGGCACCTCGTCGGCCAGCAGGGCGGCCGACGCAGCCTCAACACCCCGGCGCTCGTCATCGATCTCGATCGCCTCGACCGCAACATCGCCGCGATGGCCGCCTTCGCGGCGTCCCGGGGCGTGGGCCTCCGCCCCCACGCCAAGACGCACAAATCGGCCGACGTTGCCCGCCGCCAGATCGGGGCCGGCGCGCTCGGCATCTGCTGCGCCAAGCTGGGCGAGGCCGAGGCGCTCGCCGCCGAGGGCATCGGCGTGCTGCTCGTCACCTCGCCCATCGTCACGCCCCAGGCCATCGCCCGGCTGGTGGCCCTCAACGCCGCGATCCCCGAGCTGATGGTCGTGGCCGACCACCCCGCCAACGTCGCCGCGCTCGCGGCCGCCGCGGCGGCGCTCGGCAAGCCGCTCGCCGTGCTGGTCGACATCGATCCCGGGGTGCATCGCACGGGCGTGCCCACGCCGGACGCCGCCGTGGCGCTGGCCCGGGACATCGCCCAGCGTCCGTCCCTGCGCTATGCGGGCGTCCAGTTCTACTGCGGCACCCTGCAGCACATCGCCGCCTACGCCGACCGGCGCCGGGCGGTCGAGACGAGCACCGCCTATCTCCGCTGGATCGTCGACATGCTTGCGGACGCGGGCCTCGCCCCGCCCATCGTGACCGGCGCGGGGACCGGCACGCACCACATCGACGCGCAGCTCGGCGTGATGACCGAGTTGCAGGCCGGCTCCTACGTGTTCATGGACCGCCAGTACGGCGCCTGCGACCTGCAGGGCGCGGGCACGCCGGCGTTCGAGCAGGCGCTGCAGATCGACGCGAGCGTCGTCAGCGCGAACACCCCGGGGATGGCGACGCTCGACGCCGGCCTGAAGGCGATGGCGACCGAAGCCGGCCCACCCGGCATCCTGGCCGGCGCGGACCGCACCGCGACGACGTCGTTCATGGGCGACGAGCACAGCGCGATCGTCCCGCCCGTGGGCCACCCCGCGCCCCGCCTGGGCGAACGCGTGGTGCTGCTACCCCCGCACTGCGACCCCACGGTGAACCTGTACGACGCCTATCACGTCGTGCAGGCCGACACCCTCGTCGACATCTGGCCCGTCACGGCGCGCGGCCGCTCGCGGTAGGATCAGAAATCGAGCGCCGTCGCCTGCATCACCGCCGGCAGCGTCCGCACCATCGCCAGCACGTCCTCCGGCACCTTCTCGTCGACCGAGACCAGGCAGATCGCGTCCCCGCCCGGCGCCGCCCGCCCCAGATGGAACGTGCCGATGTTGATGCCGGCCCCGCCCAGCGTGGCGCCGAACCGCCCGATGAAGCCCGGCTTGTCCTGGTTGGTCACATACAGCATGTGCCGGCCGAAATCCGCCTCGACCTTGATGCCCTTGATCTCGACCAGGCGGGGGCTGCTGCCCGCGAACAGCGTGCCCGCGACGGAGCGGCTGCCCTTCTCCGTCGTGACCGTCACCCGTACCAGCGTCTGATACTCGCTCGGCCGGTCATGCACGGTTTCCGACACGTCGATGCCGCGCTCGCGCGCCAGCACCGGGGCGTTGACCATGTTCGCCCCCTGCATGATGGGCGACATCAGGCCCGCCAGCACCGCGGCACTCAACGGCCGGTGGTTCACCAGCGCAGCCTGGCCCTCGTACTCGATCGACACGCCGCGCAGCGTCCCGTCCGCCGCGCCCCCGCTTTGCGCAATCGTCAACTGCCCGGCGAACGCGCCCAGCAGCCGGCACAGCTCCATGTAGGGGCGGAGCCGCGGCGCATCCTCGGCCGAGACGGACGGCATGTTGATCGCGTTCGACACGGCGCCGGTCAGCAGGAAGTCGCTCATCTGCTCGGCGACCTGCAAGGCGACGTTCTCCTGCGCCTCGGCCGTCGCGGCGCCCAGATGCGGGGTGCAGACGACGTTGTCGAGCGCGAACAAGGGGCTCGCGGTCGCCGGCTCCGTCTCGAACACGTCCAGCGCGGCGCCGGCCACCTGGCCCGATTGCAGCGCATCGGCCAGCGCCGCCTCGTCGACAAGGCCGCCGCGGGCGCAATTGACGATGCGGACACCCTTGCGGCACGCGGCCAGAGCCTCCCGCGACAGGATGTTGCGCGTCGCGTCCGTCAGCGGCGTGTGCAGCGTGATGATGTCGGCGCGCGCCAGCAGGTCCGCCAGCTCCACCTTCTCCACGCCCAGCTCGATCGCCCGCTTTTCGGTCAGGAACGGGTCGTAGGCGATGACCCGCATCCGCAGCCCGATTGCCCGGTCGGCGACGATGGAGCCGATATTGCCGCACCCCACGAGGCCCAGCGTCTTGCCGGTCAGCTCCACGCCCATGAAGCGGTTCTTCTCCCACTTGCCCGAACGGGTGCTGGACGTCGCTTCCGGGATCTGCCGCGCCAGCGCGAACATCATCGCGATGGCGTGCTCGGCGGTCGTGATGGCGTTGCCGAACGGGGTGTTCATCACGACGACGCCGCGCGCCGTGGCCGATTTCACGTCCACGTTGTCGACGCCGATGCCGGCGCGGCCCACCACGCGCAGCCGCGGCGCCACGTCCAGCAGCTCCTTCGTGACCTTCGTCGCCGAGCGGATCGCAAGCCCGTCGTAGTCGCCGATGATGGCGCGCAGCTCGGCGGGCGAGAGGCCGGGCTTGAGATCGACCTCGATGCCGCGGTTGCGGAAGATATCGACGGCGGCCGGGGACAGCTTGTCGCTGATCAGCACGCGTTGCGTTGTCATGGCGCGGTCTCCGCATAGGCCCAGTCGAGCCAGGGCAGCAATGCCTCGATATCGGACGTCTCGATGGTCGCCCCGCCCCAGATGCGCAGGCCCGGCGGCGCGTCGCGATACGACGCGATGTCGTATGCCACACCCTCCTTCTCCAGCCGTCCGGCGATCGCCTTGGCCGCCTTCGCCTGCGCCTCGGTGTCCAGCGCGGTGAACCAGGGGGCGGTGATCTTGAGGCAAATGGACGTGCAGGAGCGCGTCGCCGGGTCGTCGGCGAGGAAGGCGGCCCAGGGGGAGCGCGCGACCCAGGCGGCGACGGCCGCCAGGTTGGCCTCGCTGCGGCGGATCAGCGCTGGCAGGCCGCCCTGCGCCTCGGCCCAGCGCAGCCCGTCCAGCGCGTCCTCGACGCACAGCATCGACGGCGTGTTGATCGTCTCGCCCTTGAAGATGCCGGCCGCGAGCTTGCCGCCGCTGGTCAGGCGGAACACCTTGGGCATCGGCCAGGCGGGCTTGTGGGATTCGAGCCGGGCGACGGCGCGGGGCGACAAGGCCAGCATCCCGTGCGCGGCCTCGCCCCCCAGCACCTTCTGCCAGGACCAGGTCACGACATCGAGCTTGTCCCAGGGCATGTCCATGGCGAACGCGGCGGAGGTGGCGTCGCACAGGACGAGGCCGTCGCGGTCGGCGGCGATGAACGCCCCGTCCCGCATGCGCACGCCCGAGGTGGTGCCGTTCCAGGCGAGCACGAGGTCATGCGCCGGGTCGATGGCCGCAAGGTCCGGCAGCGCGCCGTAGGCTGCGGACAGCACGCGGGCGTCGATCTTGAGTTGCTTCGTGACGTCCGTGGCCCAGGCCTCGGAGAAGCTCTCGAACGCCAGGATATCGACCGGGCGGGGGCCGAGCAGCGACCACATCGCCATCTCGATGGCGCCGGTGTCGGACCCGGGCACGATCCCGAGCTTCCAATCGGCGGGCATGCCGAGGATGGCGCGCGACCGGTCGATCACCTCCAGCAGCCGCGCCTTCGGCCCGGCGGCCCTGTGGCTTCGGCCCAGCAGGGCGCCATCCAGCGCCGCGAGCGACCAGCCCGGTCGTTTCGCGCAAGGCCCGGATGAAAAATCGGGATTGTTCGGCCGCACGGCCGGGTGACGGACAGCCTGCGCATGCAGGACCGCGGAATCGCTCATGTCTGCTCTCCCTTTCAGAAGAGAAGCGCCCCGGTGGGGGGGCGTGGCCCAC
>CAXTPG010000036.1:0-39533 GCA_964246015.1 uncultured Acetobacteraceae bacterium
TGCCGAGCATGACGAGCGCCAACACCTATGCGACGACGCTGATGATCGCGGAGCGGGCGTCGGACTTCATCCGGGGCCGGGTCGCGTGAGGCTGCTGCTGGCGAACCCCAACACGACGCAGGCGGTGACGGAGCGGATCGCCGCGGCGGCGCGGGCCGTGGCGGGCCCGGGGACGGAGATCGTCGCGGTGACGGCGGGGTTCGGCGCGGAGGTGATCGCGACCCGGACCGAGATGGCGGTGGCGGAGCATGCGAGCGTCGCGATGCTGGCGGCGCATGCCGCGGGGTGCGACGCGGCGATCATCGGGGCGTCGCTGGACAGCGGGCTGCGGGCGGCGCGGGAGATGCTGCCCTGCCCGGTTCTGGGCATCACCGAGGCGGCCGTCCACACCGCGTGCCTGCTGGGCGGGCGGTTCGGCGTGGTGACGCTATCGGCCCGGGCGGCGGTCATCACGCGGGAGATGATCGAGGGGTACGGGCTGGCTGGCCGTCTCGCCGGGATGCGCTGGCTCGACACGACGCCGCAGGGGCTGCTGGCCGGGCCGGAGGCGCTGGTTCCGGGGCTGGTCGATGCCGCGACGGCCCTGATCGATCAGGATCTGGCCGACGTCATCGTCCTGGTCGGCGCCGTCATGGCGGGGATGCCGGCGATGATCCAGCCCGCCGTACCCGTCCCGGTGCTGGAGGGCGTGGCCTGCGCCGTGCCGCTCATCGAGGGACTGGTCCGCCTGGCCTTGCCCAAGCCGCGCGGCGGCAGCTTCGCCGCCCTGCCCCGCCGCACGCTGACCGGCATCGACGGGGCGCTGCAGGCCCGCTTCTTCCCACGCTGAGCCACACGCCCGATAGGGCGCCGGTCGGCTTCGTGGTGGCCGACTCCACGCGACGGCGGCTTCGCCGTGTGGCGAGCAGGCCCACGCTCAAGAGGGCGGCCGCTACCGGTGACAGCTGGCGATGCGCGATGCGGCCGCGCGTCCGGCCTGCGCCGCCGCTATTCCGAAAGCGCCCGCGCCACGTCGTCGAGGGCGGCCGGGTCCTCGATCGTCGGCGGCGTCGCATACGCCTCCCCGTCCGCAATCTTGCGCATCGTGGCCCGAAGGATCTTGCCCGACCGCGTCTTGGGCAGCCGGTCCACCACCACGACCCGGCGCAGCGCCGCCACCGGCCCGATCTGATCGCGCACCAGTGCCACGACCTCGCTCTCGATCACCCCCGGCGCGGCCGCAGCGCCCGCCTTCAGCACCACGAAGCCGCACGGCACCTCACCCTTGATGCCGTCCTTCACCGCGATGACCGCGCACTCGGCCACTGCCGGGTGGCCGGCCACGACCTCCTCCATCGCGCCGGTCGAGAGCCGGTGCCCGGCCACGTTGATGATGTCGTCCGTCCGCCCCATCACCCAGACATAGCCGTCCGCGTCCACCATTCCGGCGTCCGACGTGTCGTACCAGCCGGGATACGTCGTCAGGTAGCTGCTGCGGAACCGTTCCTCCGCCTGCCACAGCGTGACCGCGGCCCCCGGCGGCAGCGGCAGCCGGATCGCGAGCGTGCCCAGCGTGCCCGGCGGCAGCACCTGGCCCTCCGCATCCATCGTCGCCAGCGCCCAGCCCGGCAACGGCACCGTCGACGAGCCGCGCCGCACCGGCAGCGCGCCCAGGCCCAGCGGGTTCCCCGTGATGGGCCAGCCGGTCTCGGTCTGCCACCAATGGTCGATCACGGGCTTGCCCAGCGCCTGCTCCGCCCAGGCGACCGTATCGGGATCGGCCCGTTCGCCAGCCAGGAACAACGCCCGCAGCGCCGAAAGGTCGTGGCCGTGCAGCAGGGCGCCGCCCGGATCCTCCTTGCGGATCGCGCGGATCGCCGTGGGCGCCGTGAACAGCACGGTCGCACGATGCTCCGCGGCGACCCGCCAGAATGCCCCGGCGTCGGGCGTGCCCACCGGTTTGCCCTCGTAGACGATGGTCGTGCAGCCTGCCAGCAGCGGCGCGTAGACGATGTAGCTGTGTCCCACGACCCAGCCGACGTCGGAGGCGGACCAGTAGACCTCCCCGGCTGCGACGCCATACAGGGCGGACATGGTCCAGTGCAGCGCGACGGCGTAGCCCCCGTGGTCGCGCACGACGCCCTTGGGCCGGCCGGTCGTGCCCGAGGTATAGAGGATATACAGCGGATGCGTCGCCGGCAGGCGGGCGCAGGGGACGGGGTGGTCGACGCCGACGCAAGCCAGGGCGCCGTCCTGGAGCGTGGTCCAGTCGTGATCGCGGCCGGGTCGCAGGGCGGCGGCGCATTGGGGGCGTTGCAGGATGACGACGGCGGCGGGGGTGTGGGCAGCCTGGTCGAGGGCGGAGTCGAGCAGCGGCTTGTACGGGACGATTCGGCTGGGCTCGATGCCGCACGACGCCGCCATGACGACCTTGGGCGCCGCGTCGTCGATGCGGGTGGCGAGTTCCTTTGCCGCGAAGCCGCCGAAGACGACGGAGTGGACGGCGCCCAGCCGCGCGCAGGCGAGCATGGCGAACAGCGTCTCGGGTATCATGGGCATATAGAGAATGACGCGGTCGCCCTGCCCCACCCCCAGCCCGGCCAGCATCAGGGCGCAGCCGCGGACCTCGGCCAGCAGGGCGGCGTAGGTGACGATGCGCTTCGTGCCGGTGACGGGGCTGTCGTGGATGATGGCCGGCTGCTCGCCCCGTCCGGCGGCGACGTGGCGATCGACGGCGTCGTGGCAGATGTTGCAGACGCCGTCGGGGAACCAGCGTCCGTACGGGCCTTGCGAGGGGTCGAAGATGGTCCGGGGCGGGGTGAACCAGTCGATGCCCCGCGCGGCCTCCCGCCAGAAGGCGTGGGGGTCGCGCTGCCAGGCGGCGTAGGTTTCGGCGTACGTCACGGGCGCGGTCAGGGCGCCCGCTGCGCGGTATCGAGGATGCGGTCCCACGTGCCGCTCGCCTTCTCCTCGGCGAGCCAGGCGTCGACCAGGGCCAGCAGTTCGGGGTCGCGCTGCATCCAGTAGGCTTTTTCCAGCCGGGTGAAGGGGGCGGGGACGCGGGTGGGGCAGAGCACCGGGTTGACGATGCCCATGTGGTCGGCCTCGATCCCGTCGGTGACCATGACGTCGGCGCGGTTGGCGGCGATCTCGTCGAAGACGGTCGCGTTGTCGTGGTGGACGGTGAGCTGGGCGCGCTTGAAGTTGGCGCGGGCGAAGGCCTCGTTGGCGGCGCCGGGGTTGACGACGACGCGGACGCCGGGCTGGTCGATGGCGTCGACGCTGGTGAAGCGGTCGCGGTCCTCGCACCGGGCGACGGGGCGCTTGCCGTCGACGTAGGTGACGGCCGAGAAGTCGCCGATGGCGGCGCGGGGCGGCAGGATGGTGACGCCGCCCATGGCGATGTCGAAGGCGCGGGACTTGAAGGAGTCGGACAGGGTGCCCCAGACGGTGGGCACGATCTCGAGCTTCACGCCGAGCTTGGCGGCGAGGCGCTGCGCCATCTCGATATCGGCACCGTAGAAGGTGCCGTCGGGCTTGCGGAAGGTGAAGGGCTTGTAGTCGCCGGTGCTGCCGACGCGGAGCGTGCCGCGGGCGCGGATGGCGTCGAGGGTTTCGCCGGCCTGGGCGGCGGGGGTGGCGAGGGCTAGGGTGGCGGCGAGCGCCATGGTGCGCCATGGATGCATGGTTTCGTTTCCCCGGGCTGTTGAGGGGAGTGTCGGGGCAAAGAGGCGGAGTTGTCCACACGGGTGGGCGGGATGATGTTAAGCGGGCCGGATTGCAGCTTTGCGCGGCGGCGTACCAAGCGCCGGGTGCTTCGACCACAGGCCGGGCCGAGCGCGCTGGCTGCATACCTGTTCGCGTTGTCGACGGCGGTCGCGGCAGAGCTGGTCGAGGTGCTGAACCGTCCCCGCTTCGCCAGACCTACGCCGCCGCAGGCACCCCCGCCTCGGCCAGCGCCGCCGCCTGGCGGGCCGCCACGTCCTCGGTCCGGAAATCGTCCACAAGCTCGTGGAACATGCGGAACCAGTTGTGCTCGGCGCGCAGCCGCAGGAACACGCTGCCCAGACCCAGGGCGGAGCGGTCCATCAGCACGAACTCCCGCGGGGGGCGGACGCCGCCGGTCTGGCGCAGCCCGGCGTGCACCTTTTCGGCGACGCTCCGGCCATAGCTGGGGTCCCCGTTCTCCTGGATGCGGCGCACGCGGTCCTGCAGCAGGGGTTCGTAGACGAAGGCGGCCCATTGGTTCAGGACGGCCATCTGCTCCTTGGTCAGGTCCTTGAAGCCCCAGCCCTCGTAGGCGTGGCGGGCCTTCGCGTCGTCGCCGTCGCGGATGGCCTCATAGAGGTCGATGACGCCGCGGACGAACGTGGGCGGGAAGACGCGGATGGCGCCGAAATCCAGCAGGTTCACGCCGTCATCGGCGCGGACCTGGTAGTTGCCGAGGTGGGGATCGCCGTGGATGACGCCGAAGCGGTAGAAGGGGACATACCAAGCGTGGAACATGGCGCGGGCGATGTTGTTCCGCACCTCCAGCGGGGCGTCGTCGTCGATGCGGGCCTGCATGGGACGGCCGTCCAACCAGGTCATGGTCAGCAGGCGCTTCGTCGTCAGCTCCATCAACGGCACGGGCACGCTCACGCTGTCGACGCCGCGGAGCATGATCGTGTAGAGGCGCATCTGCGCGGCCTCGCGCTCGTAATCCAGCTCCTCCCGCAGGCGTTCGGCGATCTCGGTGTAGATGTCGTCGCCCTGGATGACGCTGTCGATGCGCTTGTAGACCTGCATGGCGAGGCGAAGCTGGCGGAGGTCGGCGTCGACGACGCTCGGCATGTCGGGGTATTGCAGCTTGCACGCGACCTCCCGCCCGTCGGGCAGGGTCGCGCGGTGAACCTGGCCCAGGCTTGCCGCCGCCGCCGCGACCTGGCCGAACGACGTGAAGCGGTTCTGCCAATCCGGCCCCAGCTCACCCCCCATGCGGCGGCGGACGAAGTTCCAGCCCATCGAGGGGGCGTTGGCCTGGAGCTGCGCCAGCTCCTCGGCGTACTCCGGCGGCAGGACGTCGGGGATGGTCGAGAGGATCTGCGCGACCTTCATCAGCGGGCCCTTGAGGCCGCCGAGCACGGCCTTCAGGTCCTCGGCGTGGCTGGCGCGGTTGGTCTTGATGCCGAAGACGCGTTCGCCGGCGACGCGGGCGGCGATGCCGCCGACGGCGCCGGAGGTGCGGGCGAAGCGGCGAAGTTCGCCGAACAGGTTGGGACCGCCTTCGTCGCGTGAAGCAGGGGGCATCAGGCGCGCTCCAGCTCGTCGATGAAGCCGCTGATGATGTCGAGGCCCCGGCGCCAGAAGGCCGGGTCGGACGCATCGAGCCCGAAGGGGGCCAGCAGCTCCTTGTGGCGCTTCGTGCCGCCGGCCTTGAGCATGTCGAGGTATTTACGCTCAAAGCCGGGGTGCCCGTCCTGGAACACCGAATACAGCGCGTTCACCAGGCAGTCGCCGAAGGCGTAGGCGTAGACGTAGAAGGGCGAGTGGATGAAATGCGGGACATAGGACCAGTAGACCCGGTAGTCGGGCGTGAACTCGAAGGCCGGGCCGAGGCTTTCCGTCTGGACCTGCATCCAGATCTCGCCGATGCGCTCGGGCAGCAGCTCGCCCCGGCGGCGTTCGTCATGAAGCCTGGTCTCGAACTGGTAGAAGGCGACCTGGCGGACGACGGTGTTCAGCATGTCCTCGACCTTGTTGGCCAGCATGATGCGGCGGCGGGCCGGGTCGGTTTCGGCGTCGAGCAGGGCGCGGAAGGTCATCATCTCGCCGAACACGCTGGCGGTTTCCGCCAACGTGAGCGGCGTGCCCGCCATGAGGTACCCCTGCTGCCCCGCGAGAACCTGGTGAACGCCATGGCCAAGCTCATGCGCAAGGGTCATCACGTCGCGGGTCTTGCCGTGATAGTTGACCAGCAGATACGGATGGACACCTGGGACGGTGGGGTGGGCGAAGGCCCCGCCGGATTTGCCGGGGCGGAGTCCCGCGTCGATCCAGGCGTTGTCGAAGAACTTCCGGCCGACCTGCGCCAGCTCAGGCGAGAAGCCGGCGTAGGCGGACAGGACGCGGTCGCGCGCCTCGTTCCACGGGATGGTGCCGTCCTGGTCCTCGGGCAGCGGGGCGTTGCGGTCCCAGTGCTGCAGCTTTGGCAGGCCGAGCCACTTCGCCTTGAGCGCGTAGTAGCGGTGCGAGAGGCGGGCGTAGTCGGACGTGACGGCGGTGCTGAGGGCGTCGACGACCTCGTCCTCCACCATGTTCGCGCGGTTGCGGAAGCTGGTGGGGCGCGGATACTTGCGCCACGTGTCGACGATCTCCTTGTCCTTGGCCAGCGTGTTGGTGACGAGGCTGAACAGGCGGATGTTGGCCTGGAACACGGCGCCGATCGCGGCGGCGGCATCGGCGCGGACGCCGCGGTCACGGTCGGACAGCTTGTTGAGGGCGGCGGAGACGGTCAGATCCTCGCCGCGGACGGGCACGCGCAGGCCGGCGACCGTCTCGTCGAACAGGCGGGACCAGGCGCTGCGGCCCGTCACCTCCTTCTCGTGCAACAGCTTCTCGACCTCGTCGCTGAGCTGGTGAGCCTGGAACACGCGGAGGTCGCGCAGCCAGGGGGACCAGCAGGCCATGGCCGGGTCTGCCTCCTTGGCGGCGAGCGCCGCGTCGTCGAGGCGGTTCAGCTCCAGCGTGAAGAACAGCAGGTTGCTGCTGATGGCGGTGACCCGTTCGTTCACCTGTTGGGAGAACTGGCCGAGGGCGGAGTCCGTGCCGTCATTGGCGAAGAGAAGCTGCGCGTAGGAGCCGAGGCGGCCCTGGATCTCCTCGATGCGCTGATATTCCACCAGCGCCTCGGCCAGCCCGGCGCCATCGATGGCAGCAAGGCGGCCGGCATACCGGGCCGAGAAGGCGCGGGCGGCACGGTCGGCCTCGGCGAAGTCCGCCTCGATCTCGGGCGATGCCATGCCGGGGTAGAGGTCGGAAAGGTCCCAGGAGGGCAGCGCCGCGTCAGGCAGGGGGGTGGAAGCGAGCTGCGTGTCGGGGCTGAGGTGCATCTGGTGCAGGTCCTGTCGGGCTGGTAGGTGATTTGGTCATAAGGTGGGGCGTTGGCGGTCCGGGGCAAGCGGGCACGCAGGTGGGGGACCGGGGTGGAGCGCGAGGGGAAGTGGCCGAACCTGGCCGCGATGATGTTCGGCCTCAGCCGCCGCTGGGGGCCGCGGGCGATGCTGCGGCATCACCGCGACGGCGCATGGCATGCGGTAAGCTGGACGGAGTTCGCGCGGCGGGCCGCGTCGGTCGCGCGCGGGCTGCGGGCGGCGGGGGTGCAGGCGGGGGACCGCGTGCTGCTGGTGTCCGAAAGCCGGCCGGAGATCCCGATCATCGAGACGGCGCTGATGGCGATCCGGGCGGTCCCGGTGCCGGCCTACACGACGAACACGCCGGAGGACCACGCGCATCTGCTGATGGACAGCGGCGCGCGGGTCGCGATCGCGTCGACGGTGGCGCTGGCCGACCGGGTGCAGTCGGGTGCCGCGCTGGTGGGCGGGCTGGACCTGCTGTTCTGCATGGAACCAGGCCGCGGCCGGGCCTTCGGGCCGTTGCAGGAGGACACGGCGCCGCCGGACGACATCGAGGCGGAGGCGGCGGACATCACCAGCGGCGCGCTGGCGTGCCTGATCTACACCAGCGGCACCTCGGGGCTGCCGCGCGGCGTCATGCTGCCGCACCGGGCGATCCTGTCGAACATCGCGGGCGTCGCGCCGCTCGCGCTGCCGCTGAAGCTCGAGGGCAGCGTGTACCTGTCGTTCCTGCCGCTGTCGCACAGCTACGAGCATACGGTGGGGCAGTTCATCCTGCCGGCGTTCGGGGCGGAGATCGTCTATGGCCGGGGGCTGGAGACGCTCGCGGCCGACATGCTGACGGCACGGCCGACAATCCTGACGGTGGTGCCGCGCATGCTGGAGGTGATCCGGACGCGGATCACGCTGCAGATGGCGCGGGAGAAGGCGTGGAAGCAGCGGCTGTTCGCGGCGGCGCTGGCGGCCGGGCTGCGGCGGCTGGACGGGACGGAGACGCTGGGGGACCGGCTGGCGGCGCCGTTGCTGGACCGGCTGGTGCGCCGCAAGGTGCGCGGGCGATTCGGCGGGCGGCTGGTGGCGCTGGTGTCCGGCGGCGCGCGGCTGGACCCGGAGGTGGGGCGGTTCTTCCAGGCGCTGGGGCTGCCGGTGCTGCAGGGCTATGGGCAGACGGAAGCAGGCCCGGTCGTGAGCGTGAACCCGCCCGCGGACAGCCGGGCGGCGACGGTGGGCCGGCCGTTGGCAGGCGTGGAGGTGCGGATCGCCGAGGATGGGGAGATCCTGGTGCGCGGCGGGCTGGTGATGGACGGGTACTGGAACCAGCCGGACGCGACGGCGGCGGCGATCCGGGACGGGTGGCTGCACACCGGCGACGTGGGTGAACTGGATGCCAACGGGTACCTGACGATCACGGACCGCAAGAAGGACATCATCGTGCTCTCGGGTGGGGAGAACGTGAGCCCGGCGCGGATCGAGGGGCACCTGATGAGCGAGCCCGAGATCCTGCAGGCGGTCGTGACGGGGGACGGCCAGGTGGGGCTGGGCGCCCTGGTGGTCCCCGCAGAGGGCGGCGACGCGCCGAGCGTGGCGGCGGCGGTCGCGCGGGTGAACAAGCGGTTGAGTGTCACGGAGCGGATCCGGCGGCATGCGCTGGTGCCGCCGTTCACGATCGAGAACGGGCTGCTGACGCCCAGCCAGAAGATCAAGCGGGCTGCCGCGTTGCGGACGCACCGGGGGGCGTTGAGCTAGGCGGCGGCCGCGCGTCCAGATTACCGCCGCGCCCCATCCAAAAACACGCCCGCCGTCCTAAGATTTATTCTGCTTGCAGACCGATACGATTGCGTGTTCGTCTCCCGCCGATACCAGGCGGGGAGGCTTCGATGGCAGCACACAGCGCGCATGGCTCGATGAACCGGGGGCTGGCTGCCGGGGCCAATCCCGGGCAGCCGTTCGGGCGGTTCGGGCCGATGTTCGATCTGCCGCCCTGCCCCAAGCTGGGCGATAGCGGCCTGGAGGCGCTGGCCCATGCGATGCTGAAGGTCGATGCCGGGGCGCCGATCATCGAGACCGAGGCAGTCGACGAGAACGACCGGATCCCGGCCGGGTATACGTATTTCGGGCAGTTCGTCGATCACGACATCACGTTCGACCCCACGCCGCTATCGGCCCAGGCGATCGATCGGGACGCCCTGGTCGATTTCCGGTCGCCGGCGCTCGACCTCGACAACGTGTACGGGCGTGGCCCGGCCGACCAGCCCTACCTGTACGAGGCGGATGGGCTGCGGCTGCGGATGGGCGCGGCGATGAACACGCTGGAGGCGCCGATCGCGGCCGTGGTGGGCACGCAGCACGACATCCTGCGGTTGCCGGACGGGACGGCGATCCTGGGGGACAAGCGCAACGACGAGAACAAGATCGTCAGCCAGATGCACGGCGCCATCATCAGCCTGCACAACAAGGTGGTGATGCGGGACGACCTGATCGACGCGTTCGGGGGCGACCGGTCCAGCACCGGCGCCCGGTTCGCGACGGCGTCGGCCATCGTGCGGTGGCATTACCAGTGGGTGGTGCTGTTCGACTTCCTGGAGCGCATCTGCGAACCCGGCATGGTGACCGAGGTGCTGAACCCCGGCGGCACGCCGCGGCTGCAGCACTACCTGAAGCACAACGCCCCCTATGCCTACATGCCGCTGGAGTTCGCGGGCGCCGCCTACCGGCTCGGCCATTCCATGGTGCGGCCCAGCTATTCGCTGAACCGGATCGTGCTGGCCCGCAAGGGCGATGCGGCTGCGGGGATCCCGGCCGGCGACCCGGCGCACGAGCGCATCCCCACCTTCAGCCGGGACAAGCGCGGGACCGAAAACCTGAACGGGTTCCCGGGGACGTTGCCCGCGTTCTGGGGGATCGACTGGTCGTTCTTCCTTGATGACGTGGCGCAGCCGGCCGGCGGGGTGATGGTGAACGACAAGGACGGCCATCCGCAGAAGGCGGTGCTGCCGCAGCCGTCCTACCGGATCGATGCGCAGCTCGTCGATGCGCTGGGAGATCTGCCGGAGTTCTTCTCCAGCACCGGCCCCGGCGGCGGGCCTTCGATCCAGGGCAATCTCGCATTCCGCAACCTTCGGCGCGGGCAGTTGCTGTCGCTAGCGTCCGGGCAGGCGATCGCGCGGCGGCTGGGTGTGACGCCGTTGTCGGATGACGTTCTGTGGGGCGCCGGGTCGCGCATTCCGCTGCCGGCGACGGCGGCGCAGGACGAGAAGGACGCGCTGGCGGAGACGGCGGCCCGGCGCAAGACGTTCCGGACGGAGTGGGTGGATGGGCATGGCGGGCGGCTGAAGGGCAACGCGCCGCTATGGTACTACGTGCTGCGGGAGGCGGAGCAGCAGGGCGTCACGGACCCGAACCAGGATGGGGCGGCGTTCGGCGGGCAGCATCTGGGGCCGGTCGGCAGCCGGATCGTCGCGGAGACGTTCATCGGGCTGCTGTGGATGGACCGGTCCTCGTTCCTGCACAGCGCGCGGGGGTTCCGGCCGCTGGCGGCGATCGCTCAGGGGCACAAGCTGACGCTGGGGCGGCTGATCTCGTTTGCCCTGACGTGACGGGCTGCGTGCGTACATGCGCCTTGTCCTGATGGGATTGGCCGGCCTTGGCTTGCTGGCGGGGTGCGCCGTGCCGGTTGCTCGGCCCGCCGGGCCGGGGCCGGTGGGCGCGGCCGAGGGGCGCTGGCGGCAGCAGGCGCACTGGATCCCCATGACCGACCCGGACGGCACGCCCCGGCTGATCTATGCCCGGATCTGCCGCCCCCCCGCGGATGGCCCGGCGCCGGTCGCCGTGCTCAATCACGGCACCGGCCCCACGCGCGCCATCCTGGAGCCGATGCGCTGCGATGACGAAGGGCCGCGCTGGTTCCTCGACCACGGCTATATCGCCGTCATGCCGATCCGCCGTGGCTATGGCGCCACGGGGGGCGTCGACAGCGCGTTCCGGGCCGCCGGACCGAACGGCATACGGACCTGCAACGACCTGGAACCCGCCTTGGTGGCGTCCGAGGCGGCGCGGGATATCGAGGCGGCGGTGGCGTATGCGACCGCCCTGCCCGGCGCACGGCCGGATGGCGCGGTCGTGCTGGGCGCCAGCACCGGGGGGTATACCGCGATCGCGTTCAACAGCCGGCCGAACCCGAAGGTGCGCGCGGTCGTGAACGTGTCCGGGGGCATCGGCGGCAGGATCGGCGGCGCCATCGGGCAGGTGTGCCATGCGGACCGGATGGTGCGTGACGCGGGCCGGTTGGGCGCTTCGGCACAGCGGCCGATGCTGTGGATGTATGCGCGCAACGACAGCTTCTTCTCGCCGGATCTCGGCCGGGCCATGCATGCGGCCTATGTCCAGGCGGGCGGCACGGGCGAGTTCGTGGAGACGCGGGTCGTCGGCTATGACGGGCATGCGTTGTTCGCGGCGGACGGCGGCTCGTCGGTGTGGGGGCCGCCCTTGGAGGCGTATCTGGCGCGGCAATCCAACTGACGCGCCCCCTCCCCCGGGTTCGAGGACCGCCGCGAGCTGCGTGAACCCGGCACCATCGGACGGGTGCGTCCGGTCCCTGGTCAGGGCTTCGGCGCGGTCGGCGGACGCCCCCGCCGGCTCGCGACCCACACCCCCGCCAGCACCACCGCGCCGCCCAGCAGCACGCGCGTGTCGGGCCATTCGCCGAGCAGCGCCGCGCCCAGCGCCGTCGCCCAGACGGGCTGCAGGTAGCCGATCATCGCGGCGTCCGAGGCGGGGGCGGTCCGAAGCATCCGCAGATACAGGGTGAAGGGAACCGCGGAGGCGAACACGCCCAGGATCAGCACCACGGCCCAGATGCGCGCCGGCTGGTCGAAGGAGCCGGGCGGATCGAGGGCGAGCGACAGCGCCAGGGCGGGCAGCATGGAGACGATCTGCTGGCCGAAGGTGACGAAGACGGAGGCGCCGGGCCTGGCCCAGCGGACGTAGATGGTGCAAACGGCGTAGCAGGTCGTCGTGCCCAGCATCAGCAGGCCGCCCAGCACCGAGCCGCCGCCGCTGGCCGCCAAAGGCGCGAAGATCACGGCGACGCCCGCGGCGCCGAGCGCCATGCCGACAAGACGCCGGGGGGACAGCCCCTCCTCCCGCAGCAGCAGCGACGCCAGCGCGCCGACGATCAGCGGGCCGCAGCATTGGATGAGCGCCCCCTGGGCGCTGGTGATGCGGCCCAGCGCGGCGGCGGAGAGCACGTTGGGCAGCAGGCCGTTGAGCACGCCGAGCACGAGCATGATGCGGAGCGTCGTGCGGTCCCGCAGGATCGCCTGCCGGGTGAGTGCGACGAAGATCAGCAGCGCTGCGGCGGCGACGGCGGCCCGCGCCGCGGACAGGGCGAAGGGCGGCATCGACTGCACGGCGTAGCGCAGCAGCGGAAAGGCGGCGCCCCACAGCGCGGACAGGCCGAGCAGGTAGGCCCAGAGATGCGCGCGCGGCATGACGCTACCCGACGCCCCGCTTGGCAAGGACCCGGCCGGGGGAATAGCCTTCCCGCAAACAAACCGTATGGAGGACGCCATGCCCCTCGCGATCGAACCCGCCGACCCGGCCCGGCCCGGCTTCGTGGGCAACGCCAGCGGCCTCGACCTGCGGCTTCCATTGACGCAAGCGGACGTCGCGGCGGTCGAGGCGGGGATGGACCGCTACGCCGTGCTGGTGTTCCGCGACCAGAGGCTGGACGACGCGCAGCAGCTCGTGTTCAGCCGCAACTTCGGCACGCTGGAGACGGCGACCGGGGACCTGGCGCAGGGCGAGCAGCGGCGGCTGGGCATGGAGATGAACGACATCAGCAACGTCGACAAGGACGGCCGCGTGCTGGCCCGCGACGACCGGCGGCGGCTGTTCGGTCTCGGCAACATGCTGTGGCACTCGGACAGCTCCTTCAAGGCGGTGCCCGCCAAGTACTCCATCCTGTCAGGCCGCGTCGTCCCCCCCAAGGGCGGGAACACCGAATTCGCCGACATGCGGGCGGCGTGGGACGCGCTGGACGCGGACACGCGGGCGATGGTCGAGGGGTTGGTGTGCGAGCATTCGCAGATCCACTCGCGCGGCATACTGGGCTTCACGTTCACGGCGGAGGAGCAGGTGCGGTTCGCCCCGGTGCTGCAGCGGCTGGTCCGCAGCCATCCCGTCACGGGCCGGAAATCCATCTTCCTGTCGTCGCACGCCGGCGCGATCCGGGGATGGGAGGTGCCGGAAGCGCGGCAACTGCTGCGGGACCTGGTGGAACACGCGACGCAGCGCGAGCACGTCCACGCGCATGTCTGGGCGGAAGGCGACCTGGTCATGTGGGACAACCGGACGACGATGCACCGCGCCCGGCGCTACGACCCGGCGGAGCGGCGCGACCTGCGGCGCACCACCGTCGCGTCCGACGACGTGACCGTGCAGCAGCAAGCGGCGTGATCGTCGTCCATCACCCGGACCAGGTCCTGCACGACCCGGACAAGGTGTTCCGGCTGGGCACATGGATCGACCAGCCGGACCGGGCGGAGCGCTACCACATCTTCCTGCGGGTCGCGCAGGAGGGCGGGCACGCGATCGAGGTGGCCGCAGACTGCGGCCTCGATCCCGTCCTGAAGGTGCATGACCCGCTATATGTCGCGTTCCTGCAGACGGCGCATGAGCGGTGGCGGGCGCTGCCGGGCGCCGGGCCGGACGCGATCCCGAACGTGCATCCCACGCACCGGATGCACCGGATGCCGACGAACCTGCTGGGGCAGCTCGGGTGGTATTCCAACAGCACGTCATGCCCGATCCAGCGGGACACGTGGACGGCCGTCTATGCCAGCGCGCGGACGGCGGTGCATGCGGCGGATCACGTGGCGGCGACGGGGCAGCCGGCCTATGCGCTGTGCCGCCCGCCCGGGCACCATGCGTATCCCGACCTGATGACGGGCGTCTGCTACCTCAACAACGCGTCGATCGCCGCCGAGCGGATGGTGGCGCGATATGGCCGGGTCGCGGTGCTGGACATCGACGTGCACCACTGCAACGGGACGCAGCACATCTTCTGGACCCGGGCGGACGTGTTCGTCGCGTCGGTGCACGCAGACCCGAACCAGACGGCGCCGCTGTATGCGGGCCATGCGGACGAAAGCGGGGACGGCGCCGGGCGCGGCGCGAACCTGAACGTGCCGCTGCCGATGGGCACGCGGGACCCGGCGTTCCTGGCGGGCCTGGACCAGGCCCTGGCGGCCATCCGGGCATTCGGGCCGGCGGCCCTGGTGGTTTCGCTGGGGTTCGACGCGTCGGAGCATGATCCGACAGAGACGTTCAAGGTGACGATCCCCGGGTTCGCGGAGGCGGCGCGGCGGATCCGGGCGCTGGGGGTGCCGACGCTGCTGGTGCAGGAGGGGGGCTATCTGAGCCCGCATCTGGGGGAGAACCTGCGGTCGTTCCTGGGCGGGTTCGAGGCGTAGGTCAGGCGTCGAGGCGGGCGAGCGCCCTCAGCTCCTCGGGGGTGCTGGCGCCGAGGCCGAAGAAGTCGAGGTAGGCGGGGATCATCTCGAACAGCATGTCGGTGCCCACCTGCGTCGGGCAGCCCAGGGCGCGGGCGGCGCGCAGGAGGGGGGTGACCTCCACCTTCATCACGACCTCGCCGACGAAGGTGGCGGGGGCGAGGCGGGAGACGTCGATGGGGAGCGGGTCGCCCTCGTTCATGCCGAGGGGCGTGGCGTTGACGACGAGGTTCCAGCCGGCCGGGTCGCGGGAGCCGGTTTCGACGGGAAGCGCGGGGTAGTGGGTGCGGAGGCGGCCGGCGAGTGCGTCGGCCACGCCGGGGGTTGCGTCGAACAGGCCCAGCCGGGCCACGCCTGCCCCGGCGAGCGAGGCCGCGATCGCCGAGCCGACGCCGCCGCTGCCGACGACGAGGGCACTGGCGCCGGCCATGCGACGGCCCTTCCGCTCCACGCCGCGCACGAAGCCGGTGCCGTCGAACAGGTCGCCCAGCAGGGTGCCGTCGGGGCGCTTCAGGACCGCGTTGCAGGATCCGGCGATCTTCGCGGTCGTCGTCACCTCATCGACCAGGCCCACGGTGGTGACCTTGTGCGGCATCGTGACCAGGGCGCCGTGCATGTTCGTGACCTGGAACAGGGGGCGGAACAGGGTGGGGTAGTCCTCCGGTTTGATGCCCAGGGGGATCACGGCGGCCTCGATGCCGCGGGCCTCGAACCAGGGGTTGTAGATCATGGGCGCCTTGAACGCCTCGGTCGGGTAGCCGAGATGGGCGATGACGCGCGTGCGGCCGGTGATCATCGGGCGTCCGCCAGGCCGAGCATGCGGCGGGCTTCGGCGGGGGTGGCGGGGCGGCGGGCGTGGCGGGCGGCGGCTTCGACGGCCAGCGCCACCAGTTCGGCGTTGCTGGCCGCGAGGCGGTCGCGGCTGATGCGAACGTTGTCCTCCAGCCCGGTGCGGACGCCGTCGCCGTTGCGGGCGAGCACCCATTCCATGACGCGGGCCTGGTTGGCGCCGATGCCGGCGGCGGTCCAGGTGGCGTGGGGGAGCTGGCGCCGGATTTCCGCGAGCATGAGGTCCAGCAGGTGCTCCTCGGCGGGCAGCGCGTTCTTCACGCCCATGACGACCTGGACGTGGGGGCGTTCGTCCATCAGCCCGGCGTCGATCAGGCGGCGGGCGCCGTGGATGTGGCTGAGGTCGAACAGCTCGATCTCCGGGCGCACGGCGTGGGCCTGCATGCGGGTGGCGAGGTCTGTGACGAGGGTGGCTGCGTTCTCGTAGACGATGGTCGGGAAGTTGACGGAGCCGGTGGAGAGGGAGGCCATGTCGGGCCGGAGGTCGAGCGCGTTGCCGCGGGCGGCCGGGTCGCGGCCGCGTCCGCCGGTGCTGAACTGCACGATCATGCCGGGGCAGTGGCGGCGGATGCCGTCCTGGACCTGCGCGAAGAGGGCGGGGTCGCTGGAGGGGGATTCGTCGGGGTTGCGGACGTGGATGTGGACGAGGCTCGCCCCGGCTTCGAAGGCGGCGTGGGTGCTTTCGACCTGCTCGGCGGGGGTCGTGGGGACGGCGGGGTTGTCCTTCTTGCGGGGGACGGAGCCGGTGATGGCGCAGGCGATGACGAGAGGGGCGGGCATGGCGGTCCTCAGATGGGGGCGGGTTGGCGGCGGGCCTGGGCGGCCATGCGGACGGCGGCGTTGGGGGCGCCGAAGCCGGCGTAGGCGCCCACGCGCTCGACGACCTCGAAGAAGAAGCGGTTCTGGAACGGCTCGGTGTAGCCGTGGCGGAAGGCGCCGTTCGGGTCCTCGTCGTAGAGGAGGTGGAGCGGTTCGAGGCCGTCGACGACGGCCGGGTCGAGCGAGAGGCGGGTGGCGACGTCGTCGTAGTAGTTGCGGGGGATCGGCAGGGTAGGGGCGCCGGCCTGCTGCAGGGCGGCCATGGCGTGGCGGGCGTCCCGGGCCGCGAGGGCGACGTGGTGCACGCCGGCGCCGGCGAAGGCCGACACGAAGCGGTTGGTGACGGTGTCGCGGGCGTCGGAGATGTTGAAGGTGATGCGGAGCGTGCCGGATTCGTTGACCATCGCCCGGCTCTGGATGAGGCCGAAGGGGTCTGGCAGGTCGAACACGGGCTGCGGCGCGAGGCCGAACAGGGAGCGCCAGAACAGGATGTAGGTGTCCATGCGCCCGGCCGGCAAGGCAAGGGCCAGGTGGTCGATGGCGTGGAGGCCGGCGTCGTTGCCCTGTTGGTCGTCGAGGACGAAGTCCTGGGACCAGAAGTCCGGCTCCTGGCGGCCGACGAGGTAGATGAGCGTGCCGTCGGGGCCGCGGACGGCGGGGATCTGCCGCTCGCCGGCGCCGGTGCGCTCGCGCCAGTCGGGGACCAGCAGGGCGCGGGCGCGGGCCAGGGTGCGCGCGGGATCGTCGACGCGGAGGGCGATGGCGCAGACGGAGGGGCCGTGGTGCTGGAAGTGCTCGGCGGCGGCGGTGTCCTGCTCGCTGTTCAACACCAGGTTGATGCGGCCCTGGCGGTACAGCTCGACGTCCTTCGAGCGGTGGCGGCCGGCGCGGTGGAAGCCGAGCTGGCGCAGAAGGGCTGCGAGGGCGTCGCGGGCGGCCTCGTCGACGGCGAACTCGAGGAACTCGATGCCGTCCACCTCGGGGATCGCGGGCAGCTCGTCCCCGCCGCCGGCGCGGGCCTCGGCGAGGATCAGGGAGCGCAACCCGTCGCGGGCGATGGCGCGGGCGGGGGCGGCGCGGAAGTGGTCGTTGAAGATCTCGAGCGAGAGCGGACCGCGGTAGCCGCTGGCGAGGACGGCGCGGACGAAGGCGTCGATCGGCAGCTCGCCCTGATAGGGGAAGTTGCGGTGGTGGCGGCCCCAGGACATCACGTCCATCGACAGGACCGGCGCGTCGGCGAGCTGGACGAAGAAGATGCGGTCCCCGGGGATGTCGGCGAGGCCGGCCGGGTCGTCGCGGCGGGCCAGGGTGTGGAAGCTGTCGACGATGAGGCCCAAAGCGGGGTGGGCGGCCTGGTCGACGATGTCCCAGGCATGACGCCACAGGTTGACGTGGCGGCCCCAGCTCAGCGCCTCGTAGCCCACGCGCATGCTCCGGCTTGCGGCGCGTTCGGCCATGGCGGCAAGGTCGGCGGCGGCGCGGGCCGGGTCGTCGATGGCGGCGGGCAGGGTGTTGCTGCACACCAGCACGAGGTCGGCGCCGAGCTCCTGCATCACGTCGAACTTGCGCTCGGCGCGGTCCAGGTTGCGGGCGCGCTGGGGTTCGGGCATCGCCTCGAAGTCGCGGAACGGCTGATACAGGTCGATGGCGAGACCGAGGTCGGAGGCGATGCGGCGGATGTCGGCGGGGGAGCCTTCGAAGGCGAGCAGGTCGGCCTCCATCACCTCGACCCCGTCGAAGCCGACGAGGGCGGCGGCTTCGAGCTTGTCCTGCAACGTGCCGCTGAGGGCGACGGTCGCGATGCACTTGCGGAGCGGGGGGGCTTGCATCAGGCGGCCCCGGCGAGGGTTGCGACGCGGCGCAGGGCGAGCAGGTAGCCCTGGGTGCCGAAGCCCGCGATGACGCCGTCGGCCCGGGCGGAGACGAAGGAGTGGTGGCGGAATGGCTCGCGCTTGTGGACGTTGGAGATGTGCACCTCGATGACCGGGTTGTCGAAGGCGTTGAGCGCGTCGAGGATTGCCACGGAGGTGTGGGTGAAGGCGGCCGGGTTGATGACGATGCCGCAGGCGGCCTCACGCGCCTCGTGGACCCAGTCGATGATCTCGTATTCGCGGTTGCTCTGGTGGAAGCGCAGGTCGAGGCCGAGTTCGGCGGCCAGGACGCGGCAGTCGCGCTCGACGTCGGCCAGCGTCTCGTGACCGTAGATGTGCGGCTGACGCTTGCCGAGCAGGTTGAGGTTGGGACCGTTGAGGACGAAGACGAGGCGGGTCATGGCGGGGTCGATCTCCTGGTCGGGCCGGGTCGCATCCGATCTAGCATGCCGCCATCGTCCGGACGGGCTGGCCGGTCGCGGCGGCCTGCTTCACGGCCTCGACGACACGCAGCGTGTCGAGCCCGTCGCGGCCGGAGACGACGGGCGCCGCCGTGCCACGGACGACGGCGCAGAGGTTGAGGACCTGGAGCGCGAGCGGGTCCTGCGGCACGGCCGGCAGGCGCTCGTTCAGGATGGGCTGGAACCAGTCGGGGGCCGTTTCATGGCGCCACAGGTCGAGGTAGGGGATGGACAGCGCGCCGAGCGTGCCGCCGATCAGGATGCAGGCCTGGTTGGTGCGGGAATAGGCCGGGTTCTCCCCGGCGGTGAACTCCCAGCTCCAGGGCGAGACGATCGTGTCCGACACGGTCAGGGTGGCCAGCACGCCGTTGGCGAAGCGGAGCAGGACGACGGCGGTGTCCTCGACGGCGTGGCCGCGCTGGGCGGCGCTTTCCATCGCGTGGACCTCGACGACCTCGCCGCAGAGCATGCGGAGCAGGTCGATGTCGTGGACCAGGTTGATGATGACGGGGCCGGCGCCGGGCTGCCGCCGCCAGGGCGTGTCGAAGTAGGTGTCCGGCTTGTGGAACCAGCAGGTGGCGTGGGCGGAGACGAGCTGTCCGAGGCGGCCCTGATCGATGGCGGCCTTGGCGGCCTGGACGATCGGGTTGTGGCGGCGGTGGTGGCCGGTCAGCAGCGGGACCCCGGCGGCTTCCGCGGCCTCGACCAGGGTGGTGGCGGCGGCGACGCTGTCGGCGAGCGGCTTTTCCATGAGGGTCGGCAGGCCGGCGGCGATGGTGGCCAGGCCGTGGGCGAGGTGCATCTGGTTGGGCGTCGCGACGATCGCGGCGTCGGGGCGGAGGTGGCGCAGCATGGATGCGAGGTCGGCGTGCCACGGCACGCCGTTTTCCGCGGCCAGCACGCGGGCCGCGTCGGCGGGATCGACGATCGCCGCCAGCGTGGCGCCTGGTTGGGCCAGCACGTGCCCGATATGCCGCCGGCCGATCAGCCCGGCCCCGAGCACGGCGATCTCCACGGGACCGTCCTGCATCAGTGGCTGGACAGGATGAGGCCGAGGAAGTCTCGGGTCCGCTGGTGCTGCGGACGGCTGAAGAACACCGCGGGGGGCGCTTCCTCGATGATCTCGCCCTTCGCCATGAAGACCACGCGGTCGGCGACCTGCTGGGCGAATCCCATCTCGTGGGTGACGCAGATCATGGTCATGCCGTCCGCGGCCAGGCCGACCATGGTGTCGAGCACCTCCTTGACCATCTCGGGGTCGAGTGCGGAGGTCGGCTCGTCGAACAGCATGGCCTTGGGTTCCATGCACAAGGCGCGGGCGATGGCGACCCGCTGCTGCTGGCCGCCGGAGAGTTGCGCCGGGTATTTGACGGCCTGGTCGAGGATGCGGACGCGGTCGAGCATGCGGCGGGCGGTGGCCTCGGCGGTCGCCTGGTCGAGGCCGCGGCTGCGCATGGGCGCCAGCGTGCAGTTCTGCAGGATGGTAAGGTGCGGGAACAGGTTGAAGCCCTGGAACACCATGCCGACGTCGCGGCGCACCGCGTCGATGGTGCGGCGGCTGTCGCTGACCTGGACGCCATCGACCGTGATGCGGCCCTTTTGATATGTCTCCAGGTGGTTGATGCAACGGATCAGCGTCGACTTGCCGGAGCCGGAGGGGCCGCAGAGGACGATCTTCTCGCCTCTGCGGACCGACAGGTCGATCGACGTCAGCGCCTGGAACGCGCCATACCACTTCTCCACACCCTCCATGCGGATGAAGGCGTCGGCGGGTGCGGTCGTGGTCATGGCGCGGCCCCGGTCAGCTTACGGTGAAGGGGACGCCCTCGACGGCGGCCGGGAAGCTTGGCGGGGCCATCTTCATCCACTTCTGGTAGGGCTTGGCGAGATCGCCGTTGGCCACGATCCTGTCGATGAAGGCGTTGAGCGCTGCGTTCAGCTCCTTGTCGCCCAGGCGGGTGCAGGCGCCGTTGTAGAGGCGGGTGAACTCGAGCTTGTTCTCATAGAGGCCGGGCTTCGACTGCTCGAGCCGGTCGAGGTAGAACATGTTGGCGCCGACGGCCTCGACCTGGCCGGAGAGCAGGGCCTGGATGGTGGATGCGTCGTCGTCGAAGCGGCGGATGGTCGTGCCCTCGGGGGCGCTTTTCGTGACTTGCGTGTCCTGCACGGAGGAGCGGGGGACGCCGATGGTGAGCTTCTTCATGTCGACGTTGGTCTTGACGACGGTGGCCTTGGGGGCGACGAGGCCGATGACGTTGGCGACGTAGGGCTTGCTGTACTGCACGGCCTTCGCACGCTCGGGCAGCATCGCCATCGTGGCGAACAGCAGATCGACCCGGCTGGTGGTCAGGGCCGGGATGCGGTTGGCGACGGCGAGGGGCGAGAACTCCGCCTTCACGCCGAGGAAGGCGGCGAACAGCTTGCCGACGTCGGCGTCGAAGCCGTCGACGACGCCCGCGGTGTTGACGAAGCCCCAGGGCGCGTTGTCGCCCTGGATGCCGATGACGACGGCACCCTTCTTCTTGATGTCGGCGACGGTGTCGGCCCAGGCGGCGCGGGGCAGAAGGGCGGATGCGGCGGCGGCGGCGGCGCCGGCGAGCAGGGTGCGGCGGGAGGGTTGGACGGTCATGGTGGCGTTTCCCTTGTTGTCGATGGGGTAGGCGTGTCGGCGTTGACGGTCATCGTGCCGCCGCGGCGAACCGGGTCTCCAGCCGGGCGCTGTAGAGCGACAGCGGCCAGCAGAGGGCGAAGTAGATGGCGCCCACGATGCCGAAGACGAGGATGGGCTCGAACGTCTGGTTCGAGACGATCTGCCCGGCACGCGCCAGCTCGATGAAGCCCACGATCGCAGCGAGCGACGTGCCCTTGATGAGCTGGACGAGGTAGCCGACCGTCGCGGGCTGCGCGATGCGGAAGGCCTGCGGCAGCACGACGTCGCGCATGCGGGACACGTATCCGAGGCTGAGCGCCTGCGACGCCTCGGTCTGTCCGCGCGGCAGGGCCTGGATGGCGCCGCGCCAGATCTCGCCCAGGAAGGCGCTGGCGTTGAGGGTGAAGCCGATCGCGACGGCGGCCCAGGCGGGCAACTGGATGCCGACGAGCGCCAGGCCGTAATAGACGACGAAGAGCTGCATCAGCAGCGGCGTGCCCTGGAACACCGCGATGTATCCGGCGGCGGTCCGGCGCAGCCCGGCATGGTCCGCGGTGCGGGCAAGCGCCACGACCAGGCCCATGACGCCGCCGCCGATGAACGCCATGACCGACAGCGCGACCGTCCATTTCAGGCCGCTCAGCAGGAAGCCGAATTCCGGGAGACCGAAGCCGTTGCCCATGTCCGCCCCCTACCGCGTGGGATAGCTGAGGAACTGGCGGGAGATGACGGCGAACCCCGTCATGAAAATCCACGAGATCGCCAAATACATCAGGGTGATGGTGAAGTAGACCTCGAAGCTGCGGAACGTGTCGCTTTCGATCCGCTGCGCGACGGAGGTGAGTTCGTAGGCGGCGACGGAGGAGCAGATGCTGGAGGTGAGCGTGAGCATGATGAACTGGCCGGTGAGCGAGGGGTAGACGGCCCGGAGCGCGGGCTTGAGGACGATCAGGCGGAACACCTGGGCGCGGTGCAGGCCGAGCGCGAGGCCGGCCTCGGTCTGGCCCTTCTGGATGCTCTGCACGCCGCCGCGGATGATCTCGATGGCGTAGGCGCCGCCGTTCACACCCAGCGCGATGATGGCGGTGGTGGTGGGGTTCAGCTTCAGGCCGAGCTGCGGCAGGGCGAAAAACAGGAAGAAGATCTGCACGAGGAAGGGCGTGTTCCGGACGATCTCGATGAAGGCGATCGTCGCGGAGCGCAGCGGTCGGATGGGGGAGCCGCGGGCGGCGACGCCGAGCACGCCGATCGTCATCGCCAGGACGATGCCGGCCAGTGCGAGGCCTATGGTGCCGAGGCAGCCCCAGAGCAGCGTCGGCAGGGCGTCGGCGACGACGCTGAAATCCAGCTTTGCGCCCATTCCGCGCCCCCTTCCCTGTCGCGCACGCCTTGAAGGCCGGGTGCCGTTGACCCCGCTTTTAAGTAAGCGTTTAATGCATGTCAATCATCAAAGCGTGCACGGAGGGAGCAGATGTCCATGAACGCGGTCGCGGAGGCGCCCCCACGCCCCCCCCGGCGCGACGCGAGCGCGACCCGGCAAAGCATCCTCGATGCCGCACTCGTCGAGTTTTCGGAAAACGGGCTGAGCGGCGCCCGCGTCGACGCGATCGCCGCGCGGACAGGCACGAACGTGCGGATGATCTACTATTATTTCGGCAGCAAGGTCGGGCTGTACCGGACGGTGCTGGAGCAGTGCTACGCGGCAATGCGGACGACGGAGGCCGGGCTGGACCTGGCCTGCCTGCCCCCGGCCGACGCCATCCAGCGCCTGGTCGAGTTCACGTTCGATTACCAGGAGGCGAACCCGCGCTTCGTCCGGATGGTCGCGATCGAGAACATCCATCGCGGCGAGCACATCGCCCAGTCGACGACCATCCAGCCGCTGAACAACAGCGTCGTCGCGACGATCGAGGCGGTGTTGGGCCGGGGCAAGGCGGGGGGCGTGTTCCGCGACGACGCCGAGGCAATCGCGGTGCACCTGCTGATGACGTCGTTCTGCTTCTTCCGGGTGGCCAACCGTCACACGCTGACGAGCGTGTTCCGGCAGGACCCGTTATCGCCGGCGCTGCGGACGGCGCACCGGCGGATGCTGGTCGAGTCGGTGCTGGGATATCTGAGGCGCTAGGCCGATCCGACGTCGTGGAACTTGACCAGCCAGCGGGTGCGGGCGGGGCGGTAGCCGGATTTCTCGCCGCGCCAGGCGAGGGTCTGGACCTGGTCGTGCAGCGGCAGCCAGACCGCGGATTCCATGATGCGCTTCTGGGCGTCCGCGTAGATGGCGTCGCGGGCGGCCTTGTCGGGCGCGCCGGCGCCCTGTTCCAGCAGGGCATCCAGGGTGGGGTCGGAGACGCGGGGCCAGTTGAACTTGTAGTAGCCGGGGCGCGGGATGTTGCGGCTGTGGAAGGGGATTTCCATGAGGCTGGGGTCGGCGCTGATCCAGCGGAGGGGGAGGATGTCGTAGGCGTTCTGGAACACCAGTTCGCTGTTGCGGGCGAAGGTGATCGTCTCGACGTGCAGGTCGAAGCCGACGCGCTTTGCCTCCGCCTGGATGGCGACGGCGGTGTCGGGTTCCAGGGGCGGCGGGGCGAAGTAGTCGGCGGCGAGGCGTTGGCCGTCCTTCACGCGGATGCCGCCGGGGCCTGGTTTCCAGCCGGCTTCCTCGAGCAGGGCGACGGCTTTCCTGGGGTCCGGCTTGTAGAAGGCCTCGACGCCGGGCCAGTAGCCGGGGGTGGCACGGCTGAGGGGGCCGTAGGCGGGTTTGACGAGGCCGAAGAACAGGTCGTCGGCGAGGCGGGCGCGGTCGATGCAGGTGGCCAGCGCCTGGCGGACGCGGATATCCTGGAAGATGCCGCGGCTGGTGTTGATCATCACGCCGAAGGGCAGGCCCGTGGCCTCGTAGACGGCGGTCTTGAAGCGGCGGTCGGCGCCGAGGCGCTGCATGTCGAGCACGGGGGTGAGGTCGGCGATGTCGATCTCGCCGGCTTCCAGGGCGGCGACGCGGGTGCTGGCGTCGGGGATGAAGCGATGGATGACGCGGGCGACCTTGCTCGGGCCCTGGCAGGCCATGAAGGGCGGCGCCCAGCGGTAGGCCTCGTTGCGTTCCAGCACGACCTGGCGGCCGGCCTCCCACGAGACGAACTTGAACGGCCCGGTGCCGACGGGCGCGCGGGCGAAGCCGGCGTCGCCCAGGCGCTGGACGGCGGTGGGGGAGACGATGCTCAACTCGTTCTGGCTGAGGCTGGGGGCGGCGGCGCCGTTGGGGCGGGTGTAGTTGATGCGGATCTCGGTGGGGGAGATTATGTCGCAGCCGGCATAGGGGCCGAGGATGTCGACGGCGGCCTGGCTGCCGGTCTTGGGATCGGCGACGGTGTCGAAGGTGAACTTGACGGCGGCGGCGTCGAACTTCGTGCCGTCGTGGAAGGTGACGTCGTCGCGCAGCTTCAGGGTGATGCTGCGGGCGTCGGGCGCGACGGTCCATGCGGTCGCGAGGCCGGGGTGGAGGGTGCTGTCGCCGTCGGAGGCGATGAGGGTGTCGAAGACCTGGACGATGAGCTGGCTTTCGTGGCGGGACTGGGTGACGCGCGGGTCGAAGGTGCGGGCGGCGTTGTCGTCCTCGCCCCAGGTGACGGTGAGGCCGGCGGGGCCTTGCGCGCGGGCCGTGGCGGGAAGCGCCAGGGCGGGGACGGCGGCGAGGAGGGAGCGGCGGCGCATGGGCGGTCTCCTGGGATGGCGGCGCATTTGAGCAGGGTGATGGGGCGGCGGGAAGCGACTTTCGTCGCATGGGCCTGGCCGCGGGACGCCGGCGCTGCGGGGCAAAGCGGCGGCGCTTCGATGCTTGCCGCCGTGGTGAGGACGGGACAGCATGGCGCCATGGAACCAGCCGCTTGATCCCGCCCTGGCTGCTGCGCCGCGTGGCCGGCATCGTGCCGACCCTGTTGCTGACGTGGACGCTGGTGTTCCTCGCGTTGCAGGCCATCCCGGGGGACCCGGTCGCGCTGATGATGGGGGGGACGCCCGCCAGCCAGCAGGTGATCGACGCGGAGCGGGCTCGGCTGGGGCTCGATCGGCCGGTCATCGTGCAGTACGGCAACTTCCTGGGCCGCGCGGTGCTGGCGGATTTCGGGGATAGCTTCCGGACGCGGCAGGCCGTGTCGGGCATGATCGTCGACCAGGCGGGGTATACGCTGTCGCTGGCGTTCGGCGGGCTGCTGGTGGGGATGACGCTGGGGACGGCGCTGGGGCTGCTGGCCGGGTTGCGGCCGGACGGGTGGGTGGACGCGGCGGTGATGACGGCGGCACTGGCCGGGTTGTCGTTGCCGAGCTTCTGGATCGGGATGATCCTGATCCAGGTGTTCGCGACGGGGCTGGGCTGGGTGCCGGTGCTGGGCACGGGGCCGGTGGCGCTGATCCTGCCCAGCATCACGGTGGGCCTGTATCTGGCCGGCAGCCTGGCCCGGCTGGTCCGCGCCAGCGTCATCGAGGCGGCGAGCCAGGATTACGTGCGGACGGCGCGGGCAAAGGGGTTGCCGCCCGCGCGGGTCGTGCTGCGGCATATCGGGCGGAACGCGCTGATCCCGCCATTGACGCTGCTGGGGACGCAGTTCGCGCTGCTGATCGGCGGCGCGGTGGTGACGGAGCGGGTGTTCGCGCGGCCCGGCCTCGGCGCGATGCTGGTGGAGGCGGTGCTGACCAAGGACTATCCGCTGGTGCAGGGGATCGTCGTGGTGCTGACGGCGGCATACCTGGTCATCAACCTGGTGATCGACCTGCTGTACGGGCTGATCGACCCGCGCATCGCCCGATGAGGCGGATGCTGTCGACCCCGGGGGCCCTGGTGGGTGGGACGGTGCTGCTGGTGCTGGTGGTCGTCGCGATCCTGTCGCCATGGATCGCGCCGTTCGACTGGAACGAGACGCGCGTGTGCCGGCGCCTGGCGCCGCCCTCGGCCGAGAACCTGTTCGGCTGCGACCTGTACGGGCGCGACCTGTTCTCCCGCGTCGTGTACGGGGCGCGGTTCTCGTTGGCGGTGGGGGTGGGGACGGTGGCGATCAGCCTGGTGTTCGGGGCGCTGTTCGGGGTGGCGATCGCGTATGCCGGGGGGCGGGTCGATGCAGTGGGGGCGCGGGCGATCGACGTGATGCTGGGCTTTCCGCCCATCGTGCTGGCGATCCTGGTGGTCGCGGTGCTGGGTGTGGGGCTGTGGAACGCGGCGCTGGCCGTGGGCATCGCGGGCATTCCGCGGTTCGCGCGCATCGTGCGGGGCGCCGCGCTGTCCCTGGTGGCGCGGGAGTTCATCGAGGGCGCGCGGTCGGTCGGCGCGACGCCCGGGCGAATCCTGTTCCGGCATCTGCTGCCGAACCTGGCGCCGACGCTGATCGTGCTGGGGTCGCTCGACCTGGGCAACGCCGTGCTGTTCACCGCGACGCTGTCGTTCCTGGGCCTGGGCGCGCAGCCGCCGACGCCGGAATGGGGCGCGATGCTGAATGCGGGGCGGGAGTTCATCCGCTACGCGCCGTGGACGATGATCTTCCCCGGAGCGGCGCTGTTCCTGGCCGTCATGGCCGTGAACCTGGTGGGTGACCGGCTGAGCCAGGTGCTGGACCCCCGGCAGCGCGGGCGGGGTTAGCGGCGGGGTTAGCGGCGGGTCCGGGGGGTCAGGTCCACCTGCGGCGCCGGCTTCGGGTCCCGGTATTCCGTGCCGGTCCAGACGTAGCGGTCCTTCTCGGTCACCAGGTCGAACATGCCGCGGGTGCGGGTGGTCGCGATGGCGATCTTGCCGCCCACGCCGTCCAGCACGCGCTTCCACGCCCCGTTGCGCCACAGATACACCGAGGTGCTGCACCCGGCCGACCCGCATTCCCGCGGCGATTGCAGTTGCACGAACAGCGCCGCGCGGTCCTGCGGTCCGGTGCCCAGCCGGGCGGACCCGACCAGCAGCAACGGCCGCTCGCCGGACCGGGAGGCCTCGGCCAGGTCCGCGGCCGCCAGCGCCCGGGCGGAGGCATCCAACTGCGTGCCCGGCTGCGACGAAAGCGGCACGGGCGTGGGGGCAGGCGCGGCCCCGACCATCGCAATCAAGGCCGCGGCGGCCACGATCCTGCGAGCGGCGTAACTGAGTGTGACTTTCCTCATTCTGTAACCGTCCTGGCACGAGTCTGTCACCGCCCCTGCGGCATCTCAGCCCCCGAGACGACGCGTGCCCCGCCCGATGGGTGCGCGTCAAGCAGGGGAAACTCCACATGTCCGGCTCGACCACCTACACGCTTCAGCTCCTGCACGCCTCGGACCTCGAGGCGGCGAACACGGCGATCGGGCGCATCCCGCAATTCGCGGCGATCATCGACAAGCTGGACGACCAGTTCGCGAACACGCTGAAGGTGATCTCGGGCGATGCGTGGCTGCCCGGCCCGTTCTATGCGGCCGAGGGCGACGCCACGGTGCAGCCCGCGCTTCGCACCGCGCTGGTCGCGGCCGGCGTGCCGGGGGGTGCGACGGCCACCGCCGCGTCGACGCGCGTGACGGTCGCCATCATGGACACCATCGGGACGCAGGTCGCGACGTTCGGCAACCATGAGTTCGATGGCGGCACCGGGCCGATCAACGACGCGCTGGGCGTCGCGAACTTTCCGTATCTGAGCGCCAACTACGATTTCAGCACCGACCCCAACCTGCGCACCCGCGTCACCGCGGACGGGCAGAACGCGGCAAACATCAAGGGCCGGATCGCCGGCAGCGCCGTCGTCACGATCGGCGGCGAGCGGATCGGCATCGTGGGCGGCACGACGCAGGTGCTGTCGTCCATCTCCTCCCCCGGCGCGGTCACGAGCAAGACGGGCGCCCCGGTCGACGACATCCCGGCCCTGGCGCGCGTGCTGCAGCCGTACGTGGACGCGCTGATCGCGCAGGGCATCAACAAGATCGTGCTTTCGACGCACCTGCAGCAGTATCAGCTGGAACAGCAGCTGGCGCCGCTGATGCGCGGGGTGGACATCATCATCTCCGCCGGCAGCCACGCGCTGTTCGCCGACTCGACGGACGTCATCCGCATCGGCGACCCGATCGCGCAGGCCTACCCGGTGTTCCTGACCGGCGGCGACGGCAAGACGGTGCTGCAGGTCAACACGTCGAACGAGTATTCGTATGTCGGCCGCCTCGTCGCCAACTTCGACGCCAACGGCGACATCATCGCGTCCAGCGTGAACCCGGCGACGTCCGGCGCCTACGCGACGACCGACGAAGTGGTGCAGAGCCTCTACGGCAACCAGGACCCCTACGCCGCCGGCGGCTACGGCGCCGCGGTGCGGGCGCTGATCGCGCCGGTGGCGACCGTCATCTCGACAAAGGACGGCAACCTCCAGGGCTTCTCCAACGTGTTCCTGGACGGGAACCGCGTGACCGTGCGGCAGCAGGAAAGCAACCTCGGCGACCTCAGCGCCGACGCAAACCTGTTCGTGGCGAAGCAGATCGACCCGACCACCGTCGTGTCGATCAAGAATGGCGGCGGCATCCGCGACGTGATCGGCAGCTACACGACCGACGCCGCGTCCCGCCCCGTCCCGACGGCCGCCAACCCGGCCGCGAACAAGCCGGCCACGGCCGTCAGCCAGCTCGACATCGAGAACTCGCTGCGGTTCAACAACAACCTCAGCCTGGTCACGATCACCGCGCAGCAGCTGCGGCAGGTGATGGAGTTCGGCGCGACGCTGGTGCAGCCCGGGCAGACGCCGGGCGGGTTCGTGCAGGTGGGCGGGCTTAGTGTCAGCTACGACACGACCCGCACCGCGCAGGTCGTCGACACGTTCGGCAACCCCACGACGCAGGGCCAGCGGGTCCGCAACCTGGCCATCCTCAACGACGACGGCAGCATCCGCGACGTGATCGTGCAGGACGGCGTCGTCATCGGCAACGCCAGCCGGCCGATCCGGGTGGTGACGCTCGACTTCATCGCCAACAGCACGGGCGCGCCGGGGACGCTGGGCGGCGACGCCAACCCCCTGGCCGCCTATGCGACCAACAAGGTGACGCTGACGAACAACCCGGCGCTGGGCGCGGGCCTGTCCACCTTCTCGGCGCCGGGAACGGAGCAGGACGCGCTGGGCGAATACCTCCGCGCCCGCTTCGCCACCAGCGCACAGGCCTACAGCCAGGCCGAGACCGACCAGTCGCAGGACCGCAGGATCCAGGTGTTGAATCAGCGGCCCGACCAGGTGCTGACCAGCGGCAACGTCACCTCGCGCCCGCTCGGCGGCGGGTACGACAGCCGGGCCGCGAGCTTCTACAGCGCCGTGCTGGGGCAGAACGGGTTCGTGCTGACGGCGCCGGACGGCAACTCGGTCGGCACGCCGCTGGCCGGGCGCACCAGCGCGGTGCAGTTCAGCCCGACGGTCGCGGGCGGCACGTTCCTGCTGCCGACCGGGTTCCGGGCGGCCAGCATGGCCACGTCGGGCACGCTGTTCGGGCAGGGCAGCGACTACCTGCTGATCGGCTCGGCGCTGGGCGGCACGCTGGTCGCGCAGACGGCGGGCAGCGCCACGGTGGTGGGCGGCCAGGTGGGGACGGTGATGTTCGGCGGGTCCGGCGCCACGGTGCTGGTGGGCGGCGACGGCAACGACACGATCGTGGCCGGGTCGGGCAACAACACGATCTTCACCGGGCGGGGCGCGAACATCGTCGGGCTGGACGGCGGCAGCGCGACGGTGGTCAGCGAGGGCCGGGGCGACACGATCATCGGCGGCACGGGCAGCGCCACCGTCGGCGCATCGACCAGCGCCATCGTGTTCAACCGCGGCGGCGCGCTGACCTTCGTGGGCGGCAACGAGCGCAGCACGGTCGTCGGCGGCACCGGCAGCGTGACGGTCTCGGGCGGGGCGGGCGGCGGCCTGTTCACGGGCGGGACCGGCGGCAACAACGTCATCACGTCCGGCACGGGGGCAGCGACGCTGTTCGGCGGCGGCGACGGCGACGTGCTGTCGGCCGGCGGACGGGCGGGCACGGTGCTGATCGCCGCGGCGACGGGCAACGCGACGCTGACGGCGGGCGGCAACATCGCGCCGAACACGTTCTTCGCAGGCGGCGGCACCACACAGATGATCGGCGGGGCGGGGAACGAGGTGTTCTTCGCCGGCGCCGGGGCCGCGACCGTCACCAGCGGCCGGGGTGCGGACATCATCGCGGTCGTCAACGGCCGGGCCGGGGGCACGCTGACGATCGCCGACCTCGACCTGGCCGACGGGGACCGGGTGTCGCTGCAGGGCTATGCGGCGAACGCCGTGCAGCAGGCCCTGGCCGGGGCGACCGTCTCGGGCGGGTCGACGGTCGTCGGGCTGTCCGACGGGACGCGGATCACGTTCCAGGGGATCACGAGCCTGAACGCGACCGCCTTCGGCTGACCAACCGGCGCGCATGGGGTATGCTGCCCCATGCGCCTCATCGCCGTCGGCAAGCAGCGGCCCGGCCCGGAAGCCGAGCTGTTCGCACGCTACAACACCAGGCTCCGCCCCGCGCTCGATGTGACCGAGGTGCCGGACGGGCGCGGCGCGCCGGCCGAGGTGAAGCGGCGGGAGGGCGACGCGTTGCTCGCGGCGCTGCCCCAGGGCGCGCTGGCGATCGCCCTCGATCTGGGGGCGCCCTGCCCCGGCAGCGACGGCCTGGCCCGTCTGCTGGAGCGGTGGCTGTCGACGGGCCGGGTGCCGTGCTTCGTGGTGGGCGGGGCGGAGGGGCTGGACGCGCCGGTGCTGGCCCGGGCCGACCACGCGCTGTCGCTGGGGCCGATGACGTGGCCGCACATGCTGGTCCGCCCGATGCTGGCCGAGCAGTTGTATCGCGCCCAATCCATCCTCTCCGGCCACCCCTATCACCGCGCCGGGCGTCCCTGATGTTGCGGCCCGGCGCATAGGCCGTCATATCGGGGCAACGAACGCCGGAGTCGCCCATGCCTGCCTTCCCCCCTCGCCCCGTGATGCTCGTCATCCTGGATGGTTGGGGCTGGCGCGAGGATGCCGCCGACAACGCCGTGCGGCAGGCCGACACGCCCAGCTTCGACGCGCTGATGCAGGGGCCGCACGCGTTCCTGCGGACGTCCGGACTCGATGTCGGGCTGCCGCAGGGGCAGATGGGGAACTCGGAGGTCGGGCACCTGAACATCGGCGCCGGGCGGGTGGTGATGCAGGAGCTGCCGCGGATCGGGCTGGCGGTGCAGGACGGCAGCCTGGCGCGCAACCCGGTGCTGACGGGGTTGATCGCGGCGGTGCGGGCGACGGGCGGGACGTGCCATCTGATGGGGCTGGTGTCGCCGGGCGGCGTGCACTCGCACCAGGACCACGCGGCGGCGCTGGCGCGTATCCTGTCCGACGCGCGCATCCCGACGGTGGTGCACGCCTTCACCGACGGGCGGGACACGCCGCCGCAATCGGGCGGCGAGGACCTGCATCGGCTGCAGGCGGCCTTGCCGGACGGGGTCCGGATCGCCACCGTCAGCGGCCGCTACTACGCGATGGACCGCGACCACCGGTGGGAAAGGGTGGAGCGCGCCTACCTCGCCATCGCCGAAGGCCGCGGCCCGGCCTTCGCGGACGCGGCCAGCGCCGTCGACGAGGCCTATGGCAAGGGCGTCACCGACGAGTTCATCATCCCCGCCTGCATCGGCGGCTATGGCGGCATCAGGGACGGCGACGCGGTGCTGTCGTTCAACTTCCGCGCCGACCGGATCCGCGAAATCCTCGCGCCGATGCTGGATCCCGGCTTCGAGGGCTTCGCGCGGCCGCGCAGGCTGAACCTGGCCGCCGCCGCCGGCATGACGCGGTACAGCGACGCGCTGGCGCCCCTGATGCAGGCGCTGTTCCCGCCGCAGGCGATGGAGGGGCTGCTGGGCGAGGTGGTCGCCGCGCACGGGCTGCGACAGTTGCGGATGGCGGAAACGGAGAAGTATCCGCACGTCACGTATTTCCTGAATGGCGGGCGGGAGGAGCCCTATGCGGGCGAGGACCGGATCATGGTCCCCTCCCCCAAGGTCGCGACCTATGACCTGCAGCCCGAGATGTCGGCGCCGGAACTGGCCGACAAGGCGGTGCAGGCGATCGGGTCCGGGACATACGACCTGATCGTGCTGAACTTCGCCAACCCCGACATGGTGGGCCACACCGGCAACCTGGCCGCGACGATCCGCGCGGTGGAGGTTGTGGACGCCGGACTGGGCCTGATCATGGATGCGATCCTGGAGGCGGGCGGCGCGCTGCTGGTGACGGCGGACCACGGCAATTGCGAGCTGATGCGCGATCCCGTGACCGGCGGCCCGCACACGGCGCACACGACGAACCCGGTCCCGATCATGCTGGCTGCGCCCACGCTGGCGCTGCCGGGCCGGCAGGCGTTGTCGGACGGGCGGCTGGGGGACCTGGCGCCCACGCTGCTGTCGCTGATGGGGATCGCGCCGCCGGCGGAGATGACCGGGCGATCGCTGGTGCAGGGGCCGGCGCATGCGCGGGCTGCTGCTTCTTAGCCTTCTGCTCGCGGCGCCGGCGCTGGGGCAGCCGCCGGCGCTGCAGGATGCGGAGCGTGCGCGGACCCGCGCGCAGGGGCAGCAGCGGGACGCGCAGGCCCAGGCCGCCATGGCCGCGGCCGAGGAACGGCGGCTCGCGCAGCAGCGCGTGACGGCGGCGGCGCGGCTGAGCGAGGTCGAGTCGGAGGTGGCGGAGCGTGCGGCCGAGGTCTCGGCCCTCGCGGGGCGGCGGGACGCGGCGGCGGCGCGGCTGTTGGAGCGGGCGCAGGCCTTGGCGCCGCTGTTGCCGGTGATCGAACGGCTGGCGCTGTATCCCGCCGAGACGCTGCTGGCGGTGCCCTCGCCGCCCGAGCAGACGCTGCGGGGCCTGTCCGTGCTGCGCGGCCTGGCCCGGCGGCTGGAGCGGGAGGCGGCGCTGCTGCGGGACGAGCAGGCTGCGGTGGCGGCGGAGCAGCGGGCGATCGACGCGGCGCTGCCGCCGCTGCGCGCGGCCCAGGCGGCGCAGGCGGAACAGGCCCGGGCGCTGGACCGGCAGATAACCGAGGCGGCGGCGGTGCGGCAGCTGGCCGAGCAGGCGGGCGCCGAAGCGGGGCGGCGGGCGGCGGCCGAAGCGGCGCGCGCGGATTCGCTGCGCGCCGCCGTGCTGGCCCTGGAAGCTTCCCGTGCCCGGGCGGAGGCGCAGGCGCGGGAGGATGCGGCCCGCGCCGACCGCCAGCGGCAGGACGCGGCAGCGGGCGAGGCCCGGCGCCGGCAGGACGCCATGGCCCGCCCGCCCGGGCCCGCCCCCGAACCGCGCGGGCAGTTGACGCCCCCCGTCGCAGGATCGGTGGTCCGCGCCTGGGGGGAGCCGACGGATGCGGGGCCGGCCAGCGGCGTGTCGTATCGCCCGGCGCCGCAGGCCCGCGTGGTGGCGCCGTGCGGCGGGCGCGTGCGGTTCGCCGGGCCGTTCCGCAGCTTCGGGGTGCTGATGATCCTGGATTGCGGGGGCGGGTACGCGTTCGTGCTGGCCGGCCTGGGCAGGCTGGACGTGGCGGTGGGCGCGTCCGTGCTGGCCGGGGAGCCGGTGGGAACCATGCCGTCCTGGGACCCGGCCGCATCCGGCGCGCACCCGGCGCTGTATGTGGAGTTGCGGCGCGACGGTCAGGCGGTCAACCCGGCCCCCTTCCTTCGCGGGCGTGGGTGACCATGTGTACGGCAACTCTGGCGCGCTGCCTGCTTAGTTTGTTACAAACCCTATGGTGCCAAGCTGCCGCACAGTTGTGTTACGGTTTACAAAGCGGCGTCGAAGGGCGCTGAGGGGATCGATCGCATGAAGTTCCGTACCGGCTTGCTTCTGGGCGCCGCCTTCACCGCAGGCGTCATCGCCGGCCCCGCGACGGGGCTGCTGGACCGCTCCATGGGTTGGCCGATCGCCTATGCCCGTGCCCAGGACGGGAGCCGGGCGGATACGTATCGGCTGCTGACCCTGTTCGGCGACGTGGTGGAACGCATCCGCGCCGAATACGTGGAACCCGTGAACGACCGCGAGCTGATCGAGAATGCGATCAACGGCATGCTGACGGGCCTCGACCCGCACAGCAGCTACATGAACGCCAAAAGCTTCCGCGACATGCAGGTGCAGACACGCGGCGAGTTCGGCGGCCTGGGCCTGGAAGTCACCAGCGAGAACGGGGTGATCAAGGTGGTCAGCCCGATCGACGACACGCCCGCCGCCCGCGCCGGCGTCAAGGCGGGCGACCTCATCACGATGCTGGACGGGCAGACGGTGCAGGGCCTGACGCTCAACGAGGCCGTCGACAAGATGCGCGGCACGCCCGGCAGCGCGATCCGCCTGACGATCAAGCGGGAGGGCGTGAGCACGCCGATCGAGCTGTCGATGAACCGCGAGGTCATCAAGATCCAGGTCGTGAAGTCGCGGCTGGACGGCGACATCGGGTATATCCGGCTGACGTCCTTCAACGAGCAGACCGATCCGGGCCTGCGCCGGGCGGTGGCGGACATGCGGGCGAAGGCCGGGGCGAACCTGAAGGGCTTCGTGCTGGACCTGCGGAACAACCCCGGCGGGCTGCTGGACCAGGCGGTCTCGGTCAGCGACGACTTCCTGGAGCAGGGGGAGATCGTCTCGACGCGGGCGCGGCACACCGAGGAGAGCCAGCGCTGGAACAGCAAGCCGGGCGACATCACCGGCGGCCTGCCTGTCGTCGTGCTGATCAACGGCGGCTCGGCCTCGGCCAGCGAGATCGTCGCGGGCGCGTTGCAGGATCATCGCCGCGCCGTGGTGGTCGGCACGCGCAGCTTCGGAAAGGGCTCGGTACAGACGGTGATGCCGCTGCCGGGCAACGGGGCGATGCGGCTGACGACGGCGCGCTACTACACGCCCTCGGGCCGCAGCATCCAGGGCTTGGGCATCTCGCCGGATATCGAGGTTGCGTCGTCCCGGACCGAGGTGCCGCATTTCGGGCCGGAGCGTGAGGCGGACCTGAACCGTGCACTGCGGAACTCCGGGGGCACGACGCCGCCCGTGGGCGCGGCCCCGCGCAATGACCTGCCGCCGATCGCGCGGGACATCCCGAAGCTGCCGCCGGAAGGGTTTCCGACGTTCGAGCTGGCAAAGCCCGACACCGACTTCCAGTTCCAACAGGGCGTCGCGGTCCTGCGCTCCATGGCTCAGCAGCGCCGCGCCTCCCGCTGAGCGACCTGGCCGTGCCCCGTCGGCGCTCCGGCTGGCGGGCGCTGGGGCTGTTCTGGCTCGTGCTGCTGATGCTGGGCGGCGCCGGGGCCGCCGCGTTGCAGGCGATGGGACCGATGCCGCGCGCACCGGCGGCCGTCGATGCCCCGCCTGCGCCGCGCGAAGCCCCGCCTGTGGCGCAGCAAACCCGCCGCGTCTTGCCGCCCGACCCGGCGTTGCTGGAGCGGTCCGCCGCCTTCCCCCCGGCGCAGCTTCCCCGCGTGGCGCCGGATGGCCGGGCCGCCCGCAGCGTCTATGCCGCCCCGACGCCGCCCGTACCTGCAGGGGCGCCGCGCATCGCGGTGCTGATGTCCGGCTTCGGCCTGTCGGAGAAGGACAGCGCCGGCGCCGTCGATGCACTGCCGGGCCCCGTGTCGTTCGCGGCGTCCGCCTATTCCGGGATCCCGCCTGCCGTGTTCGAGGCGGCGCGGGCGGCGGGGCATGAGCTGCTGGTGTCCGTGCCGATGGAGCCGGCGGGGTATCCGCTGAACGATGCCGGCGCGCGATCGTTGCTGACCGGGCTGTCGCCGGCCGACAACCGGCAGAACCTGGAATGGGCGCTGGGGCGCATCCCGGGCGCCGTGGGCGCGACGGCCGCGTCGGACGGGATGCGGGGGGAGCGGTTTGCAGACGTTTCCGGCGCGCTCGACCCCATCCTCGACGAGATCGGGCGGCGGGGGCTGCTGTATATCGATCCTCGGCCCGGGCGCGTGCCGTCGCGGCCGGGCCTTCCGGGCCGGGCGATCGACCTGGTGCTGGACGAGTCGCCGGCGCGGGCCGAGATCGAGGCGAAGCTGCTGGCGCTGGAGCGGATCGCGCGGGAGCGCGGGTCCGCGGTGGGCCTGGTCGGGCCGCCGCGGCCGGTGACGATCGAGCGGATCGCCGCCTGGGCGCAGACGCTGGAGGGCAAGGGAATCGTGCTCGTGCCCGTCAGTGCGCTGGTGCCGGCGCCATGACCGCCCTGCCCTACCGTCCCAACGTGGGCGCCGTGCTGTTCGACCGGCGGGGCCTCGTGTTCGTCGCGCGCCGGGCCGACCTGCCGAACGCCGAGGGTGCGCCGGGTGGCTGGCAACTGCCACAGGGCGGGATCGACCCGGACGAGGATCCGCGCGTGGCGGTCCTGCGGGAGCTGGAGGAGGAGATCGGGACCGGCCGGGCCACGATCATCGGCGAGCATCCGGAGTGGCTGACCTACGACCTGCCGCCGGAGCTGCTGGGCAAGGCGCTGGGCGGGAAATGGCGCGGGCAGCGGCAGCGGTGGTTCGCGCTGCGCTTCACCGGGGAGGACGCGGACATCCGCCTCGACCTCGATCCGCATCCCGAGTTCGACGCGTGGCGCTGGGCGCCTCTCGATGAGCTGCCCGGGATGGCGGTGGGGTTCAAGCAGGCGATCTACGACGTGCTGGCCGTGTCGTTCCGGCGCTTTGCCGTGCCCGGCTGACGGCCATGCTGCCGGTGATGCCGCTGATCTTCGCCGCAGCGCTGCCAGGGGCGGTACTGTTGGCGCCCGTGCTGTACACGCGGCTGAGCGGCCGGGCGGCCAGCCGGGAGCGGCACGACGCGGCGCTCGAGGTGTGGAAGCTGATGGGAACGCTGACGGCGGTTTTCCTCACGTTCCTGCTGGTGCAGAGCATGAACTACTTCCGGGACGCGGAGGTGGCGGTATCGCGTGAGGCGGGGAACGTGCTGCAGCTCGACCACGCGCTGGAGGCGTTTCCGCCCGCGAAGGGCAGTGCGGCGCGGGCCAGGTTGCGGGACTACACACGGTCCGTGATCACACAGGAATGGCCGGCGATGCTGCGAGGGGCCGATAGCCCGGCCACCGCCGCCGCGATGCAGGCCCTGCAACAGGCGGTCGCCGCGCTGCTCGAAACCGACCCCGACCAGTCCGCGCGCCACGACCTCCGCAAGAACATGAACGACGTCGAGGACGATCGTGCGGCCCGCGAGGGCACCGCGGGCGGCAGCCTGCCCACGGCGCTGTGGATGGTGGCGAGCGGGCTGTTCGCATTGATCCTGATGACGGTGTCGCAGTTGCAGGCCGGACAGCACATCACCCGGATGGTCGCGCTGCATGCGACCGGGTTGGCGTTGCTCGCGGCGCTGCTGTTCGTGATGGACGGGCCGTACAAGGGGTATGTCAGCGTTTCCCCACGGGCGTTGCAGAAGGTGCTGGTGACGATCTCCGCACGGGGATGATCACGCCGGGTCCTTGTCGAGGGAAGCGGCGTCGAGGATGCGGGCCTGGCGGCGCCGTTCCGTCTCGGTGGCGTCGCGTTCGGCGCGGGTGCGGCCGTGGCTGGCGCGGTTGGCGGCGGCCAGCGTGTCGGCTTCGGCCCTCACGCGCGCCTTCTTGATCCGCCGGAGGTTGACGATCTCGGCCATCGCGTGATCGTACCACGGAGTGGCACAGGGGGACAGCATGGGTGAGACGATCGAGCTGACGGCGGCGGACGGGCATCGGCTGTCGGCATACCGGGCGGGCGCGAAGGGGGCGTCGAAGGCGCTGGTGGTGGTGCAGGAGATCTTCGGCGTGAACCACCATATGCGTGGTGTGTGCGACCGGTTCGCGGCGGAGGGGTATGCGGTGATCGCGCCCGCGCTGTTCGACCGGGTGCGGCCGGGGATCGAACTGGGCTACACGCCGGACGACGTCGCGAAAGGGCGGGACTTCCGGGCGGAGGTGGCGGACTCGGCCGTCATGCATGACATCGAGGCGGCGGCCGCGGCGCTGGGCGGGCTGCCGCGCGGGATCGTCGGGTATTGCTGGGGCGGCACCGTGGCCTGGTGGGGGGCGACGCGCAGCAGCGGGTTCGGCGCGGCCGTCGGCTGGTACGGCGGCGGGATCGCGGGGACGCGGACCGAGACGCCGCGTTGCCCGGTGCAGCTGCACTTCGGCGAGAAGGACGGCGGCATCCCGTTGTCGGACGTCGACGCGATCCGGGCGGCGCAGCCGGGGGTCGAGGTGTTCGTCTACGAGGGCGCCGGGCACGGGTTCGGGTGCGACGAGCGGGGGAGCTTCGATGCGGGCGCGGCGCGCCTGGCGCAGGAGAGGACGTTAGCGTTCCTCGGGGCGCACGTCTGAGCCTTCGGGGCCGTCAGGGAACGTGACGTCGATGTAGAACTCGGCGATCGGGATTTCGATCCCGATCTCGGGCATCGCGAGTGTTTCGGACGCCTGGAGCTGGTCAACGAGCCAGGATGCTCCATGGCGCCAGAAGACGGTCGCCAGCGCCCGATCCTGTTCGAGAAGCACATAGCGCTGCATGGACGGGAGTGAGCGATATTCCAAAAGCTTCTCCGTCCGATCCGTTCGTTCGGTGCTGTCCGAGATGATTTCGAAGATCACCACCGGCTCAGGTGCGAAGCCTGTGCCGATCGGGATCGGCGTGCAGGTGACGACCCCGTCGGGATAGCGGTATGCGGCGCCGACCTTCACCTTCAGGTCTGGCCCGTGCGGCCGACAGGGTTTGCCACGTAGACGGATATTGAGTGCAGTGATCAGGTTGCCCTGAATGGCAGAATGCTCGGCCGTCGCGCCGGTCATCGCGACGGGGCGGACACCGTCGAACTCCCACTTCTCAGGTTGCCGCTCCTCCCACGCGAGGAACTCTTCGGGCCGCATCGATCGGCGCATGAGCATGTTCATGCACTGATCGTAGCAGCGGTCGCGCTACGCTGTCAGCCGCGTTCAGCGACCGAGAACGCGCCCAGCAACCGCGTCGAGCTTGGCCATCAGCGCCGGATCGCGTTTGTCGGGGGCGGTGACCAGGGCGTATTCCAGGGCGCGGTCGCACCCGGCCGGGCACGGCGGGCGGGGGGCGCCGAGGCCGGGGACCACGGTCTGGACCAGGGCGCGGCCGTTATCGGCGTTCTGCATCATCACCTTCACGATTGCGTCGACGGTGACCGCCTCGTGGTCGTCGTGCCAGCAGTCGAAGTCGGTGACCATCGCGACGCTGGCGTAGCAAAGCTCGGCCTCGCGGGCGAGCTTGGCTTCCGGCATGTTGGTCATGCCGATGACGCTGCAGCCCCAGCTTCGATACAGGTGGC
>CAXTPG010000037.1:0-23479 GCA_964246015.1 uncultured Acetobacteraceae bacterium
TGTTCCAGCCGCCTTCGTCGGTGTATTTCGGGTTGGTGCTGGCCGGGCTGATCTGCAGCACGCCTTCCTCGGCATAGACCTTGCTGGCGGGGATGGAGCTGCCGGAACAGTAGTGGCCGGCGACCAGCACCACCTTGCGGCTGGCCATCTGGTTGGCGACAGAGACGGCCTGGCGCGGGTCGCACGCGTCGTCGCCGATCTGCAGCACAAGCTGCTTGCCCAGCACGCCGCCGGCCTTGTTGATGTCGGCGACGGCCATTTCGGCGCCCGCCTTCATCTGTGCGCCGGTGGAGGCGTAGTTGCCGGTCATGGGGCCGACGGTCGCGATATTGATCTGCGCCTGTGCGGCGGTCGGGGCGGCGACGGGGAGTGCCAGCGCCATGGCGGCGGCGGCGAACAAGGTCCTGCGGAACATAGGGATCCCCCTCTGTGGGTTGTTTGCCCGAGCCTATTCCGAAGTGGCGAGGCACGGAAGCCACTCAATCGGAGCGTGTGACGAGTTTGGCTGTCCCGGTGCGGGCCGGTAGTAGCGCGGCACGGCCTCACGATGATATTGCACTGCAACCTTATCATGACGAGACGGGGGGACCGGATGGCTGGCGACAGGGTGAAGACGCGATGATGAAGCCTAGAAGCGGCCCCGCGGGTGGGGCGATCAAGCGGCTGGTCGATGGGGTGAAGCGCTTCCGCGCCGACGCCTATCCGGAACGGCAATCCATGTTCGCGCGGCTGGCGAAGGAGCAGCGGCCGCAGACGCTGTTCATCGCCTGCGCGGACAGCCGGATCGTGCCCGAGCTGATCACGCAGACGCAGCCGGGCGAGCTGTTCGTGTGCCGCAACATCGGCAACATCGTGCCCGCGTACGGGGAGATGATGGGCGGCGTCTCGGCGGTGGTGGAATACGCCTGCACCGCGCTGGAGGTGACGGACATCATCGTGTGCGGGCATTCCGATTGCGGGGCGATGAAGGCGCTGCTGAACCCGGAAGACCCGATGCTGACGCGGATGCCGACCGTGACCTCATGGCTGCGGAACGCCATGGCGGCGCGCAGCGTGCTGGATGCGACGCAGCCGGATCTGGGCGGCGGCCCCCGGCTGCAGGCGTTGATCGAGCAGAATGTGCGCACGCAGATCGCGCATCTGGGCACGCATCCGTCCGTGGCCGGGCGGCTGGCCACGGGCAAGCTTGCGATCCATGGCTGGGTGTACGGGATCGAGACGGGGTCGATCACCACCATGCAGGGCGTGCAGGGCCGCTTCGTGCCGCTGGACAAGATGGCGTTCGCGCGGCCGATCGAGGAATGATCGTCCAGAGGCGGCTCGACTTCTCGCGGTCGGTGCGATTCGTCGGGCCGTTGCTTGCGGTGCTCGTCGCCTACGACGTGGCCGTCACCGTGTTGTACATGGTGTTCCATCAGCACTGGATCGCGGTGCCCGAGATCCCGCTGCCGCTGCTGGGCGGCGCGATCACGCTGGTGGTCACGCTGCGGAACAACGCGGCGTACAACCGGTGGTGGGAGGCGCGGACGCTGTGGGGCGCGGTGGTCAACAACTCCCGCAGCATCGCGCGGTCGGCGTTGACGCTGACCGATGACGCCGGGCTGCGGGGGCGGTTGATCCGCTCGCAGATCGCCTACGTGATCGCGCTGCGCTGCCACCTGCTTCGCATTCCGCCGTGGGAGGCGGTGGCGCGCTATGTGCCGGAGGCGGACCGGGCGGGGCTCGAGGGTGTGGCGAACGTCCCGGCGGCGATCCAGATGCGGATGGGCGCGGCGATCGGGGCGGCGCGGGCGGCGGGCCGGGTCAGCGAGATGGGTGCGACCGCGATGGACCGGACGCTTGCGGACCTGGCCAACGCGCAGGGGGGTCTGGAGCGGATCAAGAACACGCCGCTGCCCCGCCAGTACAACCATATCCCGAAGCTGTTCACGCGGGTGTTCTGCGTGCTGCTGCCGATCGCGCTGGTAAAGGAGCTGGGCTACATGACTCCGATCGGGTCGAGCCTGATCGGGTTCATGTTCCTGGCGCTCGATCAGATCGGCCGCAACCTCGAGGACCCGTTCGAGGGGACGAACCACGATATCCCGATGCTGGCGATCACGCGGGTCATCGAGATCGACCTGTTGCAGACGATGGGGGAAACCGACGTGCCGCGCCCTGTCGTGCCGGAGCGCGGGGTGCTGTGGTAGCGTGTCAGCCGCCCATCGCCGCGCGGATGAAGGCGCGCTTCAGCCGGGGCAGGCGCTGGACGCCGGCGATGCCGAGGTCGCGGGCGAGGCGAACCAGCGGGTTGTCGGTGCTGAACAGGCGATCGAGCGCGTCGGTTGCCGCGAGCATGGCCAGGTTGTCGGGGCGGCGGCGGCGCTGGTAGGCGGATAGCAGCGCCGGGGCGCCCGGGTCCTCGCCGCGCGCCAGGGCCTGCAGCACGAGGTCGGACAGGGCCATGACGTCGCGGAAGCCGAGGTTCAGCCCTTGGCCGGCGATGGGGTGGATGCCGTGCGCGGCGTCCCCCACCAGGACCAGGCGCGTGTCGTGGTAGCGCTGGGCGTGCAGCGCGCCGAGCGGGTACATCCAGCGGCGGCCGACGAGGCGGATGGCGCCGAGATGGGGCCCCAGCCGGCGCGCGACCTCTCGCTGGAAGGCCGCGTCGTCGAGCGCGATGAGGCGGTCGGCGAGCGCGGTGCGTTCCGTCCAGACGATGGCGGACAGGTTCGGCTCGCCGTCGCCCGGGGCCATCGGCAGTTGGGCGAAGGGACCGGCGGGCAGGAAGTGCTCCAGCGCCGTGCCGTCGTGCGGGCGGTCATGCGCGATGGCGCAGACGATGCCGCGCTGGCCGTAGGCGGCGCGGGTGACGGCGATGCCGGCCTGGTCGCGCAGGGGCGAGGCGCGGCCCTCGGCGGCGACGACGAGCCGGGCGGTAATGCGGGGGCCGCCGTCGACGTGGATGACGGCGCCGTCCGGGGTGCGTTCGACCCGGGCCTCGGCGGGGGCCAGCACGTGCAGGCCGGGCAGGCGGTGCAGGGTGGCGTTGAGGGCGACGCGGAGGCTGCGGGCCTCGACCATCCAGCCGAAGGGGCCGGACGCGGCTTCGTCATGGTCGAAGTGCAGGAACAAAGGCGAGGCGGGACGGCCGAGGCGGCCATCGGAGACGCGGATGCCGAGGATGGGGCCGGAGGGGCGGGGCAGGGCGTCCCACACGCAAGCCTGTTCCAGCAGGGCGCGCGACCCGGCGGCCACGGCATAGGCGCGGCCGTCGAAGTCCGGGTCCTCCATGGGCGGCAGGGGGGCGCGGTCGATGACGGCGACGCTGGCGCCCCCGGCTGCGAGCCGGCAGGCGAGCGTGGCCCCCACGGGCCCGGCGCCCACGATGCAAACGTCAACGTCCACTCGGGCGGTTCCTTGTGTGCCTGCTTCTTAGGCAGTTGGTTGCGGGTCGGGAGAGTAAACCCCGGGCGGGGCCGTGCCTATCCGGCAAGCATCCTGGGCGGGGCGTTGCGTCGCGCGGGGGGGCGCGCCGCGGCATGGTTCTTGAAGGGAGGGTATTTTGCAGCCGTGGCCAGATGTGGCCCATGGCACGGGATTGGAAAGAGGACGGCTCTATGAAGCTCATCATGGCCATCATCAAACCGTTCAAGCTGGACGACGTCCGGGAGGCTTTGACGCCTCTCGGCGTGCAGGGCCTGACGGTTTCGGAGGTGAAGGGGTTCGGCCGGCAGAAGGGCCAGACCGAGATCTACCGCGGCGCCGAGTATCACGTGAACTTCCTGCCGAAGGTGAAGGTGGAGGTCGCGGTTCCGTCGGACCTGGTGGAGCAGGTGGTCGAGGCGATCATGAAATCCGCCCATACGGGCAAGATCGGGGACGGCAAGATTTTCGTGCTGGATCTGGAACGGGCCGTGCGGATCCGCACCGGCGAGACCGATAGCGAGGCGCTGTGATGGGGGCGGTACCGATGAGTGGAACGAAGCGGATTGCAGGCATCGCGCTGGCCGCGCTGCCCCTGGTCCTGATGGCCTTGCCGGTGCTGGCGCAGGTCGCCCCGGCCGCGCCAGCGCCTGCGCCGGCGGCCGAGGTGAAGGTCGATACCGGCGACACCGCGTGGATGCTGGCCAGCACGGCGCTGGTGCTGATGATGTCGATCCCCGGCCTTGCATTGTTCTATGCCGGGATGGTGCGCAAGAAGAACGTGCTGGCGACGATGATGCAGTCGTTCAGCATCTGCGCGCTGGTGACGGTGCTGTGGATGGTGATCGGCTACAGCCTGGCGTTCACCAACGGCAACCCGTACATCGGCGACTTCTCCCGCGTGTTCCTCAACGGGATGGCGGCGAACTGGGACAAGGTGTTCACGCTGGCGGCCGGGACGGATGCGGCGACGCCGACGACGATCCCCGAGTCCGTTTACATGATGTATCAGATGACGTTCGCGATCATCACGCCGGCGCTGATCGCCGGGGCGTTCGCGGACCGCATGAAGTTTTCCGCCATGATGGTGTTCATGGGCCTGTGGTCGGTGCTGGTCTATGCGCCGGTCGCGCATTGGGTGTTCAACCCGCTGGGTTGGCTTGCGGCGCTGGGTGCGGCGGACTTCGCGGGCGGCACCGTGGTGCATATCAACGCGGGCGTCGCGGGCCTGGTGTGCGCGCTGGTCCTGGGCAAGCGGCTTGGCTACGGGCATGACAACATGAGCCCGTTCAACCTCGCCTTTGCGGTCATCGGGGCTTCGATGCTGTGGGTCGGCTGGTTCGGGTTCAACGCCGGGTCGGCGTTGGGTGCGGGCGGCCGGGCCGGGATGGCGATGACGGTGACGCAGATCGCGACGGCTGCGGCGACGCTGGGCTGGCTGATCGCGGAGTGGGTGACGAAGGGCAAGCCTTCGGTGCTGGGCGCGATCTCGGGCGCCGTGGCGGGGCTGGTCGCGATCACGCCGGCCAGCGGCTTCGTGCTGCCGGGGCCGGGGTTGATCATCGGGCTGGTCGCGGGCGTCGGCTGCTTCTGGTCGGCGACGGCGCTGAAGCACATGCTGGGGTACGATGACAGCCTGGATGCCTTCGGCGTGCATGGCGTGGGCGGCATCATCGGTGCGCTGCTGACGGGGGTGTTCGCGTATGGGCCCTTGTCGGCCACGCCCACGGCGGCCGAGGGCGTCTATATCGGCGGCACGGCGCTGCTGACGGCGCAGGTGTATGCGGTGGGCGCCACGGTGGTGTTCAGCGCGGTGGCGACCTTCATCCTGCTGAAGGTGGTCGACGTGATCATCGGACTCCGGGTGACCGAGGACGAGGAGCGCGAGGGGCTGGACGTCGTGCTGCACGGCGAGCGGCTGGGCTAGCGACAGCGGGGGGTGTGGCGGTTGCGCCGCATCCCCCGGTTCGTTCCCTGGCGGCGGCTCACGGCGGTTGCATCTTAGGGGGCATTGTTCTCTGCTGGCCTGAGAGACTACAGGCAAGCACATGGCAGCGTTCGCATCTCCCGAGCTTCGGGGGCTTTTCCGGCAGCGGTTCGGGCAGTTGGGGGCGGTCGGCGTTGCGCTGGCCGCCCTCGTGCTGTTGGTCGCGCTTGGCACGTACAACCCCCACGACCCCTCGCTGAACACGGCGACGGCGCGGGCGCCGACGAATCTGCTGGGAGTCCCCGGGGCGATCGCGTCCGATGCGCTGCTGCAGTATTTCGGCGCGGCGGGGGCGTTGCCGGTGCTGGCGATGCTGGCGTGGGCGTATCGGCTGGCCGGGTCGCGGCCGGTGCGGTTGGGCGTGCGGATGGTGTTCATGGTGCTTGCGTTGCCGGTGCTTGCGGCCGTGCTTGCGGCGATTCCGCTTCCGCTGGCCTGGCCCGCCGGGGCGGGGCCCGGCGGGGCGGTGGGGTTGCTGCTGGCGGACCATGCGGCGGCGACCGGGCGGGGGATGTTCGGCGCGGCCGGGGGTTGGGCGGTGCTTGGGCTGGGCTCGGTGCTGGCCCTGCTGCTGCTGGTGCTGGCGTTGGGGCTTACGGCCGGGGAGTGGCGGGCCGCGGGGCAGGGCGCCGTGGGCGTGGCGCGCGGGTCCGTGCGGGGCGGCCGGGGTGCGGCGGGGCTGGTGGGGCGGTCGGCCGCGGGATTGGCGAGTGTGGCGCGGACGGCCTCCGCGCCGATGCGCCGGGTGCTGGAGCCGCGGCAGGACGACGAGGTGCCGCCGCTGCCGGCCGATCCGCGTCCGAAGGCCGCCGCGTTCGATACGGGCGTGCAGGACACGCCGCCGAGTCCGGCCCCGCCGGCGCCCGGCGCCAAGCCGAAGGTGGCGATGCCGCCGCCGCGGAAGCCGGCCGTGGAGCCGCGGCAGCAGGTCTTGCCGCTGGTCGAGAACGGGTGGCAGTTCCCGCCCCTGTCCCTGCTGAGCCCGGCGCCGAAGCGGGCCGATAGCGGCCCCACCGAGGATGCGCTGCAGGCCAATGCCAGGTTGCTGGAGAGCGTGCTGAACGACTACGGCGTGCAGGGCACGATCCGCGAGATCCGCCCCGGCCCGGTCGTGACGCTGTATGAGCTGGAGCCGGCGCCGGGGATCCGCAGCGCGCGGGTGATCGGGCTGGCGGACGACATCGCGCGGAGCCTGAGCGTGACCGCGGTGCGCATCGCGACGGTGCCGGGGCGCAACGTGATCGGGATCGAGGTGCCGAACGCGAAGCGGGAGACGGTGTTCCTGAGCGAGCTGCTGGGCAGCGAGGAATGGCGCAGCCATCCAGGGAAGCTGGCGCTGGCGATCGGGAAGGACATTGGCGGCGGGCCGATCATCGCGGACCTTGCGCGCATGCCGCATCTGCTGATCGCGGGGACGACCGGGTCGGGCAAGTCGGTCGGGATCAATGCGATGATCCTGAGCATCCTGTATCGGCTCAGCCCCGATCAGTGCCGGTTGATCATGATCGACCCGAAGATGCTGGAGCTGAGCGTCTACGAGGGGATCCCGCATCTGCTGGCGCCGGTGGTGACGGAACCCGCGCGGGCGGTGACGGCGCTGAAGTGGACGACGCGGGAGATGGAGCGGCGGTATCGCGCCATGAGCCAGTTGGGCGTGCGGAACGTCGGCGGCTACAACGACCGCGTGACCGACGCGCTGGCGCGTGGCGAGGTGGTCACGCGGCGCGTGCAGACGGGGTTCGACAGCGAGACGGGCAAGCCGATCTTCGAGGAGCAGCCGCTGGCGCTGAAGCCGCTGCCCTACATCGTCGTCGTGATCGACGAGATGGCGGACCTGATGATGGTGGCCGGCAAGGAGGTCGAGGCGGCGGTGCAGCGGCTGGCGCAGATGGCGCGGGCGGCGGGCATCCATGTGATCATGGCGACGCAGCGGCCCTCGGTCGATGTCATCACCGGGACGATCAAGGCGAACTTCCCGACGCGGATCAGCTTCCAGGTGATCAGCAAGTTCGACAGCCGCACCATTCTGGGCGAGCAGGGGGCCGAGCAGCTTCTGGGCATGGGCGACCTGCTGCACATGGCGGGCGGCGGCCGCATCAACCGCGTGCACGGGCCGTTCGTGGCGGACCGGGAGGTCGAGGAGATCGTCGCTTTCCTGCGCGCGCAGGCCGAGCCGACCTATGACGACGAGGTGACGGAAGGCCCCGACGGGGACGACGATCCCGATCAAGGGGGGGGCGCGCAGCCCGGGCTGTCGGGCATCGCGGGGGCTGGCGATGGCGAGAAGAACCTGTTCGACCAGGCCGTGGCCGTCGTCTCACGGGAGGGGAAGGCCAGCACGAGCTTCATCCAGCGGCACCTGGCCATCGGCTACAACCGCGCGGCGAAGCTGATCGAGCAGATGGAGAAGGAGGGCATCGTCAGCCCGGCCAATCATGTCGGCAAGCGGGAGGTCCTGACGCGGACGTCGCGCGACGAGGACTGACGCTGCCTGGATGGTGGAATGCCGGGGCATTCCCACCTACAAGTCCCGTTGTCGATCAACGACTGGCTCTTTGGGCGGGATCCCGCGTCTATGCTGCCTCGGCTTGTCTTCGCCGCCCTGTTGCTGATGCTCGTCGCCGGTGCCGGATACGGCGTCTCACGGCTCATCATCAGCCGGCAGCCGCTGCCGCGGGCGACGGCGCTGCTGGATGCGCGGGACCCGCGGGGCGCGCAGTTGATCCTGCGTCCGCTGGTGAAGGCGGAGCCGCGCAACGCCGAGGCGCACGTGTTGCTGGCGCGCACGCAGCTCGATCTCAACGACCCCGTGGCGGCCGAGAAGGAGCTGAAGATCGCGCGGGCGCTGCGGTACGAGCGCGCCGTGCTGCACCCGCTGCTGGCGCGCGCCTATATCGCGCAGCAGCGCTACCAGGACCTGCTGCAGGACATCCCGGCGACGATCGCGCGGCAGGAGGAACTGCTGCCCAACCTGGTCGCGCGCAGCCTCGCCTATCTGTACATGGGCGACCTGCGGCAGGCGGAGCTGACGCTGGAGCAGGCGCAGTCGCTGGGCCCAGAGGACCTGGGCGTGCTGTTGGCACAGGGGCGGCTGCTGCTGGCGCGTGGCGCGTTGGAGCCGGCGCGGGTGGTGGTCGCGAAGGCGTTCTCGGCGGCGCCGGAGAGTCTCGATGTGCTGATGCTTGATGCGGACGTTTCGATACGGCGGGGGGAGAGCGACGCGGCGCTCGCGGCGATGAACCGTGCGCTCGCGATCGCCCCGTATTCGGTGCCGGCCCGGCTGCAGCGGGCCAATTTCCTGATGTCGCTGGGGCGGTACCGGGAGGCGCAGCGGGACGTCGATGCGTCGTTCGACGTGGATTGGCATGACAACGGGGTGCAGCTTGCGAATGCGATGCTGATGGTCCGGTCCGGCCGGTACCGGGATGCGGCGGTGGAGTTCCAGCGGATGGCGGCGGTGCTGGACCGGTATCCGAAGGGCTATTATTTCCAGGCGCTGGCGGAGTCGCTGCAGGACCATAACGAGATCGCGCTGGAGATGATCGTCCGGTACATGAAGATTGCGCCGGGCGACATGGAGGCGGTGCGGCTGGCCGGGGTGCTGGAGAGCAAGCTGGGGCGTCCGGAGCGGACGATCGAGCATCTGTCGCGGGTGGCGCAGGCCGGGAAAGGGGATGCGGAGGCGTTCAACCTGCTGGGCCGCGCGCACTTCGTGCTCGGGCAGATGGGCGAGGCTGTCGAGAATTACCGGCGTGCGGCGGAGCTTGAGCCGGACAACAAGGAGTATGCGGCCCACCTGGCCGCGGCCGCCATGTTGACGGCGCAGCCGGCGGGCGGTCCGGCGAACGCGACGCGCTGAGGCGGCGGGCTTCACTCGGCTGCAACAATGCTGCAACCTGCTTGCAACAATGCGCCGTTACAGCGGCGGCCTGCCATCGGAGGACCAGCCATGAAGCGTCGCACCCTGCTTGCCGGAACCGCCGCCCTTGCCGCGGCCGGGGCCATCCCTGCCACGGCGCAGGGCGCGCGTGTGAAGGTCACGTTCTGGCACGCGATGAACGGGGCGCTGGGCGAGGAGGTGGATCGCATGTGCGCCGGGTTCAACGCGGCGCAGACGGAGACGGAGATCGTGCCGATCTTCAAGGGCACGTATCCGGAGACGCTGACGGCGGCGATCGCGGCCTGGCGGGCCGGGCAGGCGCCGAACCTGGTGCAGATGTTCGAGGTTGGCACCGGGTCGATGCTCGCCGCCGGCCCGGCCGTGAAGCAGACGTGGCAGTTGATCGAGGAAACCAAGGTCGCGATCGACCCGGCTGCCTATCTGGGCGCCGTGAAGGGCTACTACAGCCTTCCGGACGGGCGGCTGGCGTCGATGCCGTTCAACTCGTCGACCTCGGTGATGTGGTACAACAAGGACGCGTTCGAGAAGGCGGGCCTGGACCCCGAAAAGGCGCCGGCGACCTGGCCCGAGGTGATAAAGGCGGCGCAGGCGATCAAGGCGAAATCGGCGGCGACGGTGCCGGTGACGACGTCCTGGTTCGCGTGGATCCAGCTCGAGACCTATGCCGCCATGCATGACCTGCCGTTCGCGACCAAGGCGAACGGGTTCGAGGGGCTGGACACCGAGCTGCGGGTGAACACGCCGCCCTTCGTGAAGCAGTTGACCCGCATCATGGACATGAGCAAGGACGGCACGTTCAAGTACGCGGGCCGGGACAACGCGCCCGACCCGCTGTTCACGTCGGGGGATGCGGCGATCGGGTTCATGTCGTCGGGGCTGCGCGCCAGCGTTGCGCGGGATGCGAAGTTCCGCTGGGCGGAGGCGCCGCTGCCGTACGATCCGGAGGTGATCCCGACGCCGCTGAACTCGGTGATCGGCGGGGCGAGCCTGTGGACGATGACGGCGCCGAACCGGCCGGCTGCGGAGTACAAGGGGGTCGCGAGCTTCCTGCAGTTCATCGCGCAGCCGAAGCAGGATGCGGAGTGGCACCAGCGGACGGGCTACGTGCCGGTGACGCTGGCGGGGTATCAGGAGAGCAAGGCGCAGGGTTTCTACGAGAAGAACCCGGGCGCGGACGTGCCGATCCAGCAACTGGCGCGCGGCACGGTGACGGCCAACAGCAAGGGATTCCGCCTGGGGCGGATGCCGGAAATCCGCAACATCGTCTACGAGGAAGTGGAGAAGGCGCTGCAGGGCCAGCAGAACGCGCAGGCGGCGCTCGATTCGGTCGTCGCGCGCGGCAACCGGGTGCTGCGAGACTTCGAGCGCGCCAACAAGGCCTGAGGCGTGGAGCGGCGCACCACGTTCCCGGGCGTGGTGCTGCCGCTGCTGCTGGTGGCGCCGCAACTGCTGCTGACGGCCGTGTTCTTCCTGTGGCCGGCGGGCCAGGCGATCTGGACGAGCACGCAGCGGCAGGACGCGTTCGGCATCCGCACGGAGTTCGTGGGGCTGGAAAACTTCCAGGACCTGTTTTCTGACCCGCTGTATGTCGAGAGCATCGGGCGGACGGCGGTGTTCTGCGTCGCCGTCGCCGTGCTGGCGATGGGGGTCGCCTTGTTCCTGGCCGTGTTCACGGACCGGGAGATCCGGGGGCGTGGCGTGTATCGGACGCTGCTGATCTGGCCCTACGCCATCGCCCCGGCGTTGGCGGCGGTGCTGTGGATATTGGTGCTGCATCCGCAGATCGGGCTGCTGGGGCGGTGGCTGAACCGGCACGGGTTCGTGTGGGACTACAAGCTGCGGGACGGGCAGGCGATGACCGTCGTGATCCTGGCCAGCGCGTGGAAGCAGGTGAGCTACGATTTCATCTTCTTCGTCGCCGGCTTGCAGGCGATTCCGCGCAGCGTGGTGGAGGCGGCGCGGATCGATGGCGCGCGGGGGTGGCGGCGCTTCCGCACCATCACGCTGCCGCTGCTGGCGCCCACGACGTTCTTCCTGCTGGTCGTGAACCTGGTCTATGCGGCGTTCGAGACGTTCGGGACCATCCAGGCGCTGACCGGGGGCGGCCCGGGGAAGGCGACGGAGACGCTGGTGGTGAAGGTGTACCGGGACGGGGTAGTGAACCTCGATCTCGGGTCGTCATCGGCGCAGTCGGTCGTGCTGATGATCGGCGTCGTGGCGTTGACGATGCTGCAGTTCCGGTTCCTGGGGCGCAAGCGTGCGGACTGACTGGGTGGCGCACGTCGTGCTGTGCCTGGGGGTCGCGCTGTTCGCGTTGCCGCTGTGGCTGGTGGTCGCCGGATCGACGCAGCCGGCGGACGCGATCGCGCGGGGCGAGCTGTCGCTGGTGCCGAACCTGGCGGGGCTGGGCGTCTATGCGGATGTGCTGCGGGATGGGGGGCGGGGGGCGCAGCCGGTGTGGCGGATGCTGCTGGTATCGTTCGGGATGGCGATGGCGATCGCGGTGGGGAAGATCGTCATTTCCGTGCTGTCGGCCTATGCGATCGCGTTCTTCCGGTGGCCGGGGAAGGGGCTGGCGTTCGGGGTGATCTTCCTCACGCTGATGCTGCCGGTGGAGGTACGGATCATCCCGACGTTTTCGGTGATGGCGGGGTTGGGGTTGATCAACAGCTTCACGGGATTGACGGTGCCGCTGATCGCGTCGGCGACCGCGACGCTGCTGTTCCGGCAGGTGTTCCTGGCGATCCCGGACGAGCTGGTGGAGGCGGCGCGGATGGATGGGGCCGGGCCGCTGCGATTCCTGCGGGACATATTGCTGCCGGTCTCGGCTGCGAACCTGGCGGCGCTGTTCGTCATCCTGTTCGTCTACGGATGGAACCAGTACCTGTGGCCGCTGCTGGTGGCGACGGACCCGAAGCTCGACACCGTGGTGATCGGCATCGTGAAGATGATCGGGGTCGAGACGCAGACGGAGTGGAACAAGGTGATGGCGACGGCGGTGCTGGCGCTGCTGCCGCCGGTGGCGGTCGTGGTTCTGATGCAGCGGTGGTTCGTCAAAGGGCTTTCGGAGAGCGACAAGTAGATGGCGACGCTGGAGCTCCAGGGCCTGCGGAAAAGCTTCGAGGGGGCGGAGGTGCTGACTGGCATCGACCTCACGCTGCATGAGGGGGAGATGCTGGTGATCGTCGGCGCCAGCGGCTGCGGCAAGAGCACGCTGCTGCGGCTGGTGGCGGGGCTGGAGGTGGCGACGGCGGGGCGCATCCTGATCGACGGGCGGGATGTGACGCGGGTCGATCCCTCGGCGCGGGACATCGCGATGGTGTTCCAGAACTACGCGCTGTACCCGCACATGACGGTGTTCGATAACATGGCGTACGGGCTTCGCATCCGCGGTCTGTCGCGGGCGGAGATCGGGGCGCGTGTCGACGAGGCGGCGGCGCTGCTGGGGATCGGGGCGCTGCTGGCGCGCAAGCCGCGGCAGTTGAGCGGCGGGCAGCGGCAGCGGGTGGCGATGGGGCGCGCGATCGTGCGGAACCCGAAGCTGTTCCTGTTCGACGAGCCATTGAGCAACCTCGATGCCAAGCTGCGGGTGCAGATGCGGGCGGAGATCCGGCGGCTGCAGCGGCGGCTGGGCGTGACGAGCCTGTATGTGACGCACGACCAGGTGGAGGCGATGACGCTTGGGGACCGGCTGCTGGTGATGCACCAGGGCCGTCCGGTGCAGTTGGCGACGCCGATGGAGGTGTTCGCGCGCCCGGCGGACACGTATGTGGCGGGGTTCATCGGGGCGCCGGCGATGAACTTCCTGCCCGGCACGCTGGAGGCGGGGGCGGTGCGTCTCGCGACCGGGCAGGCGGTGCCGATGCCGGGTGTCGCGACCGGGGGGGCGGTGACGCTTGGGGTGCGGCCGGAGCACGTGGTGCCGGTGCCGGGCGGCGTGCCGCTTGCGGTGGAACTGGTCGAGCCGCTGGGATCCGAGACGCTGGTGCACGGACGGATGACGGACGGGACGGCGCTGCTGTGCAAGCTGCCCGGGGCGGCGCCGGTGGGGGAGCGGATGGAGGTGGGGTTCGACCCCGGGGCGCTGCACCTGTTCGATGCCGGCACCGGACGGCGGCTGTAGCGTGGGTGCTTAAACCCACCACTCCTGATTTGCCGCTTATGGAGGAGGCGGGTCGAAGGGGCGCTACGCGGCGCGGACCGTGCCCAGGAAGCAGTGGACCTGGGCGGCCAGGGTTTCCGTCTGCTTCGACAGGTCTCCGGCGGAGCTGAGGACCTGGCCGGCGGCGGCGCCCACGTCGTTCGAGGCGCGGGTCAGGCCCTGCACATTCGACGAGACCTGCCCGGTGCCGCGGGCCGCCTCGGCGACGTTGCTTGCGATCTCGCGCGTGGCCGCGCCCTGTTGCTCGACGGCGGCGGCGATCGCGGCGGCGGTGTCGCTCATGCGGGCGACGCTTTCGCTGATGCCGCCGATGGCGGTCACGACCTCGTTCGTCGCGCCCTGGATGGAGGTGATCTGGGCAGCGATCTCCTCCGTCGCCTTCGCGGTCTGCGCGGCGAGACTTTTGACCTCGCTCGCGACCACCGCGAAGCCCTTTCCGGCGTCGCCGGCGCGGGCCGCCTCGATCGTGGCGTTGAGCGCCAGCAGGTTCGTCTGGCTGGCGATGGAGGTGATGAGGCCCACGACATCGCCGATCTTCTGCGCGTCGTCGGCCAGGCCCTGCACGATCGTGTTCGTCCGGCTTGCGTCGTCGACGGCGCGCCGCGCCATCTCGGCCGATTCCTCGACCCGGCGGCCGATCTCGCCCACCGAGGCGGAGAGCTGCTCGGCCGCCGACGCCACCATCTGCACGTTGCCGGAGGTCTGGTCGCTTGCCGCGGCCACGGTCGTCGCCTGGCGGTTCGCTTCCTCGGCGGTTGCTGTCATGGAGCTGGCGGCGGCCTCCAACTCGGTCGCGACCGAGCCGACGCTCTGGACGATGCCGCCGACGCTCGCCTCGAACTGATCGGCCAAATGGTGCCGGGCTGCGCGCCGTTCGGCCTCGGCCGCCCGATTCTGCGCGTCCAGAAGCGCTTCCGCGTCCCGGGCCGCGATCGCCGTGTCCTTGAACACCTGCATGGCCCTGGCGAGGGCGCCGACCTCGTCCTTGCGCGCCGCGCCCTGTATCTCGACCGTGAGATCACCCGAGGCGAGCCGGGCCGTCGACGCGGTGATCGCGGCCAGGGGGCGCGACACCAGCAGCACCGCGACTGCGGCGAGCAGCCCCAGCCCGGCCGCAAGCCCGGCGCCGGCGGTGACCAGCAGAAGCCGTACGATGTCATCCCGCAGCGAAGCCGCTTCCTGTTTCGCGCGGGCCATGTCGGCGCGGTTGCGCGCGACCCGCGCCTCCACCAGCTCCATGACCGCCTTGCGGGCCGGGCGCACCTGCTCCGCGGAGATCTGCGCCGCTGCCGCGTCGTGCGCGCGGCCCAGTTCGATGCTGCGTTCGGCGGCCGCGGCGAACCGTTCGATCGCCTGCTTGATGGCCACGTTGCCCGCCCGCCGCTCCGGCGTGTCGGCCAGCGCAATCAGCCGGTCGGCGTTCGTCAGGGCCGTCGCGACAGCCCGGCGGTAGTCGGCTTCGAACACCTTCGCGTCGTCCGCACGCGTCGCGATGATGATGTTCTTCTCCTGCACCGACGCTTCGTTCAGGGACTGCGCGATCATCAGCGATACGGCGATCCGCTCCGCCGACACATCGACGATCCGTTGGGTGGTGGCTGCCATCTGCTCCAGCCCCGACTTGGCGACCCCGACGATCCCGCACGTCACCGCGGTCAGGATCGCGAGGGGCAGCAGCAGCTTCTGGACGAGCGTGAGGTCGGAGTAGGCGCGGAGCATCGGATTCCCCCCGTTCTGGTGCGCGTGGCGCCAGCCCGTTCTACGCGTGGGGGTATGAAGGAAGCGTTAGTCCTATCGCGGGCGGGCGCCCTGGGCGACCGTCTGTTCGTCCATCCGGGGCTCGTACGCAACGGCGCCGCGCGTCGCCGCCACGACCGTCTGCACATAGAGGGGGATCAGGGCGCCCAGTTCGATCCCCTTCATCATGGCCGCGTGCAGCGCCTCGGTCCGGCGGTCGTCGGTGCGCTGCACCGCGGCCTCGATCAGGCGGTCCAGCGCATCGTCCTTGAAGCCGCCGCGGTTGGAGGTGCCGTAGCCGCTGCCGTCGAAGCTGTGGAGGGCGAGGGAGATGGTGTGGGTGGGGTCGCGGGAGGTGGAGTTGGACTGGCCGGAGAACATCAGCGGGTATTCGTTCGACTCGGGCCTTGCCCGGGGGAAGAGGACGCTGGCGGGCAGGGTCTCGACCTTCATTTTGAGGCCGATGCGTTCCAGCATCTGGCCGATGACCTGGCACACCTTCTCGTCGGCGACATAGCGGTTGTTGGAGCAGACGATGGTCATGCCGAAGCCCTGGGGGTAGCCGGCTTCGGCGAGGAGGGCGCGGGCACGGACCGGGTCGTGGGGAAGGATGGGGAGGGCGGGGTCGAAGCCGCCGAAGCCCGGGGGAACGAGTTGGGTGGCGGGGATGGCGTCGCCCTCGAACGCGCGGGCCGCCAGGGCCCGGCGGTCGATGGCGAGCGAGAGGGCCTGGCGGACGCGCTGGTCGCGGAGGGGGTTGGTGGGGAGCGGGACGCCGGCGGTGTCGGTGACGAGGGGAAGGCGATCGAGGCGGACGTTGGGGTGAAGGAACATGACCCGGTCGCTGGCGTGGCGGTGGAGGGTGACGCCGGGGGTGCGCTCCAGCCGGTCCTTGTAGGAGGGGGAGACGACGTCGATGAGGTCGAGGTCGCCGGCGAGGAGGGCGGCGACGCGGGCGGCATCGTTGACGATGACGCGCTCGCTGACGGCGGCCCAGGCGGGCTTGTCGCCCCAGTAGCGGTCGTTGCGGACGAGTTCCAGGCGTTCGCCGCGGCTGAAGGACGCGACGCGGAAGGGGCCGGTGCCGATGGCTGCCGTGCCGTTCTGGATGTCGGACAGGGGGGCGGCGGCGAAGATCCTGGCGGGCACGATGAAGATGTTGGTGAGCTGGCCGGGGAGGGCGGCGTTGGGGCGGTCGGTGGTGACGCGGACGGTGAGGGGGTCGGGCGCGTCGTAGGCGGCGATGCTCCGCATGTTGGTGATGAAGGAGGAGGGGGTCTGGAGGGTGCGGACGCGGTCGAAGCTGTAGAGGACGTCGGCGGCGGTGAAGGGGGTGCCGTCGCTGAAGGTGACGCCGGGGCGGAGCTTGAAGAGCCAGGTGCGGTCGTCGGTGGCGGTCCAGGAGAGCGCGAGGCCGGGGATCCAGCGGCTTTCGGCGTCGCGTCCGACGAAGCTGTCGAAGACCATGCGGGCGGCGGCCATGTCGGGCCCGAGGAAGACCTGGTGGGGGTCGATGACGAAGGGGGATTGGGTGCCGATGCGCAGGGTCTGCGCGACGGCGGGGGTGGCGAGGAGGAGGAGGGCGAGGAGGGTGCGGAGCATGGAGTCTCCCTGGAATCGAGGGTCGGACCGGGCTAGGCTTGCATGGGGCGGGCTTCGGGATCGCGGTGACAACATTCGAGTGGGATGCGGCGAAGGCAAGGGCAAACCTACGCAAGCACGGCGTCGCCTTCGAGGACGCGAAGCTGGTATGGTCCGACCCGCTGCACGTCGTGCGGTTCGATCGTTTCGAGGAGGGTGAGGCGAGATGGCAGGCTCTCGGCGTGGCGAGCGGAGTTGTGCTGTTGCTGGTTGTGCATACCTATCCAGTCGCCGAGGACGCCGTGCGGATCGTGAGCGCCCGGAAGGCGACCGCGGCCGAGCGGAGGAGCTACGAGGATGACGACATCTGAGAGTCAACAAAGGCGCCTGGAGCGGCTGGCCACGATGCCCGACGCCGCCATCGACACTTCGGATATCCCCGAGGTGCTGGACTGGTCGGACGGCATCCGCGGCGGACTGGGCACGGGAGCCGGGCGGGCGGTGCTTGTGCGGCTCGATCCTGCCGTGGCGGCGTGGTTCCACGAACACGGGAAAACAGGCAAGGCGTTCCAGGCCGAGATCAACCGAGTGCTTCGTCAGTATGTCGCTGAGCAGGCCGCCTGATACCGAGACGCTACCCCGCATCCAGCGTCCGGACGGCATCCCCCCGGTCGAACAGGCCCAGCAGCAACCGCACCCCCTCTCCGCGCGCGCCGTCCAGCTTCGGTTCCCGTTCCAGCAGGACGGCGGCGTCCTTGTTGGCGATCTGTAGCAGGCGCTCGTGCTGCTCCAGGTCGGCCAGGCGGTAGCCGGGGAGGCCGGATTGGCGCTTGCCCAGCAGGTCGCCGCCGCCGCGAAGGCGGAAATCCTCGTCGGCGATGGCGAACCCGTCCTCCGTGTCCCGCAGCAGGACCAGGCGGCGGCGCATCGTGTCGGTCAGCCCGTCCTCGTGCAGCAGCAGGCAGAAGCTTTGCGCGGCGCCGCGCCCCACACGGCCGCGGAGCTGGTGGAGTTGCGCCAGGCCGAAACGTTCGGCGTGTTCGATGACCATCACGCTCGCCTCGGGCACGTCCATGCCGACCTCGATCACCGTCGTCGCGACCAGCAGGCGGACCGTGCCGGCGGCGAAGGCGGCGAGGGCGCGGTCGCGGACGTCGGTGTCCTGCTGGCCGTGGGCGAGGCCGACGGCGTCGCCGAAGCGTTCGGCGAGGAATGCGTAGCGGGCCTCGGCGGCTGCGAGGTCGATCGCCTCGCTCTCGCTGACCATCGGGCAGACCCAGTAGACGCGGTCGCCGCGGTCCAGCGCGCGGCCGACGGCCTCGACGACGTTCTCCAGCGTGGTGAGGGAGTGGATCGTGGTGCGGACCGGGCGGCGGCCTGCTGGTTTTTCGGTCAGGCGGCTGATCTCCATCTCGCCCCACTGGGTCAGCAGCAGCGACCGCGGGATGGGGGTCGCGGTCATGACCAGCACGTCCGTGCGCTCGCCCTTGCCGCCCAGGGTCATGCGCTGCTCGACGCCGAAGCGGTGCTGCTCATCGATCACGGCCAGCGCCAGGTCGCGATAGACGACGGCGTCCTGGAACAAGGCGTGGGTCCCGACGACGAGGGGCAGGCGGCCGCTGGCGAGGTGCAGGAGGATCTGGCGGCGCTCCAGGCCTTTGATCGAGCCGGTCAGCAGGCCGATGGGGACGGGGGAGAGGGCAGAGAGGACGCGGTGGTGCTGCTTCGACAGCACCTCGGTCGGCGCCATCAGGGCGGCCTGGCGGCCGGCCTCGGCGGCGCGGAGCATCGCCATCAGGGCCACGACGGTCTTGCCGGAGCCGACGTCGCCCTGCAGCAGTCGGAGCATGCGGCGGGGGGCGGCCATGTCGCGGTCGATCTCAGCGAGGGCGGCCGTCTGCGAGGGGGTGAGCGTGTGGCCGAAGCGGCGCAGCGCCTCGTCGCGCAGGCGGCCGTCGCCCTCCGTGGCCCGGCCCGGGCGGGTGCGGTTGCGGGTGCGGGCCCAGGCCATCGCGACCTGGTGGGCCAGCAGTTCGTCATAGGCGAGACGGGCGCGGGGGAGATCGCCGGGCGGCTCCTTGGGGGCCTGGACGGCATGGAGGGCGTCGCGGAAGCCGGGCCAGGCTTCGCGGCGGATCAGGGCGGCATCGTGCCATTCGGGCAGGTCCGGCACCAGGGCGAGGGCTTGGTGCATCGCGGCTTCGAGCTGCTGCTGCGTCAGGCGGGCCGTGAGGGGCCAGACGGGTTCGAGGTCCGGCAGGTCGGCGCTGCGTTCCAGGTCGACGAGGCGGGGGGCCTTCACCTGCTTGCGATCCCCGAAGGTCTCGATGCGGCCGGAGAGCATCAGCTTGCGGCCGGGCTTGACGGGGGCGGGGGGCGGGACCTTCCAGAACGGGATTTCGGCGAAGCCGGTGCCGTCGGTGACGATGACGCGCCAGGGCTGGTTGGTGCCGCGTTCGGGGGCGGTGACGCTCACGACCTCGACCGCGAGGGTCGCGACCTGGCCGGGGACGGCGTCGCGGATGGTGGGGCGGGTGCGGCGGTCGACGTAGGTTTCGGGCAGGTGGAACAGCAGGTCGAGCACGCGCGGGCCGCCCGCGACGTGCGCGATGCGGCCGGCCGTGAACTCCGACACGCCGGGCAGGGCGGCGATGGGCTGCAGCAGGGGTGCGAGCGGAGCGTTCAACTTGGGATGCGGCGGGATGTTTTGTGAGGCTGGGTCACGGGCTGACACGTTCGGGGACGACGCCTATATGACAGGCCCATGCCATGGACCAAAGCGTGCCAAACTCTCAGCCATCGAATCAGCCCGAGCCTCTGCCCGATCCGCGCCGCCGGCGGATCCTGTTTCGCGCGACCCATCGGGGAACCTATGAGAACGACATCCTGATCGGCGGCTTCGTGCGGGCGCGGCTCGCCGGGTTTTCGGAGGCGGAGCTGGATGCGCTGGAGGCGGTGATGGATTTGCCGGACGCGATGCTGGCGGACTGGCTGACCGGGCGCGAGCCCATTCCGGACGCGCATGACGGGCCGATGCTGCGCGCGATGCGGGCGGCGGCCGAGGCCGGGGAGGGCCGCCCGTACCCGGCCGAGGCCGGGGAGGGCCGTCCCCGATGACCGCCACCGTGTATGGCGCGCCCGAGGGGTATGACGCGCTGCTGCTGATGCGCCGGGCCGCGGAGCATAAGGGGCCGGTGCTGCATGTGGCCCGCGACGACGCGCGGATGGCGCGCCTGGCGGAGGCGCTGGCGTTCTTCGCGCCGCGGCTGGACGTGCTGCGGTTCCCCGCGTGGGATTGCCTGCCGTATGACCGCGTCAGCCCGAACCCCGAGCTGGTGTCGGAGCGGATCGCGACGCTCGCGCGGCTGCAGTCGGAGCCGGGGCGGCCGATGCTGGTGCTGACGACCGTCAATGCGTTGGTGCAGCGGGTGCCGCCGCGCAGCGCGTTCGAGGGGCGGGCGCTGACGTTGCGGGCCGGGGGCGAGGCGGATCCGCAGGCGATCGCCGCGTTCCTGGAGGCGAACGGCTACACGCGGTCGGGCACCGTCATGGAGCCGGGCGAGTATGCGGCGCGCGGCGGCATCCTGGACATCTACCCGGCCGGCGAGGCGGAGCCCGTCCGGCTCGACATGTTCGGGGACAGCATCGAGAGTCTCCGGCACTTCGATACCTCGACCCAGCGCAGCACGGGCAGGTTGGATGCGCTGGTGCTGCGCCCCGTGTCCGAGGTGCCGCTGGATGCCACGAGCGTCAGCCGGTTCCGCGAGGAGTGGCGGGCGTTGTTCGGGCAGGGGGCGACCGAGGACCCGGTGTATCAGGCGATCTCGGACGGGAGGCGGCATCCGGGGATCGAGCATTGGGTGCCGTTGTTCCATGAGCGGATGGAGGTCCTGGCGGATTACCTGCCGGGCGTTTCCATCAGCCTCGACAACCAGGCCCAGGAGTCGCTGGACGCGCGGCTGGAGATGATCGCCGACCATGCCGAGGCGCGGCGTGGGCCGACGCGGGACGGGGAGGTGCCGTATCGGCCGCTGCCGCCGGAGCGGCTGTACCTGGACCGAGGCGAGTGGGAGGCGATGCTGGCGGCAGGGCCGAGCGTCGCGTTCAGCCCGTACGGGAAGCCCGACGGGGCTGCGGGTCTGGATGCCGGGGGGCGGCCTGGGGCGCTGTTCACGAAGGCGGGCGCGGGGGCGAGCGGGACGGCGTTCCAGCAGTTGAAGGAGCAGGCGGCGAACTGGGCCACGCAGAAGCGGCGCACGGTGGTCGCGGCGTGGAGCAAGGGCGCGCGGGAGCGGCTGCTGCATTTGTTGCGTGAGAACGGGGTGAAGGCGGAGGCGGCCGAGAGCTGGAAGAAGGCGCAGGATCTGCCGCTGAACACCACGGCGATCGTCGCGCTGGGGCTGGAGCGGGGTTTCGTCGCGGCCGGGTTCGGGATCGTGGCGGAGCAGGACCTGCTGGGGGAGCGCATCAGCCGTCCGCCCCGCAGGCAGAAGCGGGCCGATCAGTTCATCGCCGAGGCGACCGAGATCGCGGAGGGCGACCTGGTGGTGCACCAGGATTACGGCATCGGGCGGTATGACGGGCTCGAGACCCTGCGCGTCGGCCCGGCGCCGCACGACTGCCTGCGGCTGATCTACGACGGGCACGAGAAGCTGTATCTCCCGGTCGAGAACATCGAGCTGTTGTCGCGGTTCGGGAGCGAGGGCGGGGGCGTTGCGCTCGACAAGCTGGGCGGGGCGGGGTGGCAGACCCGCAAGGCGAAGATGAAGCAGCGGATCCGCGACATGGCGGGGGAGCTGATCCGGACGGCAGCGGCGCGTCGGGTGCGGGAGGCGGCGACGCTGGCGCCGCCCGAGGGGGTGTGGGACGAGTTCATCGACCGGTTCCCGTTCGCCGAAACCGACGACCAGGTGCGTGCAATCAGCGACGTGCTGGAGGACATGGCGGCCGGGCGGCCGATGGACCGGCTGATCTGCGGCGACGTGGGGTTCGGCAAGACCGAGGTGGCGCTGCGGGCGGCGTTCGTGGCGGCGATGTCTGGCGGGCAGGTGGCGGTCGTCGTGCCGACGACGCTGCTGGCGCGGCAGCATACGCGGACGTTCACGGCGCGGTTCCAGGGCTTCCCGGTGCGGGTTGCGCAGTTGAGCCGGATGGTGACGGCAAAGGAGGCGGCGGAGACGAAGAAGGGGCTCGCCGACGGCAGCATCAACGTCGTCGTCGGCACGCATGCGTTGCTGGCCAAGAGCGTCGCGTTCGACAACCTGGAACTGCTGATCGTCGACGAGGAGCAGCATTTCGGCGTGTCGCACAAGGAGAAGCTGAAGGCGCTGAAGGCCGACGTGCACGTGCTGACGCTGACGGCGACGCCGATTCCGCGGACGCTGCAACTGGCGCTGACGGGCGTGCGGGAGATGAGCCTGATCGCGACGCCGCCGGTGGACCGGCTGGCGGTGCGGACGTTCATCTCGGCGTTCGACAGCGTTGTGGTGCGGGAAGCGATCCTGCGGGAGCGGTTCCGGGGCGGCCAGGTGTTCTGCGTGGTGCCGCGGATCGAGGATCTGGGGCGGATGGCGGAGCGGATCCGGGCCATTGTGCCGGAGGCGCGGATGGTGGAGGCGCATGGGCGACTGGCGCCGACGGAGCTGGAGCGCGTGATGTCGGAGTTCGGGGACGGCAAGTACGATATCCTGCTGTCGACGAACATCGTGGAGAGCGGACTGGACATGCCGGCCGTCAACACGCTGATCATCCATCGCGCGGACATGTTCGGGTTGGGGCAGCTGTATCAGTTGCGGGGGCGCGTGGGGCGCGGGAAGCAGCGCGGGTATGCGTATCTGACCTGGCCGCCGAACCACCGGCTCTCGGCGGCGGCGGAGAAGCGGCTGGATGTGATGCAGACGCTGGACAGCCTGGGCGCCGGGTTCACGCTGGCGTCGCACGACCTGGATATCCGCGGGGCGGGGAACCTGCTGGGGGACGAGCAGTCGGGGCACATCCGTGAGGTCGGGATCGAGCTGTATCAGCAGATGCTAGAGGATGCGGTCGCCGAGCTGCAGACGGAGCGGGGGCGCCGTGCGCCGTCGGACCGGGAATGGACGCCCAACATCCAGCTCGGGCTGCCGGTGCTGATCCCTGAGGGCTACGTGGCGGACCTGCCGGTCCGGCTGGGGCTGTACCGCCGGATCGGGGCGTTGGGGTCCGATGCGGAGACGGATGCGATGGCGGCGGAGCTCGTGGACCGGTTCGGCCCGCTGCCGGCGGAGGTGGAGAACCTGCTGCAGGTCGTCACCCTGAAGCGCATGTGCCGGGAGGCGGGGGTGGAGAAGCTGGAGGCTGGGCCGAAGGGGATGGTGGTGCAGTTCCGCGGCAACAGGTTCCGCAACCCCGGCGGGTTGGTGGCGTGGCTGAACACGCGCAAGGACATGATTCGGCTGCGGCCCGATCACAAGCTTTCGGTCGTGCGGGACATGCCGGTGGCGGAGCGGATGAAGCTGGGGCGGGACGTGTTGAAGAACCTGAACCGGTTGGCCGCGGAGGGTGCGAAGGCGGCGTAGGGGGGATTATTCCGTAGCGCCGGCGTCCCGCCGGCCCGGGCCGGCGGGACGCCGGCGCTACGGTTTGGTCGGCGGGACGCCGGCGCTACGGTTTGGCCGGCGGGACGCCGGCGCTACGGTTTGGCCGGCGGGACGCCGGCGCTACGGTTTGG
>CAXTPG010000037.1:23579-38679 GCA_964246015.1 uncultured Acetobacteraceae bacterium
CGGCGGGACGCCGGCGCTACGGTTTGGCCGGCGGGACGCCGGCGCTACGGTTTGGTCGGCGGGACGCCGGCGCTACGGTTTGGCCGGCGGGACGCCGGCGCTACGGGACCGGTCGGGGGGCGCTACCCTACTGGCGCGGGCGGTTCTGGTTGGGGCGGGGGGGCGGGCTCTTGGGGGGGCCGGATGCGGGCGGGGCGCCGCCTGCCATCGCGGAGAGGTCGACGTTGTTCACGAGTAGCTTGTTGTCCTTGTAGGTGATGTCCCAGACGATCCGGGGGCCGACGGTCCGGCCGATGCCCTTCACGAAGGCCATCACCGGCACGGCCTGCGCCAGGGGGGGCATGCCGCTTACCATCTGCATCAGCCCGTCGAAGTTCTCGGCCGTCACCTGGGCGGCGCCGCCATAGGCGCTCGGGCTGGTCGCGGTCATCCTGCCGTTGCCGGTGAACAGCGCGCCGCCGACCTCGATCGCCATGCTTTCCAGGCCGGCGACGATGCCGCCGTGGCTGAACAGGGCCGCGATGTCGGCCGGCGCCGGGTCGCGCTTCTCGCTGCCGGCCTGGGCCATGCGCATCAGCTCCGCGACGCCCACGCCCGACACGAAGGGGCGGAGCGCCACGCGCTGGGGCAGCAGCGCCTCCATCCCGCCGAGCGGCAGGCCGGGAAGGGCGAGGCCCTCGACGCCCAGGTCCATGCGGGCCTGCAGGATGCCGCGGTCGGACTTGGCGCCGAAGCCGAGGCGGGCCTTTTCCAGGGCGACCGCGTAATCGCCGTACTTGACCGAAAGACCCTCGAAATCCTCGTCGACGTTCATCTCGGAGGCGAAGTCCTGCAGCGCGTTCAGCAGCGTCTTGATCACCTCCGGCGCGACTTTCGGCGGGGCGGACGGGCCGCTGCCGGATGGCAGGGCGGAGAGGGCCGCCGCCATGAGGGTGGCGAGTCCCTGCGATACCGTGACCGCCCGGGACCGGCTCAGTCCGGTCATGCCGGCGGAGACGCGGACGAGGCGCATGCCGATCTCGATCGGCTCCAGCCCATCCGTCCGGCTTTCGATCCGGTAGTCGGACAGCGTGCCCTCGCTGCTGACGTCGACGCGGTCCTGGCCGGCAGGCTTGATGGTCGCGACCGTGTTGGTCGCGCCGACCCGGCTGTCCTGCACGATCGGGCCGCCCACGGCGCGGGTCGTGACGCCCTTGGTCGAGATGGTCCAGGTGGAGGGCGTCGCGAAACTGGGGTCGAGCGTCATCTGCCCGTCCTGCCCGGCGATCTCGATCGTGTAGTCGACGCGGGCGCTGGTCGCGTCCTTGCCGTCCTTGCCGGGGACCGGCATGTCCATGGAGAAGCGGAGCGGCGAGTTCATCCGCATCTCCTCGATCGCCCACTTGCCGCCGGCGAGCGGGCGGGCGGTCGCGGTCAGGCGGATCTCCGACCCGGCGCCCTGGCTCTGTACCTTCACCGGCACGGCGATCTGGAAATGGTCGCCGGCCGGGGTGACCTGGATGGGGCGGTCGCTCAGTTTGAAGCCAGGGCCGACGATGCTGCCGAGCCAGTCGCGCACCTGGCCTTCGACCTGCGCCGCGTCGGCCGGGGTGACGTCGGCCGCGTGGGCGGTGGCGGCGTGCAGGGCGAGTGCGGCGACGCCCGCGTGCAGGGCGGCGCGGAAGGGTCGGACCCCAAGGTGCATCGTGACCTCCTGATTTATGGACGGCATCTTGCCCGCGGCCGGGCCTTACGGCTTCGTCACAAACCCGCGAGCGCTGTTAAGCGTCGGTTGCGTCCACGGCGGCGACGTCGAGCAGGCGCTCGATCACCTCGGGTTCCTGTGCGCCGGCGACGGCGTGGCGGCCGGCGACGACGAAGCAGGGGACGCCGTTGATGCCGAGGCGGTGGGCGCGGAGGTTGTCGGCGTGGATGGCGTCGACGTCCTGGTCGCTGCGGAGGAACTGGATAGCAGCGATGGGGTCCAGCCCGGCGCTGGCGGCGATGGCGCGCAGCACGGCGTGGTCGCCGATGTCGTGGCCGTCGGCGAAGTGGGCGGCGAAGAGGGCCTCGGCGACGTCCTTGCTGCGGCCGTGCGGGGTGGCCCAGCGGACCAGGCGGTGGGCGTCGACGCTGCTGGGGGTGCGGCGGATGCGGTCGAAACGGAACTCGACTCCCTCCGCGCCGCCGATATCGGTGATGGAGGCATAGAGGCGCCGGGCGCGGTCCTCGCCGCCGAACTTGCGGATGACGTAGTCGGCGCGGGCCATGCCGGCGCGGGGCATGTCGGGGTTGAGCAGGAAGGGGCGCCAGACCAGCTCGAACAGGAGGTCGGGGCGGCGGCGCATGGTGCGGAACAGGCGTCGGACGCCGAGGTAGCACCAGGGGCAGACGAGATCGTAGACGACCTCGATCAGCAGACGCGCCTTTGGTGGTGATACGATGTTCACCTTCGGAGCTTATGACGGGGGCGTTCGACCGTCACGGTATTTTCAGATTCCGGCCGAAGGTGCGCCGCATCCGGATGCGAACTGTGACCGTAGTGGTGGCGCTGGAGGTGTGCATGCACGATGAACTAGGCTGGGCGGCCGACACGCCGGATCTCTTTTGTGCGACGTTCTCCTCGGCATGGGGCAGCAAGCGTCACCTGGTGGTGGAATCCATTCCGGGTGGGGGATGGGATTGGTCGGCCTGGGCGAACGACGGCAGTGGGCAGTGTTTACACGGCCGGGCGGACTCCCCGGGTGGGGCGATGGTGGCGGCGGAGGGGGCGGCGCGGCTGCTTGCGAACGCGCCGGTGAGCGATTTCGCAGTGATGCGCACTTGGACCTTGAATCCCGAGGAAATAAGGCCCAATTAGCGACGGCGAGCGAAACGCTGGTGGCCCTACCGTGGCCCCGCATCTCCCGGTCGCATTCCCGTTCCATTGGAACTCGCCCCTGCATCTGCACGGGACGCCTATGACTAACCTGAAAAAGTGAGTTTATGTACCTACAGACTTCCAAGCCGGCCGACACGCTGCCGGCGCTGCCGTTCCTGACCACGTTCCCCGCACCGCGGGATAACACCACCGGATACCGTCCGTTGCCCATCAACCTGTCCGCGGACGAGATCCGCGCCATGGTGCGCGACATCCTCGGCTGATCACGGGGCTGATATGGGGGGCTGATCGCCCGAGCGGACGCGGCTATTAGATACGCGGTCGTGACGAGCATGATCAGCCGGCGCCCTGCGGCAGACGCAGGTTGATGCGGGGCGCATTATCAAGTGGCCGGTCCGGGCGCGGGGACGTAGGATGCATCCATGAACGTGGCCATCCGCTACCGGATCATGCGTATCGAGGACTTCCTGGCGTGGGAGGCGCGCCAGGATCGGAAATACGAGTTCGACGGGTTCGAGCCGGTGGCGATGGCGGGCGGCTCGATCAACCACTCGACGATCCAAGTGAACCTGGCCATCTCGGTCGGCGGACGGCTGCGCGGTAGTCGCTGCGCGTTCCACGGCAGCGACCTGAAGTTGCTGATGGCGCGGCGCGCGCGCTACCCCGACGGCCAGGTGATCTGTGGCATGCACGAGGGCGATGAAACCTTTACGACAAGCCCGACCGTGATCTTCGAGGTCGTCAGCCCGGAGTCGGAGACCCGTGACCATGTCGAGAAGCTGGCTGAATACCGCACCCTTGCGTCCCTCCGCCGTTACGTTCTGCTGGAGCAGGACAGCATGACGGCGACGGTCCATGAACGTGCCGGCGAGGACTGGACGACGCGGACGCTGACGGGGGATGCGATGCTGGGTCTGCCCGAAGTCGGGATCGAGGTGCCGCTCCCCGACCTGTACGTGGGCGTCGTGCTCGCCCCGCCTCCGGACGGCCCGACCGACTGACGCGCTACTGCGTCCGGGGCGCACCGGTGCGGGCGCGCCACACCAGGAACTCCTGATAGATCGTCCGCCGCTGACCCGGCGTCGCGTTGCGGATGTCGCGGCCGGAGGCGGTGAGATACGCCTCGAACTCGCTGCGAAGGGCGGCTGTCGCGGCGTCGGCCGGGGGGCCTGCCTGCAACACGGGCGGATCCGGCTCGGATTCCGGCGGTTCCGGCATCTCGAGCAGCGCGGTGCCGGTGTCCACCTGAACTGGACCGTCATCGCCGGTGAGCGCGATGACGACGGCGAAGGCAATGGCGGCGGCGCCCACCAGCGTGCCGCCGACGATGCCGATCTGCGTCATCAGCCCCCGCTTCCAGACGGAGCGGAACTGGGTGCGGAGGCTGTAGTCGGGCAGCGGCAGCGGGCGTTGGGGCAGCACCTCCATCGACAGCTCGGGCGGGGGCATGAAGACCTCGTCGGGCTCGACGGGGCGGTAAGCCTCGAGCTGGGCGGTCTGTTCGTCGAGGCCGGCGTCGGGGTCGTCGAGCATGGCCCGGAACTCGGGCTTGCCGACGAACAGGATCTGCAGGCGGGGCGTGCCGTCGGGGAACAGGGTGGCGGTCTGGCCGAAGAAGCGCAGAACTTCGGGGTGCAGCGTTTCGGAGCGTTCGATGATGAGGATCACGCGCCGCTCCTCGCCGCGGCGTTCGGCGATTCGGCGAATGACGGCGGCGGCGCCGGGTTCGGTGGAGTCGGGATAGCCCTGGATGACCTGGATCAGCAGGCGTTCGAGCGTCAGGCGGGCGCGCAGGGGGTTGGTGGCGCGGGCGAAGCGGGTGCTGGGGTCGGCGATTGCGTCCATCAGCGAGTCGAGGGCTGCGGCGAGTTGCCGCTCGTCGGCGGCCAACAGCAGGCTGAACGGGTGCCCGGCCTGCAAGGAGGCGACCGCGTTCGTTCCCGCCGCGGCGTGGTGCAGCGCCTCGTCCGAAGCGTCGAATTCGTCCTGGTCTTGGAACCCGCTCATCGCCGGGATGAAGCTGGCGCGCAGCCGCGTGCCGGGTCAAGGGTCACGGGAGAGTCCCTTTTCGGCCAGAGCCTGCAGGTAGGCCGCCCAGCGCCCGGTGTGGCTGGCCGCAAGGTCGTGGAGCAACGTCCAGGCGTAGATTCCGGTGTCATGGCCGTCGTCGAAGCGGATGCGGACGGCGTAGTGGCCGATGGGTTCGACGGCGGAGATGTTGACCAGGCGCTTGCCCGCGACGATGCGGCGCGGCTCGGCGCCATGGCCGCGGACCTCGGCGCTGGGGCTTTCGACGCGCAGGTATTCGGCGGGGAGCGTGGCGCGCAGCCCGTCGTCGAAATCGACTTCCAGGCAGCGGCTGGCGCGGCGGATGCGGATTTCGGTGGGGCGTGGCGCGGCGGCGTCACTCATCCAGGGTGCGCGCTTCCTCGGGCAGCATGATGGGGATGCCATCGCGGACGGGGTAGGCGAGGCGGGCCTGGACGCTGACGAGTTCCTGCGCCGCACGGTCCCAGCGGAGAGGGCCGCGGGTGACGGGGCAGACCAGCACTTCCAGCAGCCTCGGGTCGATTGCGCCAGCGAGGTCGGGTGCGGCGGGCGCGGGGTCGTCGGGCATCGTCGGTCCCCTCAGGTGGCGCGGCGGCCGGCGGGGCCGGTGTCGGCGGCGTGCGCGCCCATCCGCAGGAGCGCCAGCAGGGTCGCGGCACGGTCGGCCTCGGTCGGGGCTTCGAGGATGGCCTGCTTCTCCGGCGGCTCGAACGGGCAGACCATGGCCAGGGTGGTCACGAGGGCGTCGTCGGGCATCTCCTCAATCGCGTCCCAGTTGGCGTCGAAGCCCTGCGCGACGAAGTAGGCGCGAAGGGCGGCAAGCAGGTCGTCGCGGTCGAGCAGCGGGGTGGGCGCGTCGTCGAGGTCCAGGGCGAAGCGCGCGACGTCGGCGCGGACGCGGCGATAGCCGCGGTGGAGCTCGAGCTCGACCAGCACGGCGAAGCGGCTGGTGCCGGTCAGGGTGATCAGGTAGCGGCCGTCGTCGGTCTCGCTGAAGGACGAGAGGCGGCCGAGGCAGCCGACGCGGTACAGCGCCGGGCCGCTGGGGGTGTCGCCGCGGGTTGGGTCGGGCTGGATCATGCCGATGACCCGGCCCGTCGAGAGCGCATCATCGACCATGCGCAGGTAGCGCGGCTCGAACACGTTGAGCGGGAGCTTGCCGCGCGGGAGCAGCAGAGCGCCCGAGAGGGGGAACACGGCGAACTCCGTGGGTAGCCTGGGATGGTCGCCCGCCATGCCGCTCAGCTGAACAGCAGGGCGGAGAGCTTGCGCCGCGCGGCCAGGGTGGAGGGGTCGGTGAGGCCCCAGGCCTCGAAGAATTTCAGGAGCTGGAGGCGGGCGGCGTCGTCGTTCCAGGCGCGGTCGCGGCGCATGATGTGCAGCAGGGCGGCGGCGGCGTCCTCGCGCCGGCCGGTGGCGTTCAGCGCGGTGGCGAGGTCGTAGCGGGCCTGGTGGTCGTCGGGGTCGGCGGCGAGGCGCTGCTCGAACTGCTGGAGCTGCTCGGCGGCCTTGCGGCCCTCGATCGCGAGGGCGAGGGCGCTGCGGGCGCCGGCGATCTCGGCGTGCTCGCGGAGGGGTTCGGGCACCTGATCGAGCGCGTCGGCGGCCTGGTCCTCCTGGCCCATGGCCATCAGGACGCGGATGAGGCCGGCCCAGGCGTCGGGGTTGTTCCCGTCTTCCTGCAGCAATTCGCTGAACAGGGCGCCGGCCTCGTCGAGGCGCTGTTCCTCGAAAGCCACACGGGCTTCGGCCAGGAGATCGGCGGCGGGCATGGAGCCGCCGGCGAGCTTCAGCAGGCTTTCGACGACGCGCTTGACCTCGCTCTCAGGCAGGTTCCCCTGGAAGACGTCGGCAACCTGGCCCTGCCAGAACGCCGCGACTGTGGGGACGGACTGCATGGGCAGGCCGAGCTGGGCGAGTTGCTGCACCAGGGCGCGGTTGGCGTCGATGTCGATCTTGACCAGCTTCACGCGCCCGCCGGCGGCGCGGACGACTTTCTCCAAGGTCGGCGTCAGTTGCTTGCAGGGGCCGCACCAGGTGGCCCAGAAGTCGACGAGGACAGGAACGGCGCGCGACGCCTCGATCACGTCCTGCATGAAGGTCTTCTGGTTGCCGTCGACGATCATGTCGCCTGCTTGGGCCGGGGCAGCCACGCCGCCGGCGCTGTTCGTGACCAGCGGTGCGGTCGCGCGGGGCTTCTGACCGATCAGCGTATCCATGGCTGCGCTTCCTGCATTGTGTCCGCGGCCTGGCCGCGCTGCCGCATAGATGTTGCGCGCGGCGCGATTGTGCAAGCGCGGAGGCGTCGGGGCCGGCGTGCGAACCGGGCGGGGCGCCACGCGTTCAGGAACAATGGATGCGCGATACGCCCTGCCGACGATCAATTTCCTCATGGCGGACGTGGGGGGCGGGCTGGGGCCGTTCCTGTCCACCTGGTTGGCCGAGGTGCGGCACTGGAGCCCGGCGCAGGTGGGGACGGTGATCGCCGCAGGGTCGCTGGCGGGCGCGGCGCTGGCGGGGCCGGCCGGGTCGCTGGTGGACCGGTTGGGCCGGCCGCGGCTGATGCTGGGGGTGGCGTGCGGCATGATTCTGGGGGGCACGCTGCTGCTGTTGCCGTTCGAGGCGTTCATGGTCGTGCTGGTGGCGCAGGTGATCGTTGCCGCGGGGGGTGCGCTGGGCGCGCCGTCCACCAGCGGGCTGACGCTGGCGGTGGTGGGCAAGGACAGGTTCGCGCGGCAGCAGGGTACGAACGAGGCGGCGAACCATATGGGGAACGTCGTCGCGGCGGCGTCGATCGCCGGGCTCGCCTGGGTGATCGGGCCGGTTGCGGCGGTGGTGGTCCTGGCGGTGATGGCGCTCGCGACCATGGGGACGCTGTGGGCGATGGACCCGAAATCGGTCGACGGCGATCGGATGCGCGGGCGCAAGCGGCGGGAGAAGGGGGAGAAGCGGGGGGCGACCCGGGCGCTGTTGAAGGACCGGCGGCTTTGGACGCTGCTCGCCATCATCGGGCTGTTCCAGCTCGGCAATTCCGCGATGCTGCCGCTGCTGGGGCAGCGGGTGGTGGCGGAGGGCGGGGGAAACGCGACGGCGTGGATGTCCGGTTGCGTGATCGTCGCGCAGCTGACGATGGTGCCGGTGGCGCTGGGGGCCGGGCGGTTCGCGGACCGGTTGGGGCGGCGGTGGCTGCTGATGTTCGCGTGCGCGGTCGTGATCGCGCGGTGTGCGGTGGCGATGTTCGCTGTGGGCAACTGGTGGCTGGTGCCGATCGAGCTGCTGGACGGGGTGTGTGCGGCGGTGTTCAGCGTGGCTGCGCCGGTGGCGGTTGCGGACCTGACGTATGGCTCTGGCCGGACGCAGACGGCGATGGGCGGGATGGCGATGATGCAGGCGGGGGGCGGGGCGCTGGCGAGCTTTGCAGGCGGGTTTGCGGCGAGCCATCTGGGCTATGCCGCGACGTTCGGGCTGATGGCGATCTTCCCGGCGCTGGCGATCGGGCTGCTGTTCACGATCACGCTGAAGGACGAGGCGCCTCAGGCGGAGGGGACGCCGTCCGGGAAGGCGGCCGCCATCAACGCGGCCGCGTAGGCGGTCTGCGGGGCGCGGAAGATGTCCTCCGTCGTGCCTTGTTCGACAACGAGGCCGTGCTGCAGGACGGCGACGCGGTGGGACATGGCGCGAACGACGGCCAGGTCGTGGCTGATGAACAGGTAGGCGAGGCCGTGGCGCTGCTGCAGGCCGCGCAGCAGGGCGACGATCTGGCCCTGGACGGAGCGGTCGAGGGCGCTCGTGGGTTCGTCGAGGACCACCAGCTCGGGCTTCAGCACCATGGCGCGGGCGATGGCGATGCGCTGGCGCTGGCCGCCGCTGAACTCGTGCGGGAAGCGGGCGGCGCTGTCCTCGGGGAGGCCGACCTCGGCCAGGGCGGCGGCGACGCGGGCGGCGCGGGCGGGGGCGCGCAGGCCGGGTTCGTGGACGCGAAGGCCTTCGGCGACGATCTCGGCGACGCTCATGCGGGGGCTGAGGCTGCCGAACGGGTCCTGGAAGACGGCCTGCATACGGCGGCGGAGCGGGCGGACGCGGGATTCCGGCCAGGCGGAGACGTCGTGGCCCAGGACGGCGATGCGGCCCTGGGCGGGCTGCAGCTTCAGGAGGGCGAGGCCGATGGTGCTCTTGCCGGAGCCGCTTTCGCCGACGAGGCCGAGGGTCTCGCCCTGGTGGACGTCTAGCGTCACGCCATCGACGGCGCGGACGGTGGCGACGGTGCGGCGCAGCAGGCCGCGCCGGATGGGGAAGTGGATGCGGAGGCCGTCGACGGCGGCGGCGAGGGGGGCGCCGGGCGGGACGGGGGTGGGGGCGCCGCTGGGTTCCGAGTCGAGCAGCATCCGGGTGTAGGGGTGGCTGGGGCGGGCGAAGACGCCGGCGGTGGGGCCCTGCTCGACGATCGCGCCGTCCTTCATGACGGCGACTCGGTCGGCGACCCGGCGTACGACATTGAGGTCGTGGCTGATGAGCAGCAATGCGAGGCCGCGGCGGCGGCGTTCGCTGGCCAGAAGGTCGAGGATGCCGGCCTGGATGGTGACGTCGAGGGCGGTGGTGGGTTCGTCGGCGATGAGGAGCCTGGGATCGTTGGCGAGCGCCATGGCGATCATGACCCGCTGGCGCTGGCCACCGCTGAGCTGATGGGGAAAGGCGTCGAGGCGTGATTCGGCGTCGGCGAACCCGACGCGGGCGAGCAGGCCGGCGATCCCGGCCCGGTTCGGGCGTTTGCCGTGGAGGGCGACGGCCTCGGACACCTGGCGGCCGATCTTGTGGAGCGGGTTGAGGCTGGTCATCGGCTCCTGGAAGACCATGCCGGCGATGCCGCCGCGGGCGCGGCCGAGGGCTTCCGGCCCGGCGTGCAGCATGTCCCGGCCGTCGAGCGTCACCTGGCCGGAGCAGGCGGCGCCAGGGGGCAGGAGCTGGAGGATCGAGAGGGCGGTCAGGGACTTGCCGGAGCCGCTTTCGCCCACGATGGCCAGGGTTTCGCCGGCGTCGAGGGTGAAGGAGATGCGATCGACGACGGTTTTGGGGCCGAAGGTGACGGCCAGGTCGTCTACCTCGAGGAGGGGCATCAGGCCTGCTTCCGGGGGTCGAAGGCGTCGCGGACGGCCTCGCCGATGAAGATCAGCAGGGTGAGGAGGGTGCCGAGCACGAAGAAGGCCGTCAGCCCGAGCCAGGGGGCCTGGATGTTGTTCTTGCCCTGGGCGACCAGCTCGCCGAGGGAGGGGGAGCCGGGGGGGAGGCCGAAGCCCAGGAAGTCGAGGCTGGCGAGGACGGTGACGGAGCCGGAGAGGGTGAAGGGGAGGAAGCTGAGGACGGCGACGAGGGCGTTGGGGAGGATATGCCGGGCCATGATGGCGGCGTTGGAGACGCCGAGGGCGCGGGCGGCGCGGACGTAGTCGAGGCTGCGGCCACGGAGGAACTCGGCGCGGACGACGCCGGTGAGGGACATCCAGGAGAAGAGGAGGAGGAAGCCGAGGAGGATCCAGAAGCTGGGCGTGATGATGCTGGCGAGGATGATGAGGAGGTAGAGCTGGGGCATTCCGGACCAGATCTCGATGAAGCGCTGGAACAGGAGGTCGGTGGCGCCGCCGTAGAAGCCCTGGACGGCGCCGGCGGCGATGCCGACGACGGAGCTGACGAGGGTGAGGGTGAAGCCGAACAGGACGGAGATGCGGAACCCGTAGATGACTCGGGCGAGGACGTCGCGGGCCTGGTCGTCGGTGCCGAGGAGGTGGCGGGCGCCAGGGGGCGCGGGTGCGGGGACCGTAAGGTCCTTGATGATGGTGTCGTGGCGGTAGCGGATGGGCGGCCAGAGCATCCAGCCTTTTTCGTCGATGTGCTTCTGGAGGGAGGGGTCGGTGAAGTCGGCTTCGGTGGGCAGGAGGTCGGGCCCGAAGGTGTCTTCGGCGTAGTCGCGGAGGACTGGGGCGTAGAGCCGGCCATCGAAGGCGACGAGGAGGGGGCGGTCGTTGGCGATGAACTCGGCGAAGAGGCAGAGGACGAAGAGGATGGTGAAGATCACGAGGGACCAGTAGCCGCGGCGGTGGGCGCGGAAGGCAGTGAGGCGGCGGGCGGTGATGGGACTCACTTGCGGGCCTCGAAGTCGATGCGGGGGTCGACGACGGTGTAGAGGAGGTCGCCGATGATCTGCATGACGAGGCCGAGCAGGGTGAAGATGTAGAGGGTGCCGAACATGACGGGGTAGTCGCGGCGGATGGCGCTCTCGAAGCCCAGGAGGCCGAGGCCGTCGAGGGAGAAGACGATCTCGACCAGGAGGGCGGAGCTGAACAGGATGCCGATGAAGGCGGCGGGGAAGCCGGCGACGATCAGCAGCATGGCGTTGCGGAAGACGTGGCCATAGAGAACCCGCTGCTCCCCGGCGCCCTTGGCGCGGGCCGTGAGCACGTACTGCTTGCGGATTTCCTCGAGAAAGCAGTTCTTGGTGAGGATGGTCAGGCCCGCGAAGCCTCCGGCGACGAGGGCGATGGTGGGGAGGACCATGTGCCAGGCGTAGTCGGCGGCGCGGGCGGGCCATGACCAGGCGTCGGCGCCGGAGGTGACGATGCCGCGAAGGGGGAACCACTGGACGAAGCTGCCGCCGGCGAAGAGGACGACGAGCATGATGGCGAACAGGAACCCGGGGATGGCGTAGGCGACGAGGACGACGGCGCTGGTGCCGACGTCGAACGCGGTGCCGTCGCGGACGGCCTTCTGGATGCCCAAGGGGATGCTGACGAGATAGACGAGCAGCGTCGACCAGAGGCCGAGGGAGAGGCTGACGGGCATCTTCTGGACGATGAGTCCGATGACGGTGCTGTCCTTGAAGAAGCTGCGGCCGAAGTCGAAGGTCAGGTAGTCGCGGAGCATCATGACGAAGCGTTCGGGGGCGGGCTTGTCGAAGCCGAAGGTGCGTTTCAGCTCCTCGATCTGCCTGGCGTCGAGGCCGCGTCCGCCGCGGTAGGTGCCGCTGTCGCTCTGCGCGCCGGAGATGCGGGCGGTTGCGTCGACTCCTCGTCCGCGGGCTTCGGCCATGGCCTGCTCGACGGGTCCGCCGGGGGCGAACTGCACGATGGCGAAGTTGATGGCGATGATGCCGAGGAGGGTCGGGACGAGGAGGACGATGCGGCGGAGGATGTAGGCGGCCAAACGATTTTGCTCCGCGGGTGGTGGTGGGGTGTCAGGTCTGGTCGGGGGTGACGTGCCGCACGGTATCGCGGTGACCTTCAATAATATTGATCACGCGGAACACGCTCCGCTCGTAACGGAATAAGATGATGTAGTTCCCGTGAGCAAAGCTACGGATATCGCGGCCAAGATCCGATCGTTCCCGGCCCAGGGTTCCAGGGAGCGATGCGAGCTTATGGCATTGCTGCCTCAACCCAGCGGCGAAGTTTCTCGCCACCGCGGGGGTGCCCCCTTGCCTCAAGATGTAGGCTATCGTGTCTGCCAAGTTCTGCCGTGCAGACGCCTGGAATACAAGCCGCTTCACTCAGCCCTGGCCGGCAGACAGCTTTGCGGTGACCTCGTCCAAGTAAGCGTCCACTTCCTCAGGCGTGTACTCGGTCGGGTCGGCGAGCGATTCGGCAACCATCGCGCGTAGCGCTTGCAGCTTCGCCTCCTGCGCCTGCACCAGGCGCAGCCCTTCCAGCACGATATCGTCCACCGAGGTGTAGCGGCCGGTTTCCACGGCGTCGTTGAGGAAGCCCTGCCAGCGGTCCCCGATCGAAACCTGAATCATGATGCCTCCTTTGCGTTCGCGGGATTGTAGCAGAGGGGAGTGGGCGGCGTCATCGCCGGGCTGCGCGTTCGGAGCTTGGGGTTCGGCCGAAGGCCTGGCGGTAGGCGCGGGAGAAGTGGCTGGCGCTGCCGAAACCGCTGGCGACCGCGACCTCGATGATCGACAGGCCGGATTGCTGCAGCAGCAGGCGGGAACGGTCGAGGCGGACGAGCTTGTAGTGCTCGTTGGGGGTGCGGCCGAGGTGCAGGCGAAACAGGCGTTCGAGCTGGCGGAGGCTGACGCCCGCGGCCTGGGCGAGGGCGGCGCGGGGGATCGGGTTCTCGGCGGCGGCCTCCATGGCTTCCAGGGCCTGCAGGACGGCGCGGTTGCTGGTGCCGGTGCGGTGGCGGAGCGCCATGCGCTGGGGGTTCTGGCCCTCGCGGACCTGGGTCTGCAGGAACCAGTCGCTGACGGCCACGGCGAGGGCGGCGCCGTGCTGGCGGGCGATGAGGGCGTGCATCATGTCGAGCGGCGCAGTGCCGCCGCTGCAGGTGAAGCGGTCGCGGTCCAGCTCGAACAGGGAGCGGCGGAGGTCGAGGTCGGGGAACTCCTCGGCGAAGGGGGCGGCGTGTTCCCAGTGGAGCGTCAGGCGGTAGGCGCGGAGCAGCCCGGCGCGGGCGAGGATCCAGGGGCCGCCGGAAACCCCGCCCATGCGGGCGCCGCCGCGGGCGACGCGGCGGAGCCATTCGAAGGTGGGGGCGTCGCGGAAGGTGGCCGGGTTGCCGCCGGCGATGACGAGCACGAGGTCGAGCGGGGGGGCGTCGGCCAGACGGCAGGCGGCCGGGATGACGGTGCCGCTGCTGGCCTCGGACGAGCGGCCGTCGGGGGCGAGGTTGACCCACTCGTACAGTCGGCGTGCGCCCAGGAGGTTGGCGGCCCGGAGGGGCTCGACGATCGAGGCGTAGGGCAGCAGGGCGAAGCCGGGGACCAGGAGCAGGCCGACCCGGGTGGGGGGGAGTGTCTGGACGCTGGGCGGCGGGGCCATGTCGTTGTGGGTCAATTCGGTGACACACTGGCGTATAGCATGGATGGCGTCACGAGGTGGATCGTCCCATGACCTACTCCTTTCCCCGCCTGGTGCGGGAGGCGTTGCGCGGCAACCAGGGATGGACCGAGGCGTGGCGCGACCCGGAGCCGAAGGCGGAGTACGACGTGCTCGTCATCGGCGGGGGCGGGCATGGGCTGGCGACGGCGTACTACCTGGCGAAGGAGCATGGGCTGACGAACGTCGCCGTGCTGGAGAAGGGGTGGATCGGCAGCGGCAATGCCGGGCGGAACACGACGATCATCCGCAGCAACTACCTGCTGCCGGGCAATGAGCGGTTCTACGAAAAGTCGATGCAGTTGTGGGAGGGGCTGGAGCAGGACCTGAACTACAACGCGATGGTCAGCCAGCGCGGGGTGGTCAACCTGTTCCAGAGCGACGCGGCGCGGGATGCGGCGGCGCGGCGGGGCAACAACATGCGGCTGCACGGCGTGGATGCCGAGCTGCTGGATCGGGAGCAGGTCCGGCGGATGTGCCCATACCTCGATTTCGATAATGCCCGGTTCCCGATCAAGGGCGCGTTGTTGCAGCGGCGCGGCGGATCGGCCCGGCATGACGCGGTGGTCTGGGGTTTCGCGCGGGGCGCGGACCGGCGGGGGGTGGACATCCTGCAGAACTGCGAGGTGACGGGGCTGCGGATCAGCAACGGGCGGATCCTTGGGGCGGAGACGACGCGCGGCTTCATCGGGGCCGGGCGCGTGGGGATGGCGGTCGCGGGGAACACGACGCGGGTTGCGGACATGGCGGGGATCCGGCTGCCGATCGAGAGCCATGTGCTGCAGGCGTTCGTGAGCGAGGCGGTGAAGCCGATGATCGACACGGTGGTGACGTTCGGGGCCGGGCACTTCTACATCAGCCAGTCGGACAAGGGGGGGCTGGTGTTCGGGGGCGATATCGACGGCTACAACTCGTATGCGCAGCGGGGGAGCCTGCCGCTGGTCGAGGACGTGATGGAGTGCTGCGTGAGCATGGTGCCGGCGACGAGCCGGCTGCGGGTGCTGCGGTCGTGGGGCGGGATCATGGACATGTCGATGGATGGGTCGCCGATCATCGACCGGACGCCGATCGAGGGTTTGTTCCTGAACGCGGGGTGGTGCTACGGCGGGTTCAAGGCGACGCCGGCCAGCGGCTGGTGCTTCGCGCACACGATCGCGACGGGTCAGCCGCATTACCTCAACAGCGAGATGCGGCTGGACCGCTTCCTGTCCGGCGCCGTGCTCGATGAGCCGGGCACCGGCGCGCAACCCAACAAGCATTAAGGGGCCATCATGCGCATCCCATGCCCCCATTGCGGCGAGCGCGGCAGCGAGGAGTTCAGCTACCT
>CAXTPG010000038.1:0-37809 GCA_964246015.1 uncultured Acetobacteraceae bacterium
CGCCGTCGATGACGATGGTCTGGCCGGTGATGAACTGCGTCTCGTCGGACCCGAGATAGACGGCCAGGGCCGCGATCTCCTCCGGGCTGCCCAGGCGGCCCATGGCCTGGCGGGCGATGAAGTCGCTGCGCGCCCTCTCCATCGACCCGGCGGCCGCGGCGTTCGCTGCGATTCGGTCATCGAGGCTCGGCGTCTGGACCGTCCCCGGGCAGATCGCGTTGCAGCGCACGCCGGACTTCACGAAGTCGGCGGCGACGGACTTGGTCAGCCCTACGACAGCGGCCTTGCTGGTCCCGTACACGCAGCGGTTGGGCGCGCCCTTGATGGAACTGGCGCCGCTCGACATGTTGATGATGCTGCCGCGGCCTCGCTCGATCATGCCGGGCAGGAGGGCCTTGATGGTGCTGACCATGCTGCGGACGTTCAGCGCGAAGGCGAAATCCCAGTCCGCGTCGGTGCTGTCGAGCACGGTGCCCTGGTGCACGAACCCGGCGCAGTTGAACAGGACGTCGATGGGGCCCACGCCGCCCAGCAGCTTCGCCACCGCGGCCGCGTCGGTCACGTCCAACGCATGCGTCTCGATCCCGTGGCCGATGTCGGCAAGCTTCGCGCCGTTCAGGTCGGTGGCGATGACCCGCGCCCCTTCGGCGACGTAGGCGAGCGCGGTGGCGCGGCCAATGCCCTGCGCGGCAGCGGTGATGAAGGCGGTCTTGCCCGCCAGACGTCCTGCCATGATCGTTCGTTCCTAATGACTATGCCGGCTCTCGCCGCGCGTCTCGATGATGTTCAGATACAGCGTCGCCGGCTCCAGGCAGGCGCCCGTGTCGTGCTGGCCCACCATGCTGCGGCTGATCTCCTCCCAGGGGGTCAGGTTCTTCAGCTCGGGCTTCACCCAGGCGGCCCGGCGGGCAGCCAGCTCCGCCTCGGGGATCAGCACGTCGACCTTGCGGGTGTTCAGGTCCAGGCGGATCATGTCGCCGGTCTTGAGCAGCGCCAGGCCCCCGCCCACCGCGGCCTCGGGCGAGACGTTCAGGATGCTGGGGCTGCCGGACGTGCCGGACTGGCGGCCGTCGCCCATGGTGGGCAGGGCGTTGACGCCGGCCTTCAGCAGGGCGGCCGGGGGCTGCATGTTCACCACCTCGGCGCCGCCGGGGTATCCCACGGGGCCGCAGTTGCGGATGATGAGGATGCTGTGGTCGGTGACGCCGAGCGCCGGGTCGTCGAGCCGGTCGTGGTAGTCCTCCGGGCCTTCGAAGACGATGGCCTTGCCCTCGAACACGTTGGGCTTGTCGGGGTCGCTCAGGAAGCGTGCGCGGAACTCGGGGTCGATCACGCTGATCTTCATCACCGCGCCGTCGAACAGGTTGCCGGACAGCACCGCGAACCCGGCCTTTTCCATCATCGGCTTGTCGTAGGCGCGGATGACCTCGCGGTCGACGGCGGGCTTCTTGGCCAGGTTCTCGGCGATCGTCTTGCCGGTCACGGTCATCGCATCGCCATGCAGCTTGCCGGCGTCCAGCAGCTCCCGCATCACCGCGGGCACGCCGCCGGCGCGGAAGAAGCCTTCGCCCAGGAAGCGCCCGGCCGGCTGCACGTCGGTCAGCAGCGGGATGTCGTGGCCCAGCCGCTCCCAGTCCGCCAGCGTGTGGTCGACGCCCATGTGCCGGGCGATGGCGATCATGGAGATGGGGCAGTTGCTGCTGGCGCCCAGCGCGGCCGCGGCGACGACCGCGTTCTCGAACGCCGCCTTCGTCATGATGTCGGACGGGCGCAGGTTCTCGTGCACCATCCCCACGATGCGGTTGCCGGTCTCGTAGGCCATCCAGCCGCGTTCCTTGTGGGGGCCCGGGATGGCGGCGCAGCCCGGCAGCGACATACCCAGCGCCTCGGCCAGGCTGTTCATGCTGAGCGCGGTGCCCATCGTGTTGCAGTGGCCGACGGATGCGGCGGATGCCGCCACCATCTCGATGAACTCGTCGTAGTCGATCTTCTCCTCGGCCAGCAGCTTGCGGGCCTCCCACACGATGGTGCCGGACCCGGCCAGGCGGCCGCCGTACCAGCCGTCCAGCATGGGACCGCCCGAGAGCACGATGGACGGGATGTTGACCGTCGCGGCCCCCATCAGGACCGCGGGCACCGTCTTGTCGCACCCGGACGTCAGCACGACGCCGTCGATGGGGTAGCCGTGCAGGACTTCCACCAGGCTGAGGTAGGCGAGGTTGCGGTCCAACGCCGCCGTGGGCCGCTTGCCGCTTTCCTGGATGGGGTGGATCGGGAACTCCAGCGGCACGCCGCCGGCGTCGCGGATCCCGTCGCGCACGCGGCTGGCCAGTGCCACGTGGTGGCGGTTGCAAGGTGACAGGTCGCTGCCGGTCTGGGCGATGCCGATGATGGGGCGGCCGGACCGCAGCTCGGCGCGGGTGAGGCCGAAGTTCATGTAGCGCTCGAGGTACAGCGCGGTCATGCCCGGGTTGGTCTTGTCGTCGAACCACCGGCGGCTGCGAAGGCGGCGCGCGCCGGGGGGCGTTGAATCGGGCATGGGGCGTTTCCCTGAATTGGCCGTGCGGGGCGGTTGAACGCTGGCCGCACTGTCCGGAACTGTCAACGCTCCAGCAGGATCGCGCGGGGGATGCCGGCGAGGTCGTCCCGGAACGCGGACCGGAAGGGGTGGGCGAGCTGCGCGACGGCGCGCCCCTGCCCTTCCCCCAGCTCGAGCACCGCCAGGCCGCCGGGGGCCAGCAGACCGGGCAAGGCTGCCAGCAGGGCGCGATAGGCGTCTAGCCCGTCAGGGCCGCCGTCAAGTGCCCGGGCGGGCTCGTGCCCCGCGACCTCGGGCATCAACCCGGCGATCGCGGCCGTTTCAATATAGGGGGGGTTGCTGAGCACGAGGTCGAACGTCGCGTGGAGGGGGGCCGCCCAGTCGGCAACGATGAACAGGGCGCGGCCGGAGAGGCCCAGCGCGGCCGCGTTAGAGCGCGCCAAGGCCGCAGCGGCCGGCGCCTGGTCGATGCCCAGGCCCCACGCGTCTGGGAACTCGGTCAAGGCGGCAAGCAGCAGGCAGCCGGTGCCGGTGCCGAGATCGAGGATGGTGCGCACGTCGCCGCGTGCGGCGAGGGCGGCCTCGATCAAGGTCTCGCTGTCGGCGCGGGGGATGAGCGTGTCGGGGGTGACGGCGAGGTCGAGGGTCCAGAAGCCTTGGCGGCCGGTGATGAAAGCCAGCGGCTCGCGCTCCACCCGCCGGTCGAGCAGCACATCGAACGCGTCCATGTCGGCCGGGGCATCCCGGTTTCGCAGCAGCCCCGCCTGGTCCAGCCCCATGGCATGGGCCAGCAGCAACCGCGCATCGAGCGCCGGCGTGTCGATCCCGGCGGCCGTCAGCAACGCCGCGCCATGCCGCAACGCTTCGCCGATGGTCACCTACTCTTGCGCGGCAAGCCGGGCCGCCTGGTCCTCGGCGGTCAGCCGGTCGACGATCTCGTCCAGCTCGCCGCCGACGATGCGCTCGATGTTGTGCAGCGTAAGGCCGATGCGGTGGTCGCTGACCCGGCCCTTCGGGAAGTTGTAGGTGCGGATGCGTTCGCTGCGGTCGCCGGTGCCCACCTGGCTGCGGCGGTCGGCGGCGCGGGTCGCGTCCAGGCTGCTGCGCTGGGCGTCGAACAGCTTCGACCGCAGGATCTTCATCGCCTTGGCGCGGTTCTTGTGCTGGCTCCGCTCCTCCTGCATCGCCACGACGACGCCTGTCGGGATGTGGGTGATGCGGACCGCGCTTTCGGTCTTGTTCACGTGCTGCCCGCCGGCGCCGGATGCGCGGTAGACGTCGATGCGGAGGTCGCCCTCGTTGACCTCGACATCGACCTCCTCGGCTTCGGGCAGGACGGCGACGGTCACGGTCGAGGTGTGGATCCGGCCCTGGCTTTCGGTCGCGGGGACGCGCTGGACGCGATGGACGCCGCTTTCGTATTTCAGCCGGGCGAAGACGTTGCGGCCGGTGATCTCGGCGGTGGCGGACTTGACGCCGCCCAGCTCGGTCGCGTCGTAGTCCATGACCTCGACCCGCCAGCCCTTCAGGGCCGCATATTTCTGGTACATCCCGAACAGCTCGGCCGCGAACAGCCCGGCCTCGTCGCCGCCCGCCGCGGGCCGGACCTCCAGGATGGCGCTGCGGGCGTCGGCCTCGTCCTGCGGCAGCAGGGCCAGGCGGATCTCGTGGCGCAGGGCGGGCAGGCGGTCCTTCAGGTCGTAGAGTTCGGCCTCGGCCAGGTCCTTCATCTCGGGGTCGGCCAGCATCGCCTCGGCGTCGGCGGCGGCTTTCTCCGCGTCGCGCAGGTCGCCGATGCGGGCGACGATGGGTTCGAGGTCGGACAACTCCTTGCTGGCCTTGCCGAAGTCGGCGGCGCCCTCGCTGAGCAGGGAACGCAGCTCCGCCGCCCGGCCGACGATGCGGTCGAGCTTGTGGTCGAGGCTGCCGCTCATGCGAGATGCCGGGCCACGTCGGTGAGCGGAACCTCCGCCTGCGTCCCGCTCGCCAGGTCCTTCACCTGCGCCACGCCGCGGGCCAGTTCGTCGCTGCCGATGATGACGGCCGCGCGGGCGCCGATGCGGTTGGCGCGTTCCATGCGGCGCTTCGTGTTGCCGCGATACGCGATCTCGGCGCGGATGCCGGCCGAACGCAAGGCCTGCAGGACGGCGAGGGCAGCGGCTTCCTCGGCCTCGCCCAGCGGCACGATCGCGACGCCCGGGGGGGGCGGGGGCGGGTTGGCCAGCAGCATTCCCAGGCGGTCGATGCCGGCCGCCCAGCCGACGGCGGCGACGGCCGGGCCGCCCATCTGCTGGACCAGGCCGTCGTAGCGGCCGCCGCCCATCACGGTGCCCTGGGCGCCCAGTTCCGTGGTCACGAACTCGAACGCCGTGTGGCTGTAGTAGTCGAGGCCCCGCACGATGCGGGGGTTCTCGACGAAGGGCACGCCGAAGCCGTCCAGGTGGCGGCGGACGCCGTCGTAGAAGGCGGCAGCTTCCGCGGTCAGGGAGGGCGCGATCGTCGGCGCGTCGGCGACCAGGGCGCGGTCGCCGGCGTCCTTGCTGTCCAGGATGCGCAGCGGGTTGCGCTCCAGCCGGTCGCGGCTTTCGGCCGAGAGCCGGTCCTGGTGGGCGGTGAAGTAATCGACCAGCGCGGCGCGGTAGGCCGTCCGGCTCGGCACGTCGCCCAGCGTGTTCAGTTCCAGCACGACGCTTCCGGCGATCCCCAGCGCCTGCAGGATCGCCCAGCCCATCGCGATAACCTCGGCATCCGCCAGCGGCTCCGACGGGCCGATCAGCTCTGCGCCGATCTGGTGGAACTGGCGGTAGCGGCCCTTCTGCGGCCGTTCGTAGCGGAACATCGGCCCGGCGTAGAACACCTTCTGCGGCAGGCTCTGCGTCAGGCCGTTGCTGACCAGGGCGCGGCAGACGCCGGCCGTGCCCTCGGGGCGCAGGGTGACGCTGTCGCCGCCGCGGTCCTCGAAGGTGTACATCTCCTTCGTGACCACGTCGGACGTGTCGCCCAGGGTGCGGGAGAAGACGCTGGTGTCCTCGAAGATCGGGGTCGCCCATTCGTCGAACCCGTACAGGGCGCAGACGCGGCGGGCGGTGTCGATGACGTGGGCGTGGCGCCGCTGGTCCTCGCCGATCAGGTCGCGCGTGCCGCGGACCGGTTGCAGGTCTGCCAATCTACTCCGCCGCCACCTTCATGGCGTCCTTCTCGGCCTCCAGGGCCTCGGCCTTCTTTTCCACCAGGTCGATGATGCGCTCGATCATCGTGGCGCCGTCGATCGTGTGGTCGGTCTTGCCCGCGGCATAGACCATGTGGCGGCCGTTGCCGCCGCCGGTCACGCCGATGTCGGTCATCAGCGCCTCGCCCGGCCCGTTCACGACGCAACCGATGATGCTGAGGGTCAGCGGCGTCTTGATGTGGGCCAGGCGTTCCTCGAGCTTGCTGACGGTGTCGACGACGTTGAACCCCTGCCGCGCGCAGGACGGGCAGGAGATGATCTTCACTCCGCGATGCCGGATGCCCAGCGACTTCAGGATGTCCCAGCCGACGAGGACCTCCTCCTCCGGTTCCGCGCTCAACGAGACGCGCAGGGTGTCACCGACGCCGGCCCACAGGAGCGACCCCAGGCCAATCGAGGACTTCACCGTGCCCGCCCGCTTCGTGCCGGCCTCGGTGATGCCGATATGCAGGGGGTGGTCGCATTGTTCGGCGAGCTGCTGGTAGGCGGCGACGGCCATGAAGACGTCGGAGGCCTTCACGCTGATCTTGAACTCGTGGAAGTCGTGGTCCTGCAGGATCTTGGCGTGCTCCAGGGCGCTTTCGACCAGGGCCTCGGGGTTCGGCTCGCCGTATTTCTCCAGCAGGTGGCGCTCCAGGCTGCCGGCGTTGACGCCGATCCGCATCGAGCAATTATGGTCCCGCGCGGCCTTCACGACCTCCCGCACCCGCTCGGGCGAGCCGATGTTGCCGGGGTTGATGCGAAGGCAGGCGGCGCCGTTCTGCGCGGCCTCGATGCCGCGCTTGTAGTGGAAGTGGATGTCCGCGACGATCGGCACGCCGACGGCGGGCACGATGTGCTTCAGCGCCAGCGCGCTTTCCTGGTCCGGGCAGGAGACGCGGACGATGTCGATGCCGGCCTCTTCCGCGCGCTTGATCTGCGCGATCGTGCCGGGGATGTCGGTGGTCAGCGTGTTGGTCATCGTCTGCACGGTGATGGGCGCGTCGCCGCCGACCGGGACCGGGCCGACATGGATCTGGCGCGACTTGCGGCGCTCGATGTGCTGGTACGGCCGATAGCTGCTCATGCGCGGTTCCCCGTTTGCCTGCCCAATATAAGACGGCAGGCGCCCCGCTTCTACTGCGGCGCGGGGCGTGCCGTCGAGGGTTGGGGTGTCGCTTGGGACGCGGCCGGCGCCGGGGACAGCCCGGCCTTCAGCGCGTCGGGGTCCAGCGGCAAGTCGCGCCGCACGACGCCCGTCCCGCCCAGGGACGCGGTGACGACGCCGTCGACCAGCACCTCGGTCCCGCCGGCATTGCCGGTCGTCAGCAGCAGTTGCTGGCCCTTGGGCACGGGCCAGGTCTCGCCGCCGCGCATGACACGGTTGAGCAGGACGGGGCCCTGCTTCTCCCGCACCTGGATCCAGGAATCGGATTTCAGCCGCAGCACCATCCGGCTGGCATCGACCGGCGGCGCGGGCGGGGGCAGGGGCGGCGCCATGACGACGGGGGGCGGGGGCGCGCCCGCGGGGATGGGGGTGGGCGCAGGCACCGGGCCGTTGGCGGGGGGCAGGATGGAGGCCACCTGCGGCGAGGGGTTGGACGGCGGCGCGACGCGGTCGGCGAGCGGGGCCAGGCGCTCCGGCACGGCCGGCACGACGACGGCCGGCGGGCGGGCGTCGCCCGAAAGCTTGTACCAGGCCGCATACGCCCCGGCCGCGAGCACGACCCCCAGCAGCACGACCGCGCCGGCGGGCACGCCGCGCTCCGGCACCGGGGCGGGGAAGGTGAGGTCCGGCTTGCGGTTGACCTCCTGCGCCTCGGCGCGGAAGCGGCGCGCGACCTCGGCGGCATCCAGGCCCAGCATGGTCGCGTAGCTGCGGAGGAAGCCGACGGCGTAGGCGTTGCCGGGCAGATCGCCCAGGCGGCCTTCCTCGATCGCTTCCAGGTAGGGCAGCCGGATGCGCAGGGTGGCGGCGACGTCGGGCAGGCGCCAGCCCAGGCGGAGCCGGGCCGCGCGCAGTTCCGCGCCCACGCGGGATGCGCCCAGCGCGGGTTCGGCACCTTCATCGACAGGGGACATCATCTCCGACGCCTCCTGGAACCGTGGCTTGCGATCTTGCAGCACCTGCACCTCTGCGGACGGCGGGGGCATGTAACCCGGAACCGCCGGGAATGCCAACGGCGGGCCGCTGGCGCCACGGCGGAGGGGCTAGTCCTCGGCGAGCGTCTCGCGCAGGGTGCGGGTGCGGTAGCCCGTCCGGAACCGCCCGCGGCGTTGCAGTTCCGGCACCAGCAGATCGACGATGGCCACCAGGTCGGCCGGCAGCGCGACCGTGTGGCCCAGCATGAACCCGCCGCGGCTTCCCGTGGCCTCGAACGCGGCTTCGAGGTGATCCGCCATCTGGGCGGCGGTGCCGGCGACGGTCTTGTCATAGCCGGTGGCGCTGCGGGCGCCGCGTTCCAGGAACTCGTCGCGCGTGATCTCGGTCTCGCGGCCCAGCTCCGTCGCCAGCTCGTGCACGAAGCCGGCCGGGGAGGCCTGGGCCGCGATGATGGCGTCGTGCAGCTCGGCGATGGTGAAGCGGTTGGGCAAGGTCGAGAGGTCGTAGCCGATGTTGTAGGAGAGGTAGGCGCCGATGGCCTCGGGCGGGATGGCGGTCAGCAGGCGTTCGCGCCGGGCGTGGGCCTCGGCCTCGGTTTCCGCGACGACGATGGGGGTTTGCCAGAGGATGCCGACGGCGGCCGGGTCGCGGCCGATGGCGATCAGGGCCTGGTCGAGGGCGGCGCGCTGCTTGACCTGCAGCGGCAACGCCATGTCGGCGCCGAAGACGTGGTCGGCCACGTGGGCGGAGGCGCGGATGCCGCGGGGGGAGCCGCCGGCCTGGATGAGGACGGGGCGGCCCTGGGGCGAGGGCGGGGTATTGAGCGGGCCCTCGACCTTGAAGAAGCGGCCCTCGTGGCGCATCGCGTGGACCTTCGCGGGGTCGCCGACGCGGCCGGTGTCGCGGTCCCACAGCATGGCGTCGGGCTCGGTCGCGTCCCACAGCTTGCGGCAGACGTCGGTGAACTCCTCCATGCGGTCGTAGCGGGCCTCGTGCTCCATCAACTGGTCGAAGCCGAAGTTGCGGGCGTCGGCGGGGCGGGTGGAGGTGACGAGGTTCATGGCGATGCGCCCGCCGGTGACGTGGTCGAGCGAGTTCATCAGCCGGGCGGTGTAGTAGGGGTGCATGAAGGTGGAGGAGTACGTGAGGCCGAAGCCCAGGTGCTTCGTGACGCGCGACATGGCGACCATGATGGGTTGCAGGTCCTGGCGCGGCCAGGAGACGCCCCACTCGATCGCGGCGTCGCGGGCGTTGCGCCAGGTGTCCGGGACCCCGGTGCCGTCGCCGGAGAAGACGAAGTCGAGGCAGCCGCGCTCGGCGATGCGGGCGACCTCCTCGTACATCGCCACGTCGGGGAAGGTGTGGCGTTCCCACGAGCCGGGCATGCGCCAGCGCCCGCCCATGTGGTTGTAGGAGACGTCGAAGCCGAGGTGGATCGTCTTGGGCACGGGGCGGTCCTTGATGAAGGATGGGCTTGCCGGATGGCATGATCGCTGCATCCTGTCCGCGTCGAAAGGGGTCTGCATGGGGCGCTACCAGGACAGCAGCGACCGGCTTGTCGCGATGCTGCAGCTTTCGGCGGCGCCGGTGGCGGTGCAGTTCCGGAGGGAGGTGCCGCTCGATGTGCCCCGGGCGGAGGCGGATCTGAAGGGGTGCATGTATCTCGACACGGCGCGGTTCGGGCGGCGCGTGTTCTATGCGGACGGGGCCAACATGGCCCCCTGCCCCGGCGGCCGGTATTATCTGGGCCAGGGGGATGCGTTCCCCAGCCTGCTCGACGGAAGTTTTCCGTCCGGCGATTTCCCGGCGCGGGGGTTGGCCGTGTTCGGCAATGCCGAGGCGGTCCGGGCGACGCTGCGGCATTACGCGATCCTGCCGGGGGGCGTGGCGCAGGCGGTGTGCTACGGGCCGCTTGACCTCGTCGCGTTCGACCCGGCGGACGGGCCGGTCGTCGTCGTCGTGTTCTGCGTCGCGAAGACGGCGATGTATCTGACGCGGGCGGCCACGTACGAGAGCGGCGGAGTGGTGCCGGGGCCGATCGGGCCGCCGACCTGCGCCAGCGTGATGGTGCAGCCGGTGCTGGAAAATCAGGCGGTGTATACCCTGGGATGCTTCGGATTCCGCCGGTATGTGCGAATCGGGGTGGAGGAGGTCGTCGTGGGGTTGCCGCTGGGGATGCTGGGGCAGACGGTCGCGAACCTCGGCCGGTTCTATGAACGGCGGCCGGACATCGCGGCGGCGCTGCCGCTGAACGAGGCGGTGGAGGCGCCGATGCCGCTGACGGGAACGAAGCTGGCCGGACTGTACGAGACGATGAAATGAGCGACGTGGAGAGCCTGGCCGGCGTCGATCGGGCGCACCGGCGGCTGTACAGCGACCCGGCGCTGTTCGAGCTGGAGCAGGAGCGGATCTTCCGCCGGGCCTGGTTGTATGTCGCGCATGAGAGCGAACTGCGGCAGGCCGGCGACTTCGTCGCGGCGCGCATGGCGCGGCTGCCCGTCCTGGCGACGCGGGATGCCGAGGGATCGATCAACGTGCTGGTCAACCGGTGCGGGCACCGCGGCGCGATGGTGTGCCAGGAGGAACGGGGGAATGCGCGGGCGTTCCGCTGCCCGTATCACGGATGGGCGTATCGCAACGACGGCAGCCTGCTGGGCGTGCCCAACCGGCAGACCTGGCCGGACGGGTACGATTTCACGCGGCCGGCGCTGCAACTGCCGCGGGTGCCCCGGGTCGCGACATACCGGGGGTTCGTGTTCGCGAGCTTCGCCGCGCAGGGACCGGACCTGATGAGCTATCTGGGCCCGGCCGCGACCGCGATCGACGACCTGACCGACCGGTCGCCGACCGGGGAGATTGAGCGGGCGGGCGGGACGGTGAAGTATGCGCTGAACGCCAACTGGAAGATCCCGACCGAGAACTACAACGATTTCGGGCACAACACGGCGACGCATGAGAGCAGCTACTCGGTCGCCAAGCAGATGACGCCCGGGGACCGGCGGGACCCGATGGAAATCCGGCCGGTGGATATCATCCGGCAGAACGGGTCGCCGCCCGAGATCTTCCGCCAGGCCGGCGTCTACGCGTTCGAGAACGGGCACAGCTACAACGGGACCCACCAGACCACGGCGGGCGGCAAGGCGGGCGGCGTGATCGACGTCGAGAACGCGCCGGAGGGCAGCGCCTACCACGAATACTGGCGGCTGCTGGTGGAGCGGCACGGGCTGGAGCGCGCGCAGCAGGTGGTGCGGCGGCGGCGGCACCTGAGCGTCGTGTGGCCGACGATGGGGGTGCAGGCGTTCTTCCAGCGGGTGAGCGTCATGCACCCGGTCGCGGTGGACCGGACGGAGGTCCACATCATGACGTTCCGGCTGGTGGGCGCGCCGGACCTGCTGCTGCAGAACGCGGTGCGATACCTCACGACGGTGAACTCCCCGGGAAGCATCATCCTGCCGGACGACATCGAGGTGTTCGAGCAGGCGCAGCGGAACCTGTCGCAGGGGGGCGCGGAGTGGAGCCTGTTCCCGAACGGCCTGGGGGAGGAGACGGAGCATGACGAGGCGGGATGGCCGGGCCTGCGGGGAAACGGGTTGAGCGAGTTGACGCAGCGGAACCAGTTGAAGGCGTGGCGGAAATGGATGGCGGCGTGACGTTGGACGCGATGACCCTCGCGGATGCCACGGACCTGCTGTTCGAGGAAGCTCGGCTGCTGGACGAGCGGCGGTTCGAGGAATGGCTGGGTCTGTACACTCAGGACGCCGTCTACTGGATGCCGGCACGGTGGGGGCAGCAGAGCATCACGGACGAGGTCAGCCTGTTCCACGACGACCGCATGACGCTCGAGACGCGGGTCGGGCGCCTGCTGCATCCCCGGGCCCATGCGCAGCTTCCGCCCAGCCGGACCCTGCACATGGTCACCAACATCCGGCTGGCGGGGGAGGATGAGGTCCACTCCGCGTGCCTGTTCCACGAGTTCCGCGCGCCCGACCGCACGACCTTGCCGGCGCTGGTCACGCACCGGCTGCGGCACGAGGACGGGCGGCTGCGGATCGCGTGGAAGCGTGTCGACCTGCTCGAATGCGACCAGCCGCATCGTTCCCTGCAAATCCCGATCTAGGACCCCTGCCATGCTCCGACGCGACCTGATGGGACTTCCGGCCGGGCTTGCCATGCTGCTCGCGAGCGGGCGGGCGCGGGCGCAGACGCGGGGAGAGACGCTGCTGCTGGCCGTCGAGGGCGGGCAGAACAGCCTCGATCCGCAGGGGCTGGGGGTGAACCAGCCGACGCTCGGGATCACCTGGAACCTGTATGACCGGCTGGTGGGCTTCGGCACCAAGGCGCTGGCGGAGGGGCCGCGGACCTACGATTTCAACACGATCGTGCCGGAGCTGGCCGAGAGCTGGCAGGCGGCGGCGGACGGCGCTTCGATCACGTTCCACCTGCGGGAGGGTGCCCTGTTCCATGACGGCGCCCCGGTGACGGCGGCGGACGTCAAATGGTCGCTGGACCGGGCCGTCGCAAACCCGGGCCCGGCGAGCCAGATGCGCGCCGGCGGGCTGGAAAAGCCGGAGCAGTTCGTCGTGCTGGACCCCCGCACCATCCGGATCGACATCCCGACGCGCAACCCGCTGGCGCTGCCCGACCTTGCCGTGATCCAGCCCAGCATCCTCAACAGCGCGCTCTGCCGCAAGAACGCGGCCGCGGACGACCCGTGGGCGCTGAACTGGGTGCGGACCAATGCGGCCGGGGGCGGCGCGTATGTGCTGGAGGCCTGGACGCCGCGGCAGGAGACCGTGCTGGTCCGCAACGACAAGTGGCGGAACGGGCGGCTGCCGGCGTTCAAGCAGATCGTGATCCGTGAGATCCCCTCGGCCGGCAACCGCCGCGCGCTGCTGCTGCGGGGCGATGCGGACGTGGTGCCGGACCTGCCGGCGCGGGACGCGAACGAGCTGTCGCGGGACCCGAAGCTGCAGGTGCTGGGCGTGCCGATGACGAACACGTTCCACTATATCGGGATGAACACGACGAAGCCGCCGTTCGACGATGTGCGGGTGCGGCAGGCGGTGGCGTGGGCGGTGCCGTACGACAAGATCTTCGAGACGGCGCTGCATGGGCGCGGCCGGAAGCTGTATGGCGGCGGGGTCGAGCCCGAGGGGCTGGCCTGGCCGCAGGCCTTCCCGTACCGGACCGACCCGGCGCGGGCGAAGGCGCTGCTGGCCGAGGCCGGGTTGGCGCAGGGGTTCGAGACGACGCTGTCCTACGACCTGGGGACGGCCAGCGTCGACGAACCGGTGGCGCTGTTCGTGCAGGAGGCGCTGGCGGGGATCGGGATCAAGGCGGCGATCGACAAGCGTCCGCCGGGCCAGGTGCGGGGGCTGATCGGCCGGCGGGAGCTGCCGTTCTACATCTTCCAGTTCGGGGCGTGGTTCGACAGCGTCGAATACTTCTTCTTCCTGCTGTACAACGGCGCGATGACGGCGCCGAGCAACGGCGCCGGATATGCCAACGCCGCCGTCGACGCGGCGATCGCGGCGGCGCGCAGCAGCACGGACCCGGCGGTGCAGGACACAGCCCGGCGCACGCTGATCGCGGCGGCGATGCGCGACGTGCCATATCTCCCGCTGGTGCAGCCCTATCTGAACCTGTCGATGCAGAAGGGCATCACGGGGTTCGTGAACCAGTTCCATCGGCAGATCGACTTCCGGCCGCTGGCGCGGGGCTGATGTCCGCACGGTATGTGTGGCGGCGGGTGCTGGCGGCGTTGCCGGTGCTGGCGGGGGTGGTGGTCGCGACGTTCGTGCTGACCCGGCTGCTGCCGGGGGACCCGGCCGCGTATTACGCGGGCCAGGTGGACAGCGCGCGGGCGGTGGAGGAGGTGCGGGCGCGGATGGGGCTCGATCGGCCGCTGCCGGAGCAGTTCCTGCGGTATGTCGGGGACCTGGTGCGGGGCGACCTGGGCACGTCGTTGTCGACGGGGCAGCCGGTGGCGGCGGAAATCCGGCGGCGGTTGCCGGCGTCCATCGAGCTGATGCTGGCGGGGCTGACGCTGAGCCTGGTCGTCGCGATCCCGCTGGGCGTGCTGGCGGCGACGCGGCCGGGGTCGGTGGTGGACCACCTGTGCCGGGTGCTGGCGACGGCGGGGGTGTCGCTGCCGACCTTCTTCACCGGGCTGCTGCTGGTGTGGGTGTTCTATTTCCTGCTGAACGTGGCCCCTGCCCCGGTTGGCCGGCTGCCGAGCTTCATGCGTCCGCCCCCGGCCGCGACGGGGTTCCTGCTGCTGGACTGCGCGCTGGCGGGGCAGTGGGAGAAGCTGCGGGCGGCGGGCGCGCAGATGGTGCTGCCGGCGTTGACGGTCGCGGTGTTCACGCTGGCGCCGCTGGCGCGGATGACCCGGGCGTCGATGCTGGGCGTGCTGTCGGGGGATTTCGTGCGGCAGGCGCGGGCGAACGGCATCCCCCGGCGCGTGCTGCTGTATCGGTATGCGCTGCGGAACGCGCTGCTGCCGGTGGTGACGACGCTGGGGATGATCGCGTCGTCGCTGCTGGGGGCGAACGTGCTGGTGGAGCGGGTGTTCGCCTGGCCGGGCCTCGGGTCTTATGCGCTGGATGCGATGTCGTCGTTGGATTATGCGCCGTTGCAGGGGTTCGTTCTCGTGATGAGCGTGCTGTATGTGCTGATCAATCTGGGGTTGGACCTGCTGTACGGGGTGATCGATCCTCGGGTGCGGCTGGGGTGATCGCCCTGCTGCGGGAGAACCGGGTCACCGCCGCGGCCTTCGGAGTGTTCTCGCTCATCGTGCTGGTCGCGCTCGTGGGGCCGTTCGCCGTGCCGTTCGACCCGATCGCCACCGACTCCGCGCATGCGTTGGAAGGCCCCACGGCGCTGCACTGGTTCGGGACCGACGAGGTCGGGCGGGACGTGTTCTCGCGCACCGTCGTGGCGGCGCGGCTCGACCTCGCGATCGCGCTGTCGGCGGTCGCGCTGTCGTTCGCGGTCGGCAGCACGGTGGGGACGGCGGCCGGGTTCACGGGCGGGCTGCTGGATGGGGCGGTGACGCGGGTCGTGGACACGCTGATGGCGTTCCCGCTGTTCCTGCTGGCGATGGCGATCGTGTCGGCGCTGGGGAACAACACCGCCAACGTCGTGTATGCGACGGCGGTCGTGAACCTGCCCTTCTATATCCGGATGAGCCGGGCGGAGGCGGCGCGGCTGCGGTCGGCGGGCTTCATCGAGGCGGCGCGGACCGGGGGCCTGTCGGGGGTGCGGCTGCTGGCGGCGCATGTCTATCCCAACGTGCTGCCGCCCTTGGCCGTGCAGGTGTCGCTGAACCTGGGATGGGCGATCCTGAACGCGGCCGGGTTGTCGTTCCTGGGGCTGGGCGTACGGCCGCCGACGCCGGAATGGGGGGTCATGGTCGCGGACGGGGCGGCGCTGATCGTGTCGGGCGCGTGGTGGGTCTCGGTGTTCCCGGGGCTGGCGCTGATGCTGACGGTGCTGTGCTTCAACCTGCTGGGGGACGGGTTGCGGGACCTGGCCGACCCGCGGCGGCGGACGTGAGCCTGCTCGACGTTTGCGGCCTGTCCGTCGCGTTCCGGACCCGGGCCGGCATCGTGCGGGCGGTGGAAGATGTGTCGTTCGCCATGCAGCCCGGCGAAATCCTGGGCGTGGTGGGCGAAAGCGGCTCGGGCAAGTCCGTCACCGCGCAGGCGCTGCTCCGCATCCTGGAACCGGCGGGGCGCGTGACGGCAGGGCGTGCCGCGTTCGACGGGTTGGACCTGCTGTCCTGTCCGGAGGCGGCGATGCGCCGGGTGCGGGGGCGGGCGGTGAGCATGGTGTTCCAGAACCCGCGCGCCGCGCTGAATCCCATCGTGCCGGTGGGGCGTCAACTCGCCGACGTGCTGGTCCATGCCGGCGGGCTGTCCCGCCCGCAGGCCCGTGCGCGCGCCGTCGCACTGCTGGAGGAGGTCCGCATCGCCGACGCGCCCCGCCGGGCCGCCGCCCTACCGATGGAGCTGTCGGGCGGCATGTGCCAGCGCGTGATGATGGCGATCGCGCTGGCGGCCAGCCCGCGTCTGCTCATCGCGGACGAGCCGACGACGGGGCTGGACGTAACCACCCAGGCCGCCATCATGGCGCTGCTGTCGCGCGAGATCCGCGGCCGTGGCATGGCGCTGCTGCTGATCACCCACGACCTGGCCCTGGCCGGCGAGCACTGCGACCGCATCGCGGTGATGCACGCGGGCCACCTGGTGGAGCATGGCCCGGCCGCCGAGGTCCTGGGGGCGCCGCTGCATCCCTATACGCGGCGGCTGGTGTCGACGATGCCGCAGGGCAAGGTGGACGTCGGGGACCTGGTGCCCATTCCCGGAGGGTTGCCGGACCTGCGGGGCGCACTGCCGCCGTGCCGGTATGCGGCGCGGTGCGAGCGGCACGCATCCGCATGCGACGATGGCCCGCTGCCGCGCCTGGGCGACGCGCACATGGTGGCATGCCGGTTTCCCGATATGGCAGGGTCCGCGATTTGAGCCGATTGCTGGAGCTGGACCACGTCTCGTGCCGCTTCCCGTTGGGGCGGGGGCGGTGGCTCACGGCCGTCGACGACGTGTCGCTGCAGGTGGCGGCCGGGGAGGCCGTCGCGCTGGTGGGGGAGAGCGGCTGCGGCAAGTCGACGCTCGCGCGGCTCGTGAACCGGCTGATCGATCCTTCGGCGGGGACGATCCGGCTCGACGGCCGTGACATCGGCGGCATCGCGCCGACCCGCTTCGCCCGCGACCCGGCCCGGCGCACGGTGCAGATGGTGTTCCAGGATGCCACCGACAGCCTGGATCCGCATCTGACCGCGCACGCCGCCATCGCCGCGCCGATCCGTGCCTTGCTGCGGCCCGGCGCGGGGCTGGACGCGCGGGTGCGGGCGGTCGCAGCACTGGCCGGGTTCCCGCCCGAGCTGCTGCCCCGCTACCCGCATCAGCTCAGCGGCGGGCAGAAGGCGCGGGTGGGCATCGCGCGGGCGCTGGGGCCGGGGCCGAGCCTGCTGGTGCTGGACGAGCCGACTTCGGCGCTGGATGTCTCCGTCCAGGCCGTGGTGCTGCGGTTGTTCGCCGATCTGCGGGCGCGGCTGGGGACGGCGCTGCTGTTCATCAGCCACGACCTGAACGTCGTGCGGCTGCTGTGCGACCGGGTGCTGGTGATGTACCTGGGGCAGGTGGTGGAGCATGGGCCGGCGGCCCTGGTGTTCGCCGCGCCCCGGCACCCCTATACGCAGGCGCTGGTGGACGCGATCCCCGACCCGGCCCGGCGCGGGCGCGCGGCGCCGCTGGAGGGCGAGGCCGTGCCGAGCGACGCGCCGGGTTGCCGCTTCGCCGGACGGTGCCCGCGTGTGATGCCCATCTGCCGGGCAGAGCGGCCTGTGCTGCGCGAAATGGCGGCGGGACACGCGGCCGCATGCCACCTTGCATGACATTTGGTCTTGAAGGGCGCGGCGACCCCGCCCCTAAATGCGGCATGACAGCATCCCATGGCCTGACCCACGCCCTGTTCCACATCGCCATCAAGACGGCGGATGTGGAGCGCTCGATCGCCTTCTGGACGTCGATCATCGGGCTGCGGCCCGTGCATCGGCCGGATTTCGGCTACCCCGGCGCGTGGCTCGCGTGCGGGCATCCGGGCGGCCAGGCGGTCGTGCACCTGTATGGCGGCGGGCCGGTGTTCGGCACGCCGGAGGCGCCGCGGCCTGCGGCGTTGGGGGCCGGGGCGATCGACCACGTATCGCTGTCGTGCAGCGGCTGGGCGGCGATGCTGGGGCGGGTGCGGGCCGCGGGGCTGGACTGGCGGGAGTTCGTGGTTCCGGGGACGACGCTGTGGCAGTTGTTCGTGCATGACCCGTCCGGCGTGCAGTTGGAACTGACGTTCGAGGGCGCGATGGAGGCGGGGCCGCCGCCCGACCTGTCGCCCGGGCGGACCTATCGCGCCGGGGAGGATTTCTTCGACGCCGCGTCCTATCCGCCCGCATCCGCCTTCGCGGCATGAGCGATCCGCCGCCGTTCGTCACGCTCGACCACGTGGCGATGCAGTACGATTTCGAGAGCGATGCGCTGGCGCTGGACGGGTGCTCGCTTTCCGTGGAGGCGGGCGAGTTCGTCGCGGTGGTCGGGCCTTCGGGCTGCGGCAAGAGCACGCTGATGCGGCTGGTGACGGGGCTGTGGCCGGCGACGGAGGGCAGCGTGGCCGTTGCAGGGCGGGAGGTGACGGGGCCGCATGCGGAGGCGGGCATGGCGTTCCAGAACCCGACGCTGCTGCCGTGGCGCACCGTGCTGGGCAACGTGATGCTGCCGCTGGAGGTCGTCGAGCCGCACCGGCGGCGCCTGTCAAGGGAACGGCCGGCGTTCGAGGCGCGGGCGCGGCGGCTGCTGGCGATGGTGGGGCTGGCGGGGAACGAGGCGGCGTACCCGCACCAGCTTTCCGGCGGGATGCAGCAGCGGGTCAGCCTGTGCCGGGCACTGATCCATGAACCCCGCCTGCTGATGCTGGACGAGCCGTTCGCGGCACTGGACGTGTTCACGCGGGAGGAGCTGTGGGGCGAGCTGCAGGGGATCACGATGGCGCTGCGGCCGACGGTGATCCTGGTGACGCATGATCTGCGCGAGGCGGTGTTCCTGGCGGACCGCATCCTGGTGATGTCGGCGCGGCCGGGGCGGATCGTGGCGGAACGCGCCGTCCCCCTGCCCCGGCCCCGGAGCCTCGACGACCTGTTCACGCCGTCGGCCCAGGATTTGCTTCACGACCTGCGTGAGCATATCGGAGCCACACGCCGCGCCGCTGTCCCGGCCGCTCTCGCCGGGGCGGAGCCCATCCCCGCCGGCTGACCGGCGGGGTGCGGCCCGCCTGAGGGCCCGGGCGGAGGCCCGCCGGCGGCGCCTGGCGCATCGGGTCCTGCCCTGGCTGCTCGCTTGCATCGTGCTGCTGGCGTGGGAGGCGGCGTGTGCCGCGTTCGCCATTCCCGTGTTCATCCTGCCGCCGCCCAGTGCCGTCGCCGCGAGCATCGTGAAGTGGTGGCACCCGTTGCTGGGCAATGCCGGGCAGACGCTTGGGACGACGCTTGCCGGGTTTGCCGTCGCGGTCGTGGTCGGCATGGGGCTGGGGGTGCTGATCGGGTCCAGCCGGCTGCTGTATTCCGGGCTGTATCCGCTGATCATCGGGTTCGAGTCGGTGCCGAAGGTTGCGGTGGTGCCGCTGCTGGTGATCTGGTTCGGGATCGGGACGGTGCCGGCGATCATCACGTCGTTCCTGATGGCGTTCTTCCCGATCATGGTGAACGTGTCGGCGGGGATCGCGGCGGTGGAGCCGGAGCTGCGGGACGTGCTGCGATCGTTGGGCGCGCGGCCGTGGGACATCGTGCTGAAGGTGGGGATCCCGCGGTCCCTGCCCTATTTCTTCGCGTCGCTGAAGGTGGCGATCACGGTGGCGTTCGTGGGGTCGATCGTGTCGGAGACGGTCGGCGCGAACACGGGGATCGGGCATCTGATCATGCTGGCCAGTTCGCGGTTCGATGTGCCGCTGGTGTTCGCCGGGCTGCTGGCGACGGCGGCGATGGGCGTTGCGATGTACAGCCTCGCGCGGGTGGTCGAGGTCCGGATGACCGGCTGGGCCGCCCGATGAATTTCGTGTCCGCTTCAAGGAGCTTAGCCATGCCGAGTCGCCGCCAGATCCTGCTTGCCGCTGCCGCTGCCCCGTTCGCGGGTGCGCCTTTCGTTGCTGGGGCGCAGGGGTTGGCGAAGTTGAAGTTCACGCTGGACTGGGCGCGGCAGGGGCCGAACGCCTATGTCGACATGGGACGGGAGAAGGGGTTCTTCCGCGATGCCGGGCTGGACGTGACCATCGACCGGGGGTTCGGGTCGGGGCGGGTGCCGACGGACATCGCGGCGGGCGCGTACGACATGGGCCAGGCGGATATCGGGCCGGTGATCAAGTTCATGGCGGAAAACCCGAGCTCGGACCTCGTGATCGTCGGGATCTGGGGCGACAAGTCGCTGATGTCCGTGACGGTGCGGGCGGATAGCGCGATCCGGACGCCGAAGGACCTGGAGGGCAAGACGCTGGCCGCGCCGGAATCGGATGGCGGGCGGCAGTTGTTCCCGGCCTTCGCGAAGGCCGCGGGGATCGATCTGTCCAAGATCAGCTGGATGACGGTGACGTCGGAGCTGCGGGAACCGATGCTGGTGCAGAAGCGCGCGGAGGGGATCACGGGGGCGTTCACGTCGACGGGCATGTCGCTGAAGGCGCTGGGGCTGGATGTGCCGCAGCAGCGGGTGATGTTCTACCGGGATTCCGGGGTGGAGCTGCTGGGCTACTGCTACCTGACGACGCAGCGGTTCCTGACGGCGAACCCCGAGGTGGTGCGCGCGGCGTTGAAGGCGCTGTACCGGTCCGTGATCTATGCGAACGCGAACCGCGCCGAGGCCATCGCGGTGCTGAAGAAGGTCGAGCCGCTGACGGATGTGGCGATCGAGACGGAGCGGCAGGCGATCGCGTTCGAGCAAGGCATGATCTCGGACCATGTCACCGCGAACGGGCTGTCCGTTGTCGACCCGGCGCGGCTGGAGCGGGTGCTGCGGACGATCGAGGCGGCATACAACCTGCCGCCGAAGCTGACGCCGGAGCGGGTGTATACGGACGCGTTCCTGCCGCCCATCGCCGACCGGCGGCTGTGACGGACCGGATCCTGCACGCCCTGCCGGCGACGGCGGCGGGGCTCGCGCCTTACGGGACGCTGGTCGAGCCGGCGGAGGATGGCGCGCCGGCTCTGCCGGGGCAGGGTGGGCTGGAACTGGGGCTGGGGACGCCGCGATTCTATGTCATGCGGCTGCCGGCCCGGCCGTTACGCGTCGATCGGATCACGCGGCATCGGCGGGTGACGCAGTGTCTGGCGGCGCTGCATGGGCTGGAGTGGATGCTGGTGCTGGCCCCGCCCGACGGGGTCGATGACGACAGGGCGCGGCCGGATTGCGGGCGGCTGGCGGCGTTCCGGTTCGGCGGCGGGCAGGCGGTGATCCTGCACCGGGGGACGTGGCACGCGGGGCCGCTGTTTCTCGGAGAGCGGGCGGAGTTCGTGAACCTCGAGCTTTCGGACACGAACGAGGTGGATCACCAGACGGTGGCGCTGGACGGGGGTTACGTCGTGGCGGGATAGCCGGTTCTTGCTGTGCCGAACTCCCGACACGGGCCGGGGGAGGATGACACCCTACGGTCTTCTCCCGCGGATTGGTGGAATGCGGAAGGGCATTCCACCCTAGTCGGGGCTCAGGCCCGGCCGACGACGCGGGTGCCCAGGCGCAGCATCAGGGTGTTCGCGCCGATCGCGCTGGTGACGATGACCAGGACCACGGCGGTCGTCAGCGGGACGTTGTGCTGGGCCAGGCCGTTGACCAGCAGGAAGCCGAGGCCGCGCTGGGAGGAGAACATCTCGCCGATCAGCACGCCCAGCAGGCTGAGCGCGAAGCCGATGCGGAGGCCGTTGACGATCTGGGGCAGGCAGGCGGGGATCAGCACCGTGCGCATGGTCTGCATGCCGTCCAGCCGCATCGCCTTCGCGGTGCGCACCAGGACGTGCGGCAGCGTCTTGACGGCGCCGAGGGTGAAGAGGGTGACTGGGACAAGGCCGTGCATCACACCGAACGCGACCTTGGCGGAGGTGCCGAGGCCGAAGATCAGCAGCACCACGGGATACAGCGTCACCTTGGGGATGGTGTAGAAACCGGCCAGCACCGGTTCCGCCACGTCCCCGGCGAAGCGGCGGAGACCGAGGATCAGGCCCAGGCCCAGCCCCAGGATGGCGGACAGCGCGAACGCCATCAGGAAGGCGGTGACGGTGGCGCCCACGTGCTCCCAGAACATGCGCGTCTGCACGAGGGCGCCCAGGTAGCCGAGCGTACCGAGGGGCGGCGTGATGGCGATGCCGGAGGTCCACCAGCCGAGCGCCTCCCAGACCGCCACCGCGATGGCGAGCAGGACCAGGCCATCGAGATTGCGGCGGCGCGGAGGGGCGAGGACGAGCCCGGCGGGGGCGGTGGTGGTGCTCATGTGCGGACGCGGCGCCGGGCCAGACGGCCTTCCCAGACATAGAGGACGCCGTTGGCGGTGACGGCGACCAGCAGGACGAAGAGCATGAGACCATACATCGCGCGGTTGTCGAAGCTCTGGTAGGCGAAGCTGATGGCGTAGCCGAGGCCGGAGCCGGAGAGGATGAACTCGCCGGCGATGACGCCGATGAGGGCGTAGGCCAGGGCGAGCTTGAACCCGCTGAACAGGTACGGCATCGCGGCCGGCAGCACGACGAGCCACAGGGTGCGGGCGCGCCCGAGGCGCTGCACGCGGGCCACCTTGCGCAGGACGTTGGGCACGTTGTCGAGCCCGGCGAGGGTGCTGATGATGACGGCCGGGGTGGCGGACAGCAGGCCGAGCACGACCAGGGGCGCCATGCTGAGGCCCATCAGCGCGACGAGCAGCGGATAGAAGATGAAGGTAGGGACGGAGTAGTAGGACGCCAGCACCGGGTCGATGGCCCGGCGCGCACGCGGCAGCGCATGGAACAGCGCGCCCAGGAGCGTGCCCAGAACGATGGCGGAGAAGAACGCCGCGACGATGGTGGAGAAGGTCTGCACCATGCTGTGCGTGACCTCGCCGGACGAGACCTCGTCCAGCATCGCGGAGACCATTTCGCTGGGGGGCAGCACCGTCAGGGGGTCGATGATCCCCTGGCGGCACAGGACTTCAAGCAGCAGCACGGCGCCGGCGAGGGCGGCGACGCGGACGGCAAGGACTTTCGACCCCCGGGTCATTGCCCCGTTCTCACTGCAATGCGGCGCGCAGCTCGGTCGGCAGATAGCTGGTGTCGACGTATTTCGACCAGTCGACCTCGCCCTTGAGCTGGCCGGTGATGCGGAGGCCCTCGACCATCGCGTTCATGCCGTCGTAGTCGAGCTTGCCCTCGCTCCAGTATTTGAGTTCGAGCAGCTTCTTCACCTCGGCCTGGAACAGCGGGACGTTGGGGTTGTTGTAGGCCTCGGCGACGATGGCGCCGGACTCGTCGGGATGGGCGGCCATGTAGGCGAGGCCCTGGCGGCGGGCCTGGATCAGGCCGCGGATGATGTCGGGCTTCGTCCGGGCGTATTCGGCGGTGGTGATGAGCACGGTCTGCATCATCTTGGGCGACATCACGTCGCGGACGAAGAAGAGCGGTTGCACCAGGTTCGTGTTCTGCGACAGCACCAGCTCGTCGCTGAAGCCCGCGTCGACGGCGCCGTTGCTGACGGCGGCGAGGTTGGCGCCCAGGTCCCCGGCAGGGACGAGCTGGACGTCCTTGGCCGACAACCCGTTGGCCTTCAGCGCCATCAGCAGCACCATGTTGCTGACGGAGCCCGGGGCGGTGAACGAGACGCGCTTGCCGGCGAGTTCCTTGATGGTCCTGAGTGGGGAGCCCTTCTTCACCAGCCAGAGCTGGTCGGCCACCGTCTGCACGCCGGCGGCGATGATGGTGAGCTTCTGGCCGGCGTTGATCGCCTGCACCGCGGCGGCGAGCGAGACCTCGCCGAAGGGGATGCCGCCCGCCAGCGTGTTCCGCACCGCCGTGCCGCCGCCGGCGGCTGTCAGGATACCGGTGACGTCGATGCCGTTCTCCTTGAAGAAGCCCTTCTTCATGGCGACGGCATACGGCGCGCCATAGAACTGGCCGCCCCAGTGGGTGACGGTGATGGTTTCCGCCATGGCCGGGGCGGAAACCCCGAGGCCGGCGACGAGGCCCAAGGCGAGCAGCAGACGTCTGGTGGTCATGACAACCCTCCCCTGCGCGACGTCGTGTGCGCCGCTGTTTCGTGCATGTACCGTCGCGGGTGGCGGGGCCGCGGTCAACCTCTCTCGGCAGCGCGGCCCCATTTGCGCTCGAAGGCGTGAACGGCGGGGAAGTCCATCAGCTCGTTCATCTCGGCAAACGGCAGCATGGGGGCGGCCGCGCCGGTGCCGATGCCATCGGAGCGGAGGCGGGCATAGACCTGCTTCAACGCGCCCGCGGCGGTAAGGAAGCCGGACCCGGGGTAGAGGCCGATCTTGAACCCCATGGTCGCAAGCTCGGCGGTGGAGAGATAGGGCGTGCGGCCGCCCTCGACCATGTTGGCCAGCAGGGCGGCGCCCTTGAAGGTCTCGGCGACGCGCCGAAGCTCCTCGGGGCTTTCGGGGCTTTCGACGAACAGCACGTCGGCGCCGGCTTCCAGGAAGCGTTCGGCGCGGCGGAGGGCGGCGTCCATCCCCTCGCTGTAGCGGGCGTCGGTGCGGGCGACGATCAGGAAGTCGCGGCTGGGGCGGGCGTCGACGGCGACGCGGATCTTCTCGACGGCGTCGGCCTCGGGGATCACGCGGCGGAACTCGGTGTGCCCGCACTTCTTGGGGAACTCCTGGTCCTCGATCTGGATGCCCGCGGCGCCGGCGGCGGCGTACCCCCGCACGGTGCGATCGACGTTCAACAGGCCGCCATACCCGGTGTCCCCGTCGGCGATGAGCGGGACGCCGATGGCGGAGACGATCATGCGGACGCGGTCGAGCATCTCGGTATAGCTGGCGACGCCCGCGTCGGCGACGCCGAGGGCAGAGGCGACGGCGCCGTATCCGGTCATGTAAAGCGCCTCGAACCCCTGCTTGGCGGCCATGCGGGCGGAGATGCCGTCGAAGACGCCGGGGAGCGTGAGGCAGCCGGGGCGCTCGATGAGCGCGCGCATCGTGGGTTGGGTCATCGACGTCCTCCGTGGCGGTGTGGCGCGCAGAGTAGTCCGATGGCGGAGGCTGTCACCCCGCCAGGCAATCTCCCGAACTGCATGGCAGGATCGCCACAGGGCGACCGAAGCCTGTCGTCGCCGTGAACTCCTCCGCAACCTGGTGCCGATCAGCATGCCGATCGTCCTGCGCACCGTGACGCCGCGGGCGCGGAGCCTTCGGCAATCTTGTGCAGCCTTCACTTCGACGGCCGGCCCCACCATCGACGCGCTCGGCAGCATGTTCGCCTCCGTGTCCACCGTCCGTAGGCGTACGCTTGCGTCGGATGTGATCGGCGGGAGCTTGGAATCCCTGTTTTCGTCGTGGACAGGCGCGGGCAGCCCGGCCAAGTAGAACTGGATGTCTAAGCATCTCGTCGGTCGCGCGAACGCCCTGGTGTTCGGCGTGTTCATCGCGATCCTGCTCCTGGTGGGCGGGCTGACGTGGGAGCGGTTCAACGCCGCGACGACGGCCCGGCGCTGGACGCAGCACAGCTTCACGGTGCTGGGCGTCGTGAAGGACTTGGCGCTGCAGTTGCGCCGGGCGGAAAGCGGACAGCGCGGATACCTGCTGACGGACGACGAGGACTACCTGACCCCATACACCGCCGCCCTTGCCCGGATCCTTCCGCTGGAGGCGGAGCTGCTTCGCCTGACCGCGGACAACCTGGCGCAGCAGCAGCGGCTGCTGGCCCTGTCGCCGCTGGTCCGGGGCAAGCTGGACGAGCTGGCGCAGACGATCCAGATCCGCCGCGCCGCGGGGGCCGAGGCGGCGTTGCAGGCGGTGCGGCAGGGCAGCGGAAAGGACCTGATCCGCGATGCGGAGGCGGTGCTGGGCGCCTTCCAGGCCGAGGAGGAGCGGCTGCTGCGCGAGCGCATCGCAACTAGGGACAGCCGCAGCGACTGGACGGGACGGCTGATCCTGGCGGGTCTCGCCGCGACGGTCGCCGCGATGCTGGTCGCCGCCCGCATGCTCAACCGCGCCTGGTCGCAGTCGCGCGCGGCGGAGACGGAGCAGCGGGCGACGGCGATGCGGCTGCAGACCTCGCTCGACAGCCTGAGCCAGGGGGTGGCGGTGTTCGACGCCGGGCGGATGCTGACCAATTGGAACGAGTGCTTCCAGGTGCTGCTGGGCGTGCCGCGGGCGCTGGTCCGCGCGGGCACGCCGTATGCGGCGCTGGCGGAGCAGACGGCGGAGGCGGGCATCCCGCTCGAGAGCGAAAGCCAGTTGACGCACGGGCGCATCGCGCCTGGGGACGCGGTCGCCTATGAGCGTCGGCAGGCGGACGGGCACGAGCTGGAGATCCGGCGGACGCCGATGCCGGATGGCGGGTTCGTGCTGGTCATCACCGACATGACCAAACGCGCGCAGGCGGAGGCAGTGATCCGCGAATCGCAGAAGATGCAGGCGATCGGGCAGTTGACGGGCGGGATCGCCCACGACTTCAACAACCTGCTGACGGTCATCCTGGGGAACCTCGAATACGTCCGCGGCAAGCTGGCCGGCGAGGGCGCGCTGCAGACGCGCATCGACCGCGCGACCTGGGCGGCTGGACGGGGCGCCACGCTGACGGCGCAGTTGCTGGCCTTCGCGCGCAAGCAGCCGCTGGCGCCGAAGCCCGTCGACCTGGCGGCCACGATGCCCGAGCTGGTGCCGCTGCTGCGGCGAACGCTGGGGGAGCATATCGAGATACGCTACGTGGAAACGGCCGGGCTGTGGCCCGCGATGGCGGACCCGGCACAGCTCGAGAGTGCCGTGCTCAACCTGGCGCTGAACGCGCGCGACGCGATGCCCGGGGGCGGGCGACTGACGATCGAGCTGGCGAACAAGGTGCTCGACGACGAATACGCACGCCGCCACGCGGAGGTGACGGCGGGCGACTACACGATGGTCGCGGTGTCCGACACCGGGCATGGCATGACGCCGGACATCGTGGCGCGGGTGTTCGAACCGTTCTTCACCACGAAGGCGGACGGGCGGGGGACCGGGCTGGGCCTCGCGATGGTGTTCGGGTTCGTGAAGCAGTCGGGCGGGCACGTGAAGATCTATTCCGAACCCGGGGAGGGCACGACGGTGCGGCTGTATCTGCCGCGGGCGATCGGCGCCGCCGCGACGCTGTTGTCCCGGGTGAGCGCGCCGGTCGAGCTGCCACGCGGCTCCGCGACGATTCTGATCGTCGAGGACGAGCCGGCGGTGCGGGAGGTGGCGGTCGGCATCCTCAGCGAGCTGGGCTACCACGTGCTGGAGGCCGGCGATGGCGAGGACGGGCTGCGCGTGTTCGGGCAGCATGCGGCGGCGATCGACCTGCTGCTGACCGACGTAGTGCTGCCGGGGCGGATCAGGGGGCGGGACCTGGCCGAGCGGATCACGGCGATGCGGCCGGAGGTAAGGGTCCTGTACATGTCGGGCTACACCGAGAACTCGATCATGCACCACGGGCGCCTCGATGACGGGGTTCAGCTGATCGGCAAGCCGTTCAAGCGGGAGCAACTGGCGCAGAAGGTGGCGGAGGTGCTGGCGCAGCCGCGGGGCGGGGCGTCGAACGTCGTCGACCTGAAGGCGCGCCGGGGCGAGTAGCGGCTGCAACCCTGGGCCGGCCCGCGCGCTGCTGCTGCATGACATCGCAGGAGACGTCCATGAGCACGAGCACGCCCGAAATCCGCGAGAAGCTGTGGTCCATGATGAAGGACATCCGTTTCGCCATGCTGACGACCGAGGATGGCGGACACCTGCGCGCCCGCCCCATGGCGGCCAGCCAGTCGGGCTTCGACGGTACGCTGTGGTTCTTCACGCGCGCCAGCAGCCACAAGGTGGCCGAGGTCGGCGCGGACCACCGTGTCGGCGTCACCTATGCGGACAGCGGCGCCAACGACTACGTCAGCCTGTCGGGCACGGCGACGCTGGTGACGGACAAGGCCAGCATCGCGGCGCACTGGTCGGAGGCGCTTCGCACGTGGTTCCCGAAGGGCAAGGACGATCCGGACATCGCCCTGCTGAAGGTCGATGTGCAGGCCGCGGAGTATTGGGACGCGCCGAACAGCGCGATGGTCCACGCCTACGGCTACGTGAAGGCCGTGCTGACCGGTGAGCCGCCGCATCCCGGGGAGAACAGGAAGGTGAGCTTCGCCTGATCACCATGCCAGCAGCGCCGCGCCCTGGACGACGTAGTAGAGGGCGACGGCGGTGATGAGCCGGTTGGCCCAGGTGCGGAACTGGACGTCGGTCATGGCGTCCAGAAGCCGCCGGGCCAACGAGGTGCCGACGAACGAGGAGAACACGGCGAGCGCGGCCAGGACCGGGTCCAGCCGCGCCGCGTCGTCGATGAAGGCGCCGAAATAGGCCAGCTTCGCCGCGTGGCCCAGCACCTGGCACGCGGCCTTCGTGGCGACGATCTCACGCCGGTCGAGCGTGCCGCCGAGGAAGAACGTATCGACCAGCGGCCCGGACACGCCGGTCAGCAGCATCAAGGACATCGAGGCGCCGCCATACGCCACGCCCTGCCCGGCATTCGCGGGGTCGGGGCGCAGGCCCGCCGGCATGGCGCGCATCACGACGGGCGACAGGCCCAGCATCAGAAGGGCGGCCGGCTTCGGCGGGACCCACAGGACCGACGCCCACGCGGCCAGCGCGAGGCCGCACCCCGCCGCGAACGGCCATACGAACCGCCACCGGATATGGCGGCGCCACAGCAGGCCACGCCAGAGGTTGGAGGCGATCTGCGTCACCGCGTGCAGGGCCATCGCCGTGGGAAGCGGCAGCAGCGCCAGCAGCACGCCGACCAGGATGAGCCCCCCGGCCATCCCGAAAACGCCGGACAGGAAGGACGTCGCGACCATGACGGCGCACAGCAGCGCCGTCATGGCCAGCGTCATCGCGTGGCGACGATGAACAGGCGTGGAAACGGCAGCAGGACGGCGCCGTCATCCTGCGTGCGGTAGGCGCTGGCGAGCCGGCTGCGGTAGCGGGCGAGGTAGGCGGCACGGCCAGGCTCGTCCAACGGCGCGAGGAAGGGGCGGAGGCCGCTGCCTTTGAACCACTCGACGACGTCGTCGACACCGCCAGGCAGGACGTGGTGGTAGGTGGTGCGCCACACATCGACGCGGGTGCAGTGCGGCCGCAGCATCCGGTAATAGGCGTCCGCGTTCGGCATCGCGGGACGCATCCCGGCGGCCCCGGCCAGCAGCGCGGCCCAGGGGGGTTCCGCAGCGACCTCGCGCATCAGCACATGGGCGGGCTCGTCCAGGTTCTCCGGCATCTGCACGGCAAGGCTGCCGCCCGGGGCGAGGCAGCCGACCAGGCGCGGCAGAAGGGTGGCGTGGTCCGGCAGCCATTGCAGGACGGCGTTGGCGAGGATCACGTCGGGCGGTTCGGCAGGGACCCAGACGGCGATGTCGGCGATGTCGAACGCGACGTCGGGCAGCCGCTTGCCAGCCGCGGCGATCATCTCGGGCGAGCTGTCGAGACCGGCGAGGCGCGCGCCCGGGAACCGGGCGGCCAGGATCTCGGTGGAGTTGCCGGGGCCGCAGCCGAGGTCGACCGCGCGCCGGGCGGTCGTATCGGGGATCGCGGCGACCAGGTCGCGGACCGGGCGGGTGCGGTCGTCCTCGAATTGCAGGTATTGGGCGGGGGACCAGGTCATGCGCCGATCCTCGCGGCACCGGCCGGCGTAAGGACGACCCGGGCCTCGCGCTGCCCGCCGGCGGCCTGCGCCTCCACGCGGACAAGGCCCTCGGCCAGCGCGTCCTCCCAGACCGACAGGCGCGGGCACGACGTGCGCCACGCGTCCATCGCGTCGTCGTAGGTGCGCGGGCGGGCCGCGACCCAGGCGAGGAACTGCGCCATCAGGCCGGCATTCGGCGCGGGCAGCGGTTGGGGCGGGATCGGGTGCAGCATCGGGCCGTCCTCCAGGCGTTCGGCCTGATTACGCCAGGCCTCGCCTGCCGCACAGTGCCCGGATGCGTGGACCGGCTGTGCCCTTTGCGTGAGTACAACGTGAATTGTGACCCCGGCGCCGTTGCGCTAGGGTCCGGCGCCGTCCGGGGAAACCGCCGCCATGTCCATCATCCGTCCGCTGCTGCTCACCGCCGCCTTCGCCCTGGCGGGAGGGGCAGGCGCCCATGCACGCACGCTGGAGGTGGGCGCCACCAAGGAATACAAGCTGCCGTCCAGCGCCGCCGCCGCCGCGAAGGACGGCGACCGCATCGCGATCCAGCCCGGCGAATACTTCGACTGCATGACCCTGGGGGCAGACAAGCTGGTGTTCGAGGGCGTGGGCGACCCGGAGAAGATCGTGCTGACCGACAAGGTCTGCGGCGGCAAGGGGCTGCTGATCACGACGGGCAACGGCATCACCATCCGCAACCTGACGCTGACACGCGCGCGTGTCGTCGACGGCAACGGCGCCGGCATCCGCAACGAGGCGGCGGACCTCACGATCGAGAACGTGCGGTTCATCAACAACCAGAACGGCGTCCTGTCCACGCCGCAGAAGGCCGGCACGATCACGATCACCGGCAGCCTGTTCGACCGCAACGGCAACTGCAAGAATAGCGGCGGGTGCGCGCACGGCCTCTATATCGGCAACGCCTTGTCGCTGCGGATCGATCGGACGACGTTCCTGGGCACGAAGGAAGGCCACCACATCAAGTCCCGCGCGGCGCGGACCGAGATCACCGGCTGCACGATCCAGGACGGGCCGGAGGGGACGGCCAGCTACCTGATCGAGGTGCCGATCGGGGGCACGCTGATCGTGCGCGACAGCACGCTGCAGAAGGGGCCGGAGGCGGAGAACCACTCCGCCGCGATCGTGATCGGCGCCGAGGGCGTGAGCCAGCGCACGCCGGAAATCACGATCGAGAACAACACCTTCCAGAACGATGGCACCTGGACGACGAACTTCGTCAGCAACGTCACCGCCACGGATGCGATGCTGCGGAACAACCGCATCAGCGGGAAGGTCAATCCGCTGTTCGGCGATGGCAAGGTGACGCCGGGGCGTTGAATGGCGCCGGTGCGGCTCGCGCTGGCCCTGCTGCTGGCTGCCGCGCCGGCGGGCGCCCGGACCCTGGTCGTCGGCGAGACGCATCCCACGCTGGCCGCGGCGGCACGGGCGGCCGGGGACGGCGACGTCATCCGCTTGGGTCCGGGGGAGTTCTTCGATTGCGCCGTGCTGGATGCGCGTGACCTCGTGCTCGAAGGCGCCGGGCCGGCCACGGTGTTGAGCGACCGGACGTGCGAGGGCAAGGCGCTGCTGATCGCCCGCGGCGACAACCTGACGGTGCGGGACCTGGTGCTGGCGCGGGCGCGGGTGTCGGACATGAACGGGGCCGGGATCAGGCTGGAGGCGCAGGGGCTGACGCTGGAACGCGTGCGGTTCGAGAACGACCAGGTGGGCGTGCTGGCGGGCCAGGGCGGGGCGGGGCGGATCCGGGTCACCGAGTGCGCGTTCGAGCGCGGCGGCGTCGCCGGCGACCGCCCGACGGCGGCGCTGATGGTGGGGCCGGTGGCGCTGCTGCAGGTCGAGCGGTCGACCTTCGCCGACGTGAAGGGCGCGCAGATCACGACGTCGGCCCTGCGAACGGAGCTTGTGGGCAACCGGATCGCAACGGGGATCGAGCCGGCCGCCGGCCATGCGGTGCAGGCCAGCGGAGGGGTGCTGATCATGCGTGACAACGTGCTGGCGATCGGGCCCAACCCGGCACCGCGGAACGCGGCCGTCGCAGCCTCGGGCCGGGGCGCGGAGCTGCGTGGCAACCGGATGGAGAATGCCAGCGGACGTTCGCACGTGCTGCTGCTGGACTGGACCGGCGGGGCAGCGGTGCTGGACGGGAACGTGGTCGCCGCCGGGGACACGCTGTCCAGCAGCAGCGGAGCGTGGCGGAGCCGCGCAGGGGGCGCCGCGCGGGAGATGGTTGGCGGCTTGCGGCACGTCGCGGGCGCCGCCAAGCGGGCCGTGTCCGGGCTGTTCGGGCCGTGAGGTGGCTGGTGGCGGCGATGCTGCTGGTCCCCGTGCTCGCCCATGCCGACCCGCGGTGGGACCGGTTCCAGGTGTTGATGTGGCAGGACCGGTCGCCGGTGCAGATGCGCGGGCTGGCGGCGATGGGGTTCACCGGGTTCAAGCTGCGGGCGACGGGGGGCGAGGTCGATGCCGGCGCGCGCGGCATCCGGGTCGCGACCGGGTTGCCGTATTACCTCGAGAACATCGCGACCGACTTCTATGCGGCGTATCATCGCTCGGTCCCGGGGCGCACGGTCAACCAGTTGTTCCTGGAGGCGCAGGCGAAGTACCGCACCGGCGATCCCTCGGCGTTCCTGCGCGAGCCCGGGCTTTCGGACCCGGCCTGGCTGGCCCGGATCGGGGAGCGGATGACCCGCATCGTCCAGACGGAGGCGCCCAACCGGCCGCTGTTCTACAACCTGGGCGACGAGGCCGGGATCGGCGACCTGGCTGCGGCGTGGGATTTCGACCGCGCGCCGGACTCGTTGGCGGGGTTCCGGACGTGGTTGCGGACGGAATACGCCGACCTCGCTGCGCTGAACCGCCAGTGGGGGACGGCATTCCCGGACTGGGACGCCGTCCTGCCAGAGACGACGGACGCGGCCATCGCGCGCACGGACGGCAATTTCAGCGCCTGGTCGGACTTCAAGGCGTGGATGGACGTGGCGTTCGCCCGCGCGGTGCGGCACGGCACGGATGCGGTGCATGCGGCCGACCCGGCGGCGCTTTCGGCGATCGAGGGCGCGCAAGTGCCGGGGTGGGGCGGCTACGACTACCGCCTGCTGGCCTCGGCCGTCGACGTCATGGAAATCTACGATTTCGGCAACGCGCTCGACCTCGCGACCGCGTTCAACCCGGCACTGATCCCGCTGCGGACCAGCTTCGGCACCGGCCCGCGGGAGGCGCACGCGACGTGGCGCAGCGTGCTGCACGGCGGCCGGGGCATGGTCGTGTGGGACGACCGCGACGACATCGTGCTGGCGGACGGGGCGCCGGGACCGCGGGGGCGGGACATCGCGGCGCTGGTCGCGGCAATCCGCGAGGTGGAGCCGGTGCTGCGGGCCGCGCGGCCGGACCCCGACCCGGTGGCGGTCTTCTACAACCAGGTCAGCTTCCGCGTGCGCTGGCTGCTCGATCGCCAGGCGGGCGACCGGGATTGGGCGGCCCGGGACGCCGAGCGCGAGTACGACGACACGGCGTGGCGGGCCAGCCGGCGGGTGCTGACGCAGCGGCTGGCGGAGCTGGGCGTGCAGCCGCGCTTCGTGTCCGGGGCGATGCTCGCGGGGTTGTGGGGCGCCGGCGTGCGCGTGCTGTTCCTGCCGCACGCCATCGCGATGTCGGAGGCGGAGGTGGCGGGGATCGATGCGTTCCGGGCAGCCGGTGGGGCGGTGTTGGCGGACACGGAACCCGGCCTGTTCGACGGCCATGGGCGGCGCAGGGCGACGCTGCCGCTCGCCGACGTGCCCCACCCGATGGCCGTGCGGCCGGATGGCGAGGAAAGCAGCCCGGCGGCGCTCGTGGCCCTTGCCGCCCTGCTCGAGAAAGCGGGCGCGCCGCCCCGGATCACCATGCGTGGCCCGGACGGGCAGCGGGCGACGGGCGTGGAGGTCCGCTGGTTCCGCGGGCCAGGCGGGTCGATGGCGGCGTTGCAGGCGGGGCGGCCCTGGGGCGGGCCGGCGCATGTCACCGTCGGGTTTGCCGGGCAGGCCCCGGTCGAAACGTCGCTCGATGGCATCCGGCCGACGTTCCTGCCGGTTCCTCTCACGACCCCGTGAGCGAAGGAACGCGACTCCACCCCCGGGCGCTTCTGGTCACGACGCGCGTGAGCGCCGGGAGAAGCAGCAATGAGCGACGAGAACGCGATCCGCAACCGGGCCTATGAGTTGTGGCAGAAGGAAGGCTCGCCGGAAGGGCGCGACCAGGAGTTCTGGGAGCGGGCCAGGCTGATGCTGCATGCGGATACGAAGGTCCCGATGGAAACCCCGTTGCAGGCGCGGTCGGGCGAGGAGAAGGCGATCGACGACACGATGGCGGAGAGCTTCCCGGCCAGCGATCCGCCGAGCTTCGCCGCAACGACGGGGGCCGCGAACGATCCCAAGGCGGCGAACGCGCCCCGCACGAAGCTCAGGTCGGGCAACCGCTCTCGCTGAGCGGGCGGAAAGCCTCGGCGGCCGGGGTGGTGCGGAGGCGGCGGTAGTAGTCCCAGGGCTCCCCGCTTTCGGCGGGGGATTTGACCTGGAACAGGTGCATGTCGTGGCTGACGCTGCCGTTGGCGCGCACGATGCTGTGGCCGAACAACGGGTCTTGGGCCGGGATCTGCTTCATGCGCCGGACCACGGCGGCGCCATCGGTGCGTGCGGCGTCGAGGCCTAGCGACACGACCGCCTTGAGGTAGTGGGCAACGGCGGAATAGGCTCCCGCTTGCACCATCGTCGGGCGGCCCCGGCCCACGGCGGCGGTGAACCGGCGGGCGAAATCGCGGGTGCCGTCGCCGAGATCCCAGTAGAATGGACTGGTCAGCAGCAGGCCCTGCGCGTCCTGCAAGCCGATGGCGTGGACGTTGGTGATGAGGCAGAGCAGGCTGGCGAGGCGTTGCGGGGGGGCGCCCGGGGCTGGGCGGGTCATGCCGAACTCGGCGGCCTGCTTGACCACGTTGGTGAAGTTGTTGCCGGTGCAGGCGAGGCCGATGGTGCTGGCGCCGCTGGCCCGGGCCTGGACGAGATACGACGCGAAGTCGGTCGTGTTGGGGAAGGGAAAGGCGACGCTGCCCCGGACGGTGCCGCCGTGCGCCGCGACCACGCGGGCGGTGTCCGCCTGCAGACCATGGCCGAAGCTGTAATCGGCGGTGATGAAGAACCAGGTCCGGCCGCCGTCGGCGAGGACGGCACGGGCGGTGCCGTTCGCGAGGGCCCAGGTGTCGTAGGTCCATTGCACGTGGTTCGGGCCGCATTGGGCACCGCTGATTGCAGCCAGGCCCGGTCCGGAGAACAGCGCGACCTTGTTGCGCTCCCGCACCACGGTCGCGACGGCGAGGGCGACGCTGGAGTTGGGCACGTCCACGATGGCGTCGACGCCGTCGCGGTCGATCCAGGCCCGGGCGATGCCGGCGCCGACATCGGGCTTGTCGAGCATGTCGCCGGCGACGATATCGACCTGGAACGGCAATTGCGCGTCGTCGACGGCGAGGCGGGCCGCGGCGACGGAGCCCTGCCCGGCCCCGTCCGAATACTCGCCGGTGAACGAGGACAGCACGCCGAGGCGGAGGGTGGCGCGCGGCTGACCGATCGCGGGCCGGGCGAGGGTTGCGGCGGCGGCCAGAAGCATGCGGCGGGCGAGGGTCATTCGACGTCTCCGGTGACGATTGCGATGGTGCGGCCCTCGTGGTCCAGCAGCAGGGCGCCGTCGTCGCGGATGCCGTGGAACGAGCCCTGGACCCGGCACGGGCCGGCGCCGGCCGCCACCGGGCTGCCCGGTGCGGGGCCGCGGGCGAGCCAGGCGGCATGGATGGGAGGGAAGCCGTCGAGGTCGTAGCGGGCGCGCCAGACATCGAGCCGGGCGAGAAGCCGCGTGGCGGCGATGGCGGGCTCCAGGGCGGGCAAGGGGGCGGGCAAGGGGGCGGGCACGTGGTCCGCAAGGCACGCAGTCGGGCGGCCGGCGTCCGGTGCGTGGACCAGGTTGGCGCCGATGCCGATGACGAGCCAGGGGGAGTCCCCTCCCCCGGTCTCCAGCAGGACGCCGGCGAGCTTCGCGCCGTCGAGCATGACGTCGTTGGGCCATTTGAGGCGGATGCGGCGGCGGGCGTCGTCCGGCAGGAAGGCGTCCAGGGTTTCGGCAACCGCGACGGCGGCCAGCAGCGCCCAATGGCCCGGCCGGGCGATGGGGCCGGGGCGGAGCAGGACGGACATATGCAGGTTGCCCGGCGGAGAGTGCCATGCCCGCCCGAGGCGTCCTCGTCCGCCGGACTGGTGGTCGGCGCGGAGCGCCTGTTCGGGGCTGCCGAGGTCTGCGCGGCGCTTCAGCTCGTCGGAGGTGGAATCGATCGTCGCGATGTGGTGGAGCGGGGGGCCGGGGTGCATGGGCGGATCATACACCGGGGTGCCGGGGGCGTCTGGATGGGCGTTATTGGTTCCAAATCGATCAATATGCGTGCCGATCCATAGCTGTTGATTAAATACTGGGCTTGTGGGCGCAGGATTGTGCCCTTTTGGCAGACAGAACGGTTTGACCACGATGGGGTGGCGCTATAATCGGCACCGAAGATGCATAGCGCCGCGTGTCGCCAACGAGGAACAACCATGTCCCATGTCCCCACCCGCCGGAGTGTCCTGACCGGGGCCGCCGCCACGCTCGTGGCAGCGCGCGCCGCTTTGCCGGCTGGCGCGCATGCGCAGGCGGCCGGGCCGGAGACGACGAAGGCTCTGCTGGGGTACATCGCGCTGACCGACGCGGCGCCGCTGATCGTGGCAAAGGAGAAGGGCCTGTTCGCCAAGCATGGCATGGGCGACGTGGAGGTGCTGAAGCAGGCGTCCTGGGGGGGCACGCGGGACAACCTGGTGCTGGGCGGCGGGTCGGGCGGGATCGACGGGGCGCATATCCTCAGCCCCCTGCCCTACCTGATCAGCAGCGGCCGGGTCGTGCAGAACAACCAGCCGGTGCCGATGCACATCCTGGCGCGGCTGAACACCAACGGCCAGGGCATCAGCGTCGCGAAGTCGCTGCTGGGGACGGGCGCCAGGCTGGACAGCGCGCCGTTGAAGGCGGCGTTCACGGGCAAGGCGGACATCAAGGTGGCGATGACGTTCCGGGGCGGGACGCACGATCTGTGGATCCGCTACTGGCTGGCGGCCGGGGGCATCGACCCGGACAAGGACGTGCAGACGATCGTCGTGCCGCCGCCGCAGATGGTCGCGAACATGAAGGTCGGCACGATGGCCGCGTTCTGCGTGGGCGAGCCGTGGAACGACCAGCTTGTGCACCAGGACCTGGGCTACACCGCCTGCACGACCGGCGAGATCTGGAAGGACCATCCGGAGAAGGCGCTGGGCATGCGCGCCGACTGGGTGGCGAAGAACCCCCGCGCGGCGGTGGCGCTGACCGCGGCGGTGATCGAGGCGCAGCAATGGGCCGAGAAGCTGGAGAACAAGGCCGAGCTTGCGACCATCCTGGGCAAGCGCGCCTGGTTCAACGTGCCGCCGGCCGATATCGGGCCGCGGCTGATGGGCAACATCGACTACGGCGACGGCCGCAAGATCGAGGGCGCGCCGATCCGGATGAAGTTCTGGGCCGACCATGCGTCGTACCCGTTCCAGTCGCACGACCTGTGGTTCCTGACCGAGGACGTGCGCTGGGGCGTGCTGCCGCCCGACTTCGACGCGAAGGCGGCGGTGGCCGCGGTCAACCGCGAGGATATCTGGCGCCAGGCCGCCGCCGCCGCGGGCGTCGCCGCGTCTTCCATGCCGGCCGGCACGTCGCGCGGCAAGGAGACGTTCTTCGACGGCAAGGTGTTCGACCCGGCCGCCCCGGCCGACTACCTCGCCTCGCTGTCCATCAAGAAGATCGCGGGAGCCTGACATGACCGTCGACGTCGCACCGCACGAGATCGCGAAGGCCCCGCCGCTCGCGAGCCTGCCCTTCGCCCCGGAGCCCAGCCGGATGGCGCTGCGGCTGCGGGAGACGGCGCGGCAGGTGCTGCCGCTTCTGGTGATGCTGGTGCTGATCGGCGGCGTCTGGCAGATCGCGTGCGACCGGCCGGGCGCCACGCTGCCGGCGCCGACGGCGGTGTGGGCCAGCAGCAAGGAGCTGATCCTCGACCCGTTCTACGACCGCGGCGGGCTGGACAAGGGGCTGTTCTGGCATCTGCTCGCAAGCCTGCAACGCGTCGTCGTGGGGTTCGCGCTGGCGAGCGTCGCGGGCGTGGGCCTGGGCATGCTGGTCGGCACCAGCCAGGTGGCGATGCGGGGGCTGGACCCCATCTTCCAGGTGCTGCGTACGGTGCCGCCGCTGGCCTGGTTGCCGCTGTCCCTGGCGGGGTTCCGGGAGGCGCAGCCCTCGGCGATCTTCGTCATCTTCATCACCGCCATCTGGCCGGTGATCATCAACACGGCGGTGGGCGTGCGGAACGTGCCGCAGGATTACCGGAACGTGGCGAAGGTGATCCGGCTGCG
>CAXTPG010000039.1:0-36922 GCA_964246015.1 uncultured Acetobacteraceae bacterium
AACGCGCTCGGGATCGATCCGCGCCGGGTCACGTGGCGGCGGTGCCTGGACATGAACGACCGCGCGTTGCGGAGCATCGTCGGCAGCCTCTCCTCAAGCGGCAGCGGCGCGTCCAACGGCAGCCCGCGAGAAGACGGGTTCGACATCACCGTCGCCAGCGAAGTGATGGCCGTGTTCTGCCTGGCCCGCGACCTCGACGACCTGCAGGACCGCCTGGGCCGCATCCAGGTCGCGTCCCGCCGCGACGGCTCGGCCGTGACGGCCCGCGACCTGCAGGCCGACGGCGCCATGGCGGCGCTGCTGCGTGACGCCTTCGCCCCCAACCTGGTCCAGACGCTCGACGGCAGCCCGGCGCTCGTCCATGGCGGCCCCTTCGCCAACATCGCCCATGGCTGCAACTCCGTCGTCGCCACCCGCCTGGGCCTCGGCCTGGCCGACGTCGTGGTCACCGAGGCCGGGTTCGGCGCCGATCTGGGCGGCGAGAAGTTCCTGGACATCAAGTGCCGCAGCGCCGGCCTGGCGCCCGACTGCGCCGTCGTGGTCGCCACCCTGCGCGCCCTGAAGATGCACGGCGGCGTCGCCAAGTCGGACCTCGGCCGCGAAGACACGGCCGCCGTCGCGCGCGGCATGGTCAACCTGGCCCGGCACGCGGAAAACCTCGGCAAGTTCGGCCTCCCCGTCGTCGTGGCGCTCAACCGCTTCACCTCCGACGCCGAAGCCGAGTTCGACGTCGTCCGCACCGCGATGGCGGCCAAGGGCGTCGACGTCATCCTCTGCACCCACTGGTCCGACGGCGCCGCCGGGGCCGCCGACCTCGCCCGCGCCGTCCTGGCGAAGATCGAGGGCGCCACCGCCCGCTACGCCCCGCTCTACCCGCTGGACATGGGCCTCGCCGACAAGCTGCGGACCATCGCCCGCGAGATCTACCGTGCCAAGGACGTCGCGATCCCCGCCGCCGTCACGAAGCGCCTGGCAGCGTTCGAGGCCGCGGGCTTCCGCGACGTGCCCGTCTGCATCGCAAAGACCCAGTACAGCTTCAGCGCCGACCCCACCCTGATGGGCGCCCCCGAAGGCCACACGCTCCCGGTCCGGGAAGTGCGCCTGTCCGCTGGCGCAGGCTTCGTCGTGGCCGTCTGCGGCGACATCATGACCATGCCCGGCCTACCCCGCACGCCAGCCGCCAATACGATCCGCCTCGACGGAGACGGCATGATCGAAGGGCTGTTCTGACCACCCGATCCCGGACGCGCAACGATGCCTCCCTCTCCCTTCGGGAGAGAACCGGGGTGAGCGCCTGCCACGCGTAAAAGACCAGCGCCGCCGCACAGGAACATGGCGCCCTTGGTGGTCGACCTTTCCAGCCACCGGACCCGCCCTCAAGAAAGATGCACCACCGTCAGCTCCGGCGGCACCCCGAACCGGACCGGCAGGATGCTGCACCCCAGCCCGCCCGAGACCACCATCCGCCGCCCCTGCTCCTCCACCAGCCCATACGCATACCGGTTCCCATACCGCGACGGCACGACAAGGGACCGCCCCGCCAGCCGCACCTGGCCCCCATGCGTGTGCCCCGACAGCGTCAGCCCCACCCGCTCCGGCACCCGGGCGAACAGATCGGGCTCATGCGCCAGCAGGATCGCCGGCGCGTCGTCCTGCTGTACCGGCGCCAGCGCCAGCGCCAGGTTGTCCGCCCCGGGCCGCCGCCGCCCGAACGCGAGCGCGCTATCCGTCCCAGCCAGCCACACGCCCGCGCCATGCGGCAGGCGCTGCGCCGCATTCACCAGCACCGGCACCCCCGCCGCCTCCAGCACCCGCCGGATCGCGGGTGAGCCGCGCCCCGCGTGCTGCACCTCCGCGTCGTCCCACCAATCATGGTTGCCCAGGATCGCCCACGCGCCCAACGGCGCCCGCAACCGGGCCAACGCCGCCGCCACCTCCGCCATCGGCACCCGGCCCGTGACGAAGCGGTGATGCGCCGGCAGGTCGCCCAGCACGACATGCAGGTCGGGCGCCAGCGCGTTGGCCGCATCGACGATGCGGTGCACGCGCGACAGCGGCATCCATGGCTCGCCCGCATGGATGTCGGCGGTGACGCAGACGCTCAGCGGCGGCCGGGCGCCCCACCCCGGCAACGCCAGCCGGTACTCCTTCACCACCAGCCGGAACCCCGGCTCGATGACGGCCGCATACGCGGCCCCGCCCGCGCCCAGGCCCACCAGCCCGGCGCCCGCCCGCAGAACCTGGCGGCGGCGCAGCACGGCCAGGTCAGCCCGCGAGGCTGCGAAGCCAGGCCGCGAACGCAGCCTCGTCGACCGCGCCCTCCGCCAGCGCCACCATCTGCTCCGTCTCCAGCTCGGGCCCCGCCTGGACCGCAGCGCCGTTCATCGTGAGGAACAGGGCGCAAGCGCCCCAGGCCGTACGCTTGTTGCCGTCGTTGAACGGATGGTTCTTGGCGATGCCGAACGCATAGGCGGCAGCCAGATCGAACACATCCAGGCTGCCCGGCTCGCCATAGGCGCGCTTGTTCTCGGCCCGCGCCAGGGCGCTGTGAAGCAGGTTCTCGTCCCGGACGCCAACAAGGCCACCATGTGCGGCGACCACCCTATCGTGCAGAACCAGAACGCCTTCGAGTGTCGGGAAGGCGGGCTCGATCACCGCTTCGCAAGCAGCTCGAAAGTCCGGGCATGCGTCGTCAGCACGTGCTCGATGGCGTCCTGCTCGCGCGCCAGCAGCGACGAGCACTTGCGAAGCTCCACATGCCCGCCCGACTCGGTCACCGAGAGTTCGTCGCCGTCGTGCAACGCCAACCGCTCCACCAATTCCGGCGGAAACACGAAACCGAGAGACTCACCATCACGCAGCAGCTTGACCTTCGTCACGACACCAAGACCTCCGGCCCCATCATATCCGGGTATGCAGCACGCAAACCAGCGTAAACAGGCGCCGCGCCGTCTCCTGGTCGATCACCGCCTTGTTCGCCAGCCGCGCCTGCAGCAGCGCCGCACCCTCGTTGTGCAGCCCCCGCCGCCCCATGTCGATCGCCTGGATCCGGTCCGACCGGCCTTCCTCGACCGCCATCATGTGGCTGTCCACCAGCATCTGGTAATCCTTGATCAACCCCCGGAACGGCCCCAGCGCCAGCCCCAGCGCCATCACCGGCGCATTCGTCCGGTCCCGCACGTCGAACACCAGCCGCCCCTCCTGGATCGTCAGGTGCAGCACATACGGGCCCGGCGGCGGCATCCGGTCCCCCGCCGGGCACAGCGCGAACGTGTTCTCCGCCTCCAGATCCGCCACCGCCTGCGCGCGGTCCGCCTCCAGGATCGGCGACAGACGCGTCAACGCCTCGCCGGTCAGGATCACCTGCAGCAGAAAGCAGTCCGGGCCCGGGGTGGGCGGTTCCGTCACGCGTCGTCCGTCTTGACCATGCCCAGCTTCAGCATCAACCCCAGCGTCGCCCCCTTCACCGGCCGCAGCAAGCCCAGCGTCATCACCAGCGCCAGCGGCAGGAAGATCGCGGCATGCAGCCACAGCGGCGGGCGATACGACGTCTCGACCCAATACAGGATGGGCATCAGCAGATGGCCGACGATGAAGATGGTGAAATACGGCGGCGCGTCGTCGGCGCGGTAGGCGCCCAGTGGCGCGCCGCAGTTAAGGCATTCCGGCACCACCTTCAGATACCCGGCAAACGCGTGGGTCTTGCCGCAGGCCGGGCACAGGCCGCGGCCTCCGCGCCACAGCGCGGTGGCCAAGGGCGGTATGGGCCAGGCAGGAAGGACCGGGGTGCGGTCGGGCTGCCACAGGGATCGCGGGGTCTGGTCGGGCATGTTGAGATCCGGCACGGGGGGCCTCTCGGGGTCGGCGGCCAGCCTTGATCGTTGGCGCGCGGGGGTCAACAGTCAGGTGATGCCGCGCATCCTCGTCATCAACCCGAACCGCTCGCAGCCCTGCACTGACGGCATCGACGCCGCCATCGCCCCGTTCCGCCACCCCGCCGGCCCGGTCATCGACGTCGTCCGCCTGCCCGAAGGCCCGCCCGCCATCCTCACCTGGCGCGACTGGCACAGCGTCGTCGAACCCCTCTGCCGCCGCGTGGAATCCGACCACGCCGACGCCATCCTCATCGCCTGCGCGTCCGACCCGGGGATCGACGCCCTGCGCGCCACCACCGCCCGCCCCGTGCTGGGCGTCTTCCGCTCCGCCGTCGCCGCCGCCCTCGCCCGCGCCGAACGCTTCGGCGTCATCGCCATCGTCGACGCCTCAAAGGCCAGGCACATGGCCGCCCTCCGCGCCATGGGCCTGGAACACCGCCTCGCGGCCGAGGTCGCGATGAACGTCTCCATGGGCACCCTGCTGGACCCGGTTGCCGCCCGCGCCGGGCTGATCGCGGCCGCGCGGGACTGCGTCGCCGCCGGCGCCGGCGCCGTCGTGCTGGGCTGCACCGGCATGGCCGGGCATCGCGCCGCGATCGAGGCGGCGGCCGGCGTCCCCGTTATCGAGCCGTGCCAGGCGGGGGTGGCGATGGCCCTTCTGGCGCTGACCACGCCCGCGGCGGGGCCGCACCCACCTGGCCCACGATCGGACCGTAATGCTCCGGCCGCCGATGCGCCGCGAAGTTGAAGATGCTCGTCCGCCCCAGCGTGCATTGATCGAGGTCGAGGTCAGCCACCACCAGCTCGTCGTCCCACGTCATCGCCTCCGCCATGATCTGCCCGGACGGGTTCACGATGATGCTGTTGCCGAACAGCTCGCACCCGTCCTCCACCCCCGCCTTCGCCGTCGCGATCGCGAAGCACGCGTTCTGATACGCCCCCGCCTGCACGCTCAGATGGCTGTGGAACACCCGCAGGTGATGCGCCTCGAACCCCTTCGCATCCTGGTTGATGCTCGGCGTGTTGTAGCCCAGCATCACCAGCTCGACCGATTGCAGCCCCAGCAGCCGCCATGCCTCCGGCCAGCGCCGGTCGTTGCAGATCATCAGCCCCACGTTCACGCCGGGCAGCTCGGCCAACGGCGCCCGCACCACGGGAAACCCCAGGTCGCCGACCTCGAAGTACCGCTTCTCCAGATGCTGCACCGTCCGCCGCGGATCGTGCTCCGCATGCCCCGGCAGGTGGATCTTCCGATACTTCAGCAGCACCTCGCCGCCCGGCGAAACCAGGATCGCCGTGTTGAAACGCCGCCGCGTGCCATCCGCGTCCCGCGCGATCTCGGCGTACCCCAGATGGAACGCGACCCCCAGCCGCCGCGCGGCGTCGAACAGCGGCGCGGTCGCGTTCGACGGCATCGCCTCCTCGAACCACTGGTCCGCCTCCGCGCGGTTCTCCAGGTAATGCCGCGGAAAGAACGTCGTCAGCGCCAGCTCGGGGAACACGACGAGCTGCACGCCCCGCGCATGGGCACGCTCCATCAGCCGCACCATCCGCCCGACGGCGACCTCGCGCCCCTCCGCGCGCTGGATGGGGCCAAGCTGGGCGGCGGCGGCGGTCAGGATGCGGGGCACGGTCTCTCCTGGGGTTACGGCGTCGTCTGCCCGCGCATGGGGCGGAAGCCCATGAACGGATCGCGCGACGGCGTCTTGTCGACGGCGGCAGGCGGGGCGACGCCAGGCGCCTGGGCCGCATCGCGCTGGGGCAGGGGGGTCAGCAGCAGCTCGGTGACGGGGTCGCCGGGCTCCTCGGCGCGAAGGGCAGGGGGCTCGGCCGGCGCGTCCGTCAGCCCCTGCGTCCGCTCGGCCAGCGGGTCCGGCGGCGCCGACGGCTCCACCGCCAGCGGCGGCTCGGCCGGGCGCGGCAGCGGGATCGCTACCGGCTCGTACGGCGCCTGCACCGGCGGCGCATAGGGGCGCGGATACGGCGCATACGCATAGGGCGGTGGCGGGGCGTAGCACCCCCCCAGCGCCAGCAGCAGCAGCGCCGCAAGCCCCCGCACGGGACTAGATCCCGCCCGAGGCTTGGCCGCGCATCGGCCGGAACCCCATCAGCGGCACCGCCGACGGCTTCTCCACCGCGGGTGCCACCTTCTGCGGCACGACCGCCTCGGTCGCCGAAACCGTCTCCGCGGCCGCCGGCGTCGCCACCGCGGGCTTCGACACGGCCTTCGCCGCCGCCGGCCGCGTCGGCCGCGCGCTGCCCGATTGGAACGGCCGGAACGTCCCCGCGCAGCCCGACAACACCACCGCGCCCGCGACCAACACCGCGATCCTCATTCCGGCTCCTTCACCCCCACCTGCCCGGTGATGGCGCCATACCATTGTGGCCGCCGGTGGGCCGCAAAGTTGAACATCTTGTGTTTGCCCTGCGCGCACGCATCCAGGTCGCAATCCGCGGCCACCACCTCGTCCCCCAGCGTCGCCGCCTCCGCCACCACGATCCCGTTGGGATCGACGATGCACGACCCGCCGATCAGCCCCGACCCATCCTCGTTCCCCGCCTTCGCCACCGCCACCGCCCAGCACGCGTTCATGTACGCATTGGCCTGCGCCACCAGCCGCGAATGGAACGTCCGCAGCGCCTGGTCCTCGCTCGCCCCGCCATTGGGGTCGTAGGCCGCGCTGTTATAGCCCACCAGCACCAGCTCCGCCCCTTGCAGCGCCAGCATCCGCCACGCCTCGGGCCACCGCCGGTCGTTGCAGATCAGCATGCCCACGATGCCCCCGAACGCCCGGAACGCCGGAAACCCACGGTCGCCATACTCGAAATACCGCTTCTCCAGCTGCTGGAACCGGTCCCCCGCCCGCGGCTCCACGGACCCGGGCAGATGCACCTTCCGATAAACGCCGATCACGCCGCCATCCGGCCCCACCAGGATCGCGCTGTTGAACCGCTGCCCTTCCGGCGTCCGCTCCGCATACCCGGCATGGAACCCCACGCCCAGCGCGCGCGCCCGGTCGAACAACGGCTGCACCGCCGGGTTCGGCATCCCCGCCTCGAAATACGCGTCCCGCTCGGCGTCCGTCAGCAGCCACCGCGGAAAGAACGTCGTGAACGCAAGCTCCGGGAACACCACCAGCTCGGCCCCGCCCGCCGCCGCCCGCTCCAGCAACCCGATCATGCGGGCCAGGATCGCGCCCCTGCCGTCCCCGCGCTGGTTCGGCCCCATCTGCGCCGCGGCGATGCGGACCACCCGCGCCATCAGCCCCCCCGCCGCACGAACCGCCCGTCGCCCGGCGCGCCCAGCACCCGGCCCCCGTCCCAGATCGTCCGCCCCCGCAGCACCGTCTCCGCCACCCGCGCCCGCATCTCCCGCCCGTGATACGGCGACCACCGCATCTCCGGCCGGTCCTGGATCGTCGCCTCGTCGAACCGGTACGTCGCCCGCTCCAGCACCAGCAGGTCCGCGTCGGCGCCCAGCGCGATCGCGCCCTTCCGCGGCGCCAGCCCGTGCAGAACCGCGGGCTTCCGCGCGCAATGCTCCGCCATGATGGTGGGGCTCAGCCCCCGCTCGTCCAGCAGCGTGAACATCAGCGCCGCGAAACTCTGTAACCCCGTCAGCCCCGCCCCGCACTTGAAGATGTCCGCGTCGCCCTTCCGGTCCGCCGGCCACGGCGCATGATCCGTGCTCACGTTGCTCACCCGGCCCGCCAGCAGCGCCTCCCACATCCGCTCCACCTCGGCCGCCGTCCGGAACGGCGGGTTGCACTTCCCCCGCCCGCCCAGCCGCACCAGGTCGTCCTCCGTCATGCACAGATACTGGATGCACGCCTCGCCCGTCGCCGTCATGCCCATCGCGGAAAACGCCGCCGCCAGGTCGAACCCCCGCGCGATCGACGAATGCGCGATGTGCACATGCGCCCCCGTCTGCAGCCCGATCTCGAAGATCTCGAGATCCGCCATGCTCTCCGCCAGCGGCGGCCGCGTCCGCGCGTGCCAGATCGCCGAAACGTTCCCCGCCGCCTGCGCATCGGCCGAAAGCCGCTCCACCAGCTCCTGATCCTCGTTGTGCACCGCGACCGGCAGCCCCGTCTTCGCGATCAGCCCGAACGCCGCCACCATCGTCGGATGGTCGATCCGCGGAAACCGCACGGCGTCATACTCGTACGTCGAAAGCTTGAACGCCGAGATCCCCCCATCCGCCAACGCCGCGATCGCATCCAGCCCCCCATGCTTCCGGATCGTCCCGTACAGCGCCACGTCGACATGCGCGGTCCGCTCCACCCACCCGATCTTCTCCTCCAGCAGCGCCCGGCTGTGGATGCTGTGCGGCACGTCGTAAGGCATGTCGACGACCGTAGTGACCCCCCCCGCCGCAGCGCTGCGGGTCGATCCCTCGATCCCCGCGAACCCGATGCTGCTGCCCGTGTGCATGTGCCCGTCCACCAGACCCGGCATGATCAGCTTGCCCGCATGGTCCACCACCTCGGCCGCCGGCGGCGGCTCGCCCACGCCGATCGCGGCGATGCGCTCGCCGCGCGTCGCGACATAGCCATGGGGCAGGATGCCCGTCGGGGTGACGATGTCGCCCAGGAACACGCGGTCGAACGGGGATGGCACGGGTCAGATGGTCCTTTGCCGCGGGTTGCCGAAGCCGGAACCCGACCTTATGACCCGGCACAACAGACGCCAAGCCACCCCACCTGACCAACGAGGGTACTCCCATGCAGATGCACGACGTCCGCGTCCACCCGTCCAAGTCCAAGCTCCCCCGCGAAGACCAACTGGCCTGGAAGATCGCAGGCGTCGCCGCCGACCCGGTCGACGTCCCCGCCGAAACCGCCGAAATGATCGTGAACCGCGTCATCGACAACGCCGCCGTCGCCATCGCCAGCGTCAACCGCCACCCCTGCATGTCCGCCCGCGACATGGCCCTCGCCCACCCCATGGCCCCCGGCCGCGCCGGCGCCACCGTCTTCGGCATGGACCCCGCCGTCCGCGTCAGCCCCGAATGGGCCGCATGGGCCAACGGCACCGCGGTCCGCGAGCTCGACATGCACGACACCTTCCTCGCCGCCGACTACTCCCACCCCGGCGACAACATCCCCCCCATCCTCGCCGTCGGCCAGCAGCTCGGCCTCTCCGGCGCACAGCTCCTCCGCGGCCTCGCCACCGGATACGAAGTCCACATCGATCTCGTCCGCGCCATCTGCCTGCACGAGCACAAGATCGACCACATCGCCCACCTCTGCCCCGCCCAGGCCGCCGGCATCGGCACCATGCTCGGCCTCGACCAGGCCACCATCTTCCAGGCCGTCCAGCAGGCCGTCCACGTCAGCTTCACCACCCGCCAAAGCCGCAAGGGCGAGATCAGCTCCTGGAAGGCCTACGCCCCCGCCCACGCCGGCAAGCTCGCCATCGAGGCCGTCGACCGCGTCATGCGCGGCGAAGGCGCCCCAAGCCCCATCTACGAGGGCGAGGACAGCGTCATCGCCTGGATGCTCGACGGCCCGCAGGCGAAATACGCCGTCCCGCTCCCCGCCCCCGGCGAACCCAAGCGCGCCATCATGGACAGCTACACCAAGGAGCACTCGGCGGAGTACCAGAGCCAGGCCCTCATCGACCTCTCCTTCCGCATGGGCCGCCAGGTCAAGGACTGGGACGCGGTGCAGGACGTCGTGATCGAGACCAGCCACCACACCCACTACGTCATCGGCACCGGCGCCAACGACCCGCAGAAGATGGACCCCCACGCCAGCCGCGAGACGCTCGACCACAGCATCATGTTCATCGTCGCCGTCGCCCTCCAGGACGGCGCCTGGCACCACGTGAACTCCTACGCCCCGGCCCGCGCCCAACGCCCCGACACCGTCGCCCTCTGGCACAAGATCCGCACGGTCGAAGACCCGAAATGGACCGCCCGCTACCACGCCAAGGACCACAACCAGCTCGCCTTCGGCGGCCGCATCGTCATCCGCATGAAGGACGGCAGCGTCGTCGCGGACGAGATGGCCGTCGCCAACGCCCACCCCCTGGGCGCCACCCCCTGGACCCGCCCCGACTACATCGGGAAGTTCCGCACGATGACCGAGGGCCTGATCGACGGCGCCGAGGCCGAGCGCTTCCTCGCCGCCTGCGAAGCCCTGCCGACCCTCCCCGCCGGCCAGCTCCACCGCCTGCACGTCGCCATGCCCGCCGGAACGGTGCAGAAAGGCGCCGCCGCCATCTTCTAAGCACTTCACCCCTCCCTGCCCGGGAAGGGAGAAGCAAACGGAGGAAACAGCCATGTCCGAGACCACGAACCAACCCCCGAAGAAGGCCAAGAAGGGCGTGGGCCTCGCCGGCGTCACCGCCGGCAACACCGCCCTCTGCACCGTCGGCCACACCGGCAACGACCTGCACTACCGCGGCTACGACATCCTCGACATCGCCGAGCAGTGCGAGTTCGAGGAGATCGCCTTCCTCCTCGTCCATGGCGCCCTCCCCACCACGGCCCAGCTCGCCGCCTACAAGGCCAAGCTCCACGCCCTCCGCGGCCTGCCCACCGCCGTCCGCCTGGTGCTGGAGGCGCTGCCCGCATCCACCCACCCCATGGACGTCATGCGCACCGGCATCAGCGCCCTCGGCTGCGCCCTGCCCGAAAAGGACGACCACAACGCCCCCGGCGCCCGCGACGTCGCGGACCGCATCATGGCCGCGGGCGGCTCCATCCTGCTCTACTGGTACCACTTCTCGCACAACGGCCGCCGCATCGAGGTCGAAACGGACGACGACAGCATCGGCGGCCACTTCCTCCATCTGCTGCACGGACACGCGCCGCCCGCCGAATGGGTCCGCGCCATGCACACCTCCCTGATCCTCTATGCCGAGCACGAGTTCAACGCCTCGACCTTCACCGCCCGCGTCATCGCCGGCACCGGCGCCGACATGCACTCCGCCATCGTCGGCGGCATCGGCGCCCTGCGCGGCCCCAAGCACGGCGGCGCCAACGAGGTCGCGCTGGAGATTCAAAGCCGCTACGAAACTGAGGACGACGCCGAAGCCGACATCCGCGCCCGCGTGGCGGAAAAGCAGGTCATCATCGGCTTCGGCCACGCCGTCTACACCGTCGCCGACCCCCGCAACGCCGTCATCAAGCAGGTCGCGAAACGCCTGTCCGACGCCAACGGCGACACCCTCACCTGGCGCGTCGCAGACCGCATCGAGGCCACCATGTGGGAGCTGAAGCGCATGTTCGCGAACCTCGATTGGTTCAGCGCCGTCGCCTACAGCCAGATGCGCATCCCCGTCTCGATGTTCACGCCAATCTTCGTCATCTCCCGCACCAGCGGCTGGGGCGCGCACGTCATCGAGCAGCGCATCGACAACAAGCTCATCCGCCCCGCCGCCAACTACACGGGCCCCGAAGACCGCGTCTTCGTTCCGATCAAAGATCGTTAGCACCGCCGAACGTCGGGAACGACGATTTCCCGACGATTTCGTTACTCCGAATGCTGGTTTTGATTGACACGCATACGTCCGCCGCGTGACAGCGGAAAGGGTGTGCACGTCATCGATTCGCGCGGCATCGGGCCGCAGATCGCCGTGCCCCACGGAGCGACGCGTGGCCGTGCGTGCAGGACAGCAATTCGCCCCTCGCAGCACCGTACATGGTTCGACCGGCATGCGTGCACTACGGCTCTAAGGAGGACACCACAGTGACCGAGGACACCAAGACGAAGCGGGCCCAGGCAATGGCGACGCCCGCTGCGACGAAGAAGGCGAACGGCGCGGCGCCCGTGAAGCCCAAGGCCGCGCCGACGGCGGCTGCCAAGCCCGCAGCCGCCGCAAAGCCCGCAGCCGCCGCAAAGCCCGCAGCCAAGACAGCGCCCGCGAAGGCGCCCGCCAAGGCCGCGGCAAAGCCAGCCGCCAAGGCCGCAGCGAAGCCCGCCGCCAAGGCGGCCCCGGCCCCCGCGCCGGCGAAAGCCGCGGCCAAGGCCCCCGCCAAGGCCCCCGCCAAGGCGGCAGCGAAACCCGCGGCCAAGCCCGCAGCCAAGCCCGCAGCCAAGGCCGCCGCGAAGCCCGCGGCCAAGGTCGCCGCCCCGGCGCCCGCACCCGCCGCCAAGGCGCCCAAGGCCGCGAAACCGGCCCCCAAGGCGGCCGCACCCGCCAAGGCTGCCCCGGCCAAGAAGACCGCGGCCAAGCCCGCCGCCAAGAAGCCGGCCGCCAAGAAGCCCACCGCCGCCCCGTCCGAACCGGCCAGCTGAACCCTCAGCCTGCGCCGACCCGGCCCGGCCAAAGCCAGGCCCAGACTGGCCTGCACCCCAACCCGGGTGCAGGCCGTTCTGTTTGCAGCGCCACGATCCCTCACCCCGAAGGCGGAACGAACCGCCAAGGCACGGCACTCCCCTCGTTCGGGTCGATCACCAGACGGTGCTGCAACGGCGGAAACGCCCGGCTCCGGCAATCCGTCCGCTCGCACAACCGGCAGCTCAGCCCGATCCCCACCCGCCGCGACAAATCCAGCCCCTCGGCGTAAACCACCTCCGCCGCCCGATCGATGTCGCACCCCAGCGCCACCACGTGCCGCGGCGCCGGGTCCCCCCACCGCGCCGCCGTCCCCGTCAGCGCCCGCCCGAAGCACAGGAACGCCGCCCCGTCCGGAAGCTCCGCCGCCTGCACGCTCAGCGTGTCCGGAACCGAGAACGCGCCATGGATCACCCACCGCGGGCACGACCCCCCGAACCGCGCGAACGGGAACCCGGCCGCCGAAAACCGCTTGTCGACGTTCCCCGCCGGATCCACCCGCACGAAGAAGAACGGGATCCCCCGCGCCCCATCCCGCTGCAACGTCGAAAGCCGGTGCGCCACCTGCTCGAAGCTCACGTTGAACCGCGCCGCCAGCGCATCGACGTCGTACCGCAACGCCCGCGCCGCCTGCAGGAACGGCCCATACGGCATCATCAACGCCCCCGCCGCATAGTTCACGAGGCCCAGCCGGATCAGCCCGCACGCCTCCGCCGACGTCGGTGAGGCGGACGCGGCCAGCCCATCCACCGCCTCCCGCGTCTCCAGCAGCATCAACTGGAACACGAGCTGGAACGCCCGGCTCTCCCGCCGCATCGTCTCCGACAGCTCCAGCAGCCGCGCATCCGGGTCGTACCGCCGCAGCGTCGCATCCATGGGCGCGATCCGCACCCGCACCCCGTGCCGCGCCTGCAGCCGCGCCGCCACCAGCTGGTCCAGCCCGGCCGCACCCCCCAGCTCCGCCGCGATCCCCTCCGCCACCGCCTCCAACGGCCCGAAATGGTTCGATCGCGCCTGAAAGAAGTCCCGCGCCTCCTCCGTCGGCAGCATGACCCGGCGCCCGCTCGGCAGCGCGATCCCGCTCGCATCCTCCGACGCGACCCGGAACGACCGGTACAGCGCCAGCACCGCGCGGGCCGCCGCCGGCGCGCTGCCGGCCAGCGCGGTCAACTCCGCCTCCGGCACCGGCTCCAGCCCCAGCGCCGGGTCGCTGAACACCTCCCGCAGCCCCGACTCGAGCTGCCGCTCCGTGCTGCCCGAAAGCGCCGCCAGATCCGCCTGCAAGGTCGCGCCCAGCTTCAGCAGCAACGACGCCGTGACCCCGCGCTGATCGTGCTCGATCAGGTTGAGGTAGCTCGCCGAAATGCCCAGCCGCGCCGCAAGCGCCTGCTGCGACAGGCCGCCCTCCGTGCGCAGGCGCCGGATCGTCCGGCCGATCAGGGGGCGTGACACGCTTTACAACCTTTTCATCAATTGCGACAAAATAGTAAATCCAGCAACATCCTTGCCGCTCTCCACTCCTCTTAGCCGTTTTCTTCCAATCGGCAATGGAGTTCAACAAGAAGCGCCCAACGCGGCGCACGCCAGGAGAGCAGAATGACGAAGACCACCCCCACCCCGGCCTACGCCCCCGACGGCGGAGCCGGCCCCGGCCCCGGCCGCTTCGACGGCATCCGCAGGGACTACTCCCCCGCCGACGTCGAACGCCTCGCCGGATCCTTCCGCATCGACCACACCCTCGCCACCCGCGGCGCCCGCCGCCTGTGGCAGCTCCTGCACTCCGAACCCTTCCTGCCCACCCTCGGCGCGCTCACCGGCAACCAGGCCGTCCAGCAGGTCAAGGCCGGCCTCAAGGCCATCTACCTCTCCGGCTGGCAGGTCGCCGCCGACGCCAACACCGCCGGCGCCATGTACCCCGACCAATCCCTCTACCCCGTCGATTCCGTGCCCGAGGTCGTGAAGCGCATCAACAACGCCCTCCGCCGCTCCGACCAGATCGCCCACCTCGAAGGCGGCGACCCCACCCACTGGATGGCCCCCATCGTCGCCGACGCCGAAGCCGGCTTCGGCGGCGCCCTCAACGCCTACGAACTCATGCGCGCCATGATCCAGGCCGGCGCCGCCGGCGTCCATTTCGAGGACCAGCTCGCCAGCGAAAAGAAGTGCGGCCACCTCGGCGGCAAGGTCCTGGTCCCCATCAGCCAGCACATCCGCACCCTCAACGCCGCCCGCCTCGCCGCCGACGTGGAAGGCGTCCCCACCGTCCTGCTCTGCCGCACCGACGCCGAAAGCGCCCAGCTCCTGACCGCCGACGTCGACGAGCGCGACCGCCCCTTCCTCTCCGGCGAACGCACCCCCGAAGGCTTCTTCCGCATCCGCCCCGGCATCGGCCGCGACTACGCCATCGCCCGCAGCCTCGCCTACGCCCCCTACGCCGACCTGCTGTGGTGGGAAACCTCGGAACCCGATCTCGACGACGCCCGCGCCTTCGCCGACGCCATCCACCGCCAGCACCCCGGCAAGATGCTCGCCTACAACTGCTCCCCCAGCTTCAACTGGAAACGCAAGATGTCCGAGGCCCAGGCCGAAGCCTTCCAGCGCGAGCTCGGCGCCATGGGATACCGCTTCCAGTTCGTCACCCTGGCCGGCTTCCACAGCCTGAACCACGCGATGTTCACCCTGGCCCACGCCTACCGCGAACGCGGAATGGCCGCCTACTCCGAGCTGCAGCAGGCCGAGTTCGCCTCCGAACCCCACGGCTACACCGCAACCCGCCACCAGCGCGAGGTCGGCGTCGGCTACTTCGACGCGGTCGCCACCGCCGCCTCGGGCGGGCGCAGCAGCACCACGGCCATGGCCCACAGCACCGAAACCGCCCAGTTCCACCCCGCCTGAACCGGAGACCCACCATGCGCGACGAACACTTCGACGACGGCCTGGTCCACAGCCACGACTGGGCCACCACCGACCACGCCCGCACCCACCACCCCAGGGTCGCCGACGCCCCCCGCGTCCCCACCCCCAGCAGCGTCTTCCACGACGACCACCTCCACGCCGACTGACAAGGGAACCTCGTCACCTGGCCCCATCAACACGGTGTCCCCGGGCTCGACCCGGGGACCTCGTCACACCGGCACACCGAATGTGCCGCCCCTAGACCGGCACCACCATCTCCGGCAGCCCCGCCGTCAGGAACAACTCCGAATTCGCCGCCGCCGGCGCCCCCACCGTGAACGCAAAGCTCGCCGCCCCCCGCACCGGCTCCGTCCCGGCGGCGTAGCGCTGGCCCGCGACCTCCAGCCAATCCACCGAAAGCCGACCGTCGCCCTCCACCGCCGTCACCGTCGCCACATGCGGCCCCGGCGCGAGATCCAGCAAAAACCGCATCGTCCCGACCCCGGACACGCTCTGCATCCCCCCCAGCACCGTCCCGTCGATCGCGATGAACGCATGCGCATCCGCCACCGCCGTTTCCGACAGCCCCAGCACCACGTTCGTCGGCCGCGTCGTCGGCCCGGTCGACAGCGTCACCGCCCCGTTCGACGCCAGCGCCGCAGGCCGCCCGAACGCCTCGCCGTTCAGACTCGCCCCGTCCACATAAAGCGCCCGGCCCACCCCATCCGCCCCGTTCAGGTCGTTCACGAACCGGACCGTCACGCTGTGCGGCCCCGGCGCGAACTGCCCCGCGATGACGAACGTCTGCGTCTGACCCGCCGCGTGCGACGCCGCGGCCGCCAGCGTGCCGCCCACCTGCGCCCCGTCCACCGTCACCGTGAACCGCGCATCCCCCCGATACGCGTCGCCCGAGATCCGCAGCGCCAGCACCCCGCGCTCCGCCGCCGGCGCCGCGCCCCCCGCCGCCCGAAGCTGCGCGCCGCCGCTGACCGAAACGCTCGCCGAACCCGCGTCGGCCACCACGAACGACGCCGCCACCGGGTTGATCAGCGTCGTCCCCGTCACGCCCACGCTGCTGCCCGCCTTCGCCCCCCCCACATGGATCAGCGCCGTCGCCTGGCTGTTCGCCCCCTTCTCGAACACGCTGTTCCCCACCGTCACCCGCCCGCCCTCGGGCAGCTCCAGCCCCGCCGCCCCATCCCCCCGTGTCTGGCTGACCCGCGTGCCCTCCAGCACCGTGTTGTCCGCCCGGCTGCGGATCTCGGCCGCCGCCAGCCCGTCATGCACCCACCCGCCCCGCACCGTCAGCGTCCCCACCGCGCCCACGTCGATGTTGCCGCCCCGCCCGTCCGGCGTCCCGTTGCGCACGAACTCGCTGTCGTAGATCCCGATCGAGGCCCCACCCGTCGCCACCAGCCCGGCCTGGTTGTCATGGATCACGCTGTCCACCAGCGTCAGCCGCCCGCCCCGGTCCAGGATCGCCGCCCCCACCCCGCCCGGGATGGCGACGCCCGAGACCTCGATCCCCCGGAACGTCACGTCCGCCGTCGTGACGAACTGCGCCAGCCCGTTCGCGGGCGGCCGGGTCGCGACGAACCGCGCGACGCCGCCCACGCCCTCGATCACCAGCCGCTTGTCGATCACCGCGGAATCGTCCCGGTACGTCCCCGCCGCGACCCGGATCGTGTCCCCGTCCTGCGCCGCGGCCACTGCGGCGGCGAGCGTCGCATACGCCCCCCCCGGACCCACCATCCGCACCACCCCCGTCGCCACGACCGCCCCCGCCCGGCCGAACTCGACCGGCAGCGCGAACGCCGGCGCCACCAACGGCGTCACCACGACCTCGGGCCGTGCCCCCGCGACCACGAGCGCCGACACCGCCGCCGGACCCGTGATGGCGCCCGTGCCGGAAAACCCGTACAGCGTGTCCCCGGACAGGGTGGCGGTCGCCGTCGTCAGGTTCTGCAGCAGCACCGCCCCAGGCCGGTCCGCAACGATCACGCTGCCCGTCACCCGCAACGACGACCCGGCATACGCCGTGTCCCCGCCCTCCCGGATCACCACCGCCCCCGCCGCCGCACCCTTCTCGATCGTGCTGCCCTGCACGACCACCACGCCCCCATTCGGCAGATCGAGGCTCACGGTCGAAGCCCCCGCATTGTCCTGGATGCGCGTGTTCGTGATCGTCGTCGCCTTCGCCCGGCTCCGCACCTCGGCGCCCCCCGCCGCGTCATGCACGTAGCTGTCCTGGACCGTCAGCGACCTCACCGCGCCCACGGCCAGGTTGTGCGTGAACCCGTCCCCGGCGCCGTTCCGGTCGAACTCCGACCCCTGCACCACGATCGTGCCCGCCGCATCCCCCAGCCCCAGCAGCCCCGTCTGGTTGCCCACGAACAGGCTGTTGCGCACGACCAGCGCCCCCGCCGTATACAGCAGCCCCGCCGCCGTCCCGTCCGCCGCCGCCGCGTTCGCGAACACGAACCCGTCGATCACCGCGTCGGCCGAAACCGTCAGCAGCGCCCCGTTGGTCGCCAGCGGCCGGGTCGCGAGCAGCGTCACCTGGCCGCCCACCGCCACCAGGCTCACCCGGGCGCGGATCGTGCCGAAATCATTGACATACGTGCCGGCCGCCACGGCGACCGTATCGCCGGCCCGCGCAGCCGCCAGGGCCGCCGCGATCGTCGCAAACTGCCGTCCAGGTCCGACGCTGAGGGTTGCCATTGTCTCCGATCCCGCTGTGCAGGATCAAAATGGCGACCAGTCCTTAATTTGAGACGAATGCTCGCGTTACGAGACGGACCCTCGGTCCAGATACGCCCGCCACCCCCCCAGCCCTGTGATGTCCTCCGCGCCCGCCGTCGCCGACGCCTCCGCCAGGAACCCCAGGCACGGTCCGGTCGCCAGCCGCACCGTCCCGAACCCCAGCGGCGCCGGCACCTGCGCCAGCAGCGCCCCGATCGCCGCCGTCGGCACCGCCCACACCTCGCCCGCGATACGCCCTCCACCGCCCGCGACCAGACCGGGCCGGGCGCCCAGCGCGAACAGCCGGTATTCCGCCACCGTCGCATCCGCCCGCAGGAACCGCCCGCCCAGCGCCGTCACCTGGCCGTTCAGTGGCAACCCCGACATGTGCGCGCCCACGCAGAACAGCGCCGTCTCGTCCGCGCCCATCGGCTCCGGCAGGGCAGGGGGCGGCAGCGGCGCCGCCGTGGCGCCCACCCGGTCTGTCGCCGCCCGGTGCAACCGGTCCGCCAGCGCCGCCAGCCGCCCCTCCGACCACGCCGGCCCCACCAGCGTGACCCCGATCGGCGCCCCGTCCGGCCCGAACCCGGCCGGCACCGCGATCGCCGCCAGGTCGCACAGGTTCACGAAGTTGGTGTACGTCCCCAGCCGGCTGTTCGGCCCGATCGGATCCGCCTCCAGCTCCGCAAGCGTCGGCCAGCACGGCGCCGTCGGCAGCAGCAGCACGTCATGCGCCGCGAACAGCGCCGCCGCCCGCTGCCGCACCTGCGCCAGCACATGGAACGCATCGAACGCATCCACCGTGCGCCGCTCCAGCCCCCCTTGCAGGATCACCCGGGTCGCCGGATGCAGCGCGTCCGGCCGGTCCAGCATCCCCCGCAGCGCCGCCGTGCGCTCCGCGACCCACGGGCCGTCGTACAGCAACCGGGCCAGCTGCAGGAACGGCCCGATCTCGATCGTCGCCGCCCCCAGCCCCGCCCCGATCCGCAGCGTCGCCGCCCGGATCGCCGGCTCGCACGCCGAAAGATCGTCCGGCACCGCAACCCGCAGCACGGGCGCCGGCCCCGTCCGCAGCCACCCGGCCGGCGCGTGCCGGCTATACGGATCCGCCCCGTCGAACCCCCCGATGATCCGCAGCACGCCCAGCGCCTCGTCCACCGTCCGCGCGAACACCGACGTCGTGTCGATCGACCGGCACGCCGGCACGACCCCCGTCTGCGGCACGCCCCCCACCGTGGGCTTCAACCCCACCACGTTCCCGAACATCGCCGGAACCCGCCCGGACCCCGCCGTATCCGTCCCCAGCGCGATCGGCACGATCCCCGCCGAAACCGCCACCCCGGACCCCGACGAAGACCCCCCCGGCACCCGCGCCGCATCGAACGTCGCCCGAGGGATCCCATACGGACTCCGAACCCCCACCAGCCCCGTCGCGAACTGGTCGAGGTTCGTCTTCCCCATCACGATCGCCCCGGCCGCCAGCAGCCGCGCCACCGACGTCGCATCCGCCGCGGGCGTGTAGGCATAGGCCGGGCAGGCCGCCGTCGTCGGCATCCCCGCGACGTCGATGCTGTCCTTCACCCCCACCGGCACGCCCCATAACGGCCGCCCCAGCGGGCCCTCCGACTCCAGCGCCGCCGCCCGCGCCAGCAGCGCCGCATCCGTCACCCGATGGATCCACAGCGCCGGATCCGCATGCGCCGCGTCCGCCGCGATCGCCGCCCGCACCCGCTCCGTCGGCGTCATGCCAGCGCCAGCAGCGCGCGCGTCAGCAGCCCCTCGGGCTCCCGCAGGCTCTCCAGCACCGTGAAATGGTCCGCGCCCGGCACCGGGATCAACGCCCCCGGCGCATGCGCCCGCGACCGGTGCCAATGCAGCGCCCGGCTGTCCCCCACCAGCGGCGGCAGCTCCGCCGTCCCATACGTCAACGACAACGCCTTCGAACCCACCGGCAGCCGCAGCGGCGACAACGCCTCCGCCTCCGCCTCCGTGATGCACGCCTTCTCGTTGATGTGCGTGTCCCGGATCGGCCCCAGCTCGAACACGCCCGAGATCGCCAGACCCGCATGCACCGCCGGATGCCCCAGCGCCATCGCCGTCAGATGCCCGCCCGCCGACCACCCGGACACGATGATCGGCCCCGTCACCTGCCCCCGCACCCAATCCAGCGCCGCCCCGATCTCCGCCACGATCGTCGTCAGGCTCGCCTCCGGCGCCAGCGTGTAGCCCGGCGCCGCATACGACCAACCATGCGCCCGCACCCCATCCCCCAGCACCGCGAACCACTCCCGCGTGTTCCGCTGCCAATACCCGCCATGGATGAACACGAGGCACGGCGAAGCGGCGTCCTCGCCCGGAAAGAAATCGACCTTGTTGCGCTCCCCCGGCCCATACGGCTGGTCCAGCCCGGCCGGGCTCTCCGCTCGCCGCAGCGCCGAACTCTCCCGCAGCTCCGCCAGGATCGCCTGGCTGTTCTTCACCGCGTTCGTGTTGTCGTAGCGCGCATCCCGCTGCGCCCGCGTCAGCATCCCCCAGTCGTGACCATACCCCGTCATGCCGCCTCTCCCTTCCCCGGTCCCGGCAACGCGATCCCCGCCAGCGCCTCCCACACCCGGATGACGAAGGCGTCGTCCGCACCCCCATGCCCGGCCGCCGCGGCCGCCAGGAACAACTGGTGCGCCGCCGACGCCAGCGGCAACGGAAACGACAGCGCCCGCGCCTGGTCCAGCACGATCCCCAGATCCTTCACGAAGATGTTGACCGACGAATGCGGCGTGTCGTCGCCCGCCAGGATATGCGGCACCCGGTTCTGGAACATCCACGAATTGCCCGCCGACGTCGTGATCACGTCGAACACCGTCTGCGGGTCCGCCCCCGCCCGGATCGCCAGCGCCATCGCTTCCGCCGCCGTCGCGATATGCACGCCCGCCAGCAGCTGGTTCACCATCTTCATCGTGCTGCCGGCCCCCGCCGCGTCGCCCAGCCGCCACACCTTGCCCGCGATCGCCTCCAGCACCGGCCCGGCCCGCTCGAACGCCGCCCCGCTCCCGCTCGCCATCACCGTCATGCTGCCGGCCCGCGCGCCCGTGGAACCGCCCGACACGGGCGCATCCAGGAACAGCCGTCCCCCGGCCTCCACCCGCGCCGCCATCGCCCGCGCCGTCTCCGGCGCCACCGTCGTGCAGCACAGCACGACACCCCCGTCCGCCACGCGCGGCAGCGCCCCATCTGTCCCGAACAGCACGGCATCCGCCTGCGCCGCGTTCACCACGAACACGATCAGCGCGTCCAGACCCTCCGGCAGCCGGCCCGGACGATCGACGCACACCCCGCCCGCCGCCTGCAACTCCTGCCAGGCCGGCTGGCGCAACTCGGCGCCCGACACCTCATGCCCCTTCGCAGCCAGGTTCAGGGCCGCGCCCATGCCCATCGACCCCAGCCCGATCACGCCGACCTTCACGCCCCCGCCCTCCGCAATGCGCGGCCAGGATGCACGAGAAGCATACGCCTTCAAACACCGCCGCCCCGCCGCGCCTACCGCGTGTGCCGGAACCGCTCCACCGCCGACACCAGCGCCCGCCGCACCCCCGGCTCCAGCGCCGAATGCCCGGCGTCCGGGATCACCGTCAGCCGCGCCGACGGCCACGCCGCCGCCAGCTCGAACGCCGTGCGCGCCGGGCACACCATGTCGTAGCGCCCCTGCACGATCTCCGCCGGCAGGTGCCCGATCGCGCCCATGCCCCCCAGCAGCCCGCCCGGCGGCAGGAACAGGTCGTGCGCGAAGTAGTGCGCCTCGATCCGCGCCAGCCCCAGCGCCGTCCGGTCCTGCGCGAACGACGTGACCGTGTCCGGGCTGGGCAGCAGCGTGCTGCAGGACCCCTCGTACACCGACCACGCCCGCGCCGCCGCCATGTGCACCGTCGGGTCCGCATGCGTCAGCCGGGCCAGGTAGCTGCCCAGCACGTCATGCCGCTCCTCCGGCGTCAGATGCCCGACGAACGCCGCGTGCGCGTCCGGAAAGATCGCGCCCAGCCCATGCAGGAACCAGTCGACCTCCGCCCGCCGCCCCAGGAACACGCCCCGCAGCACCAGCCCCCGCACCCGCTCCGCATGCGCCTGCGCATACGCCAGCGCCAGCGTGCTGCCCCACGACCCCCCGAACAGCAGCCACCGCTCTATCCCCAGATGCCGCCGCAGCGTCTCGATGTCGCCCACCAGATCCTGCGTCGTGTTCTGCGCAAGGCTGCCCAGCGGCCGCGACCGCCCCGCCCCGCGCTGGTCGAAGATGATCACCCGCCAGAAATGCGGATCGAAGAACCGCCGGTGCACCGCGCCCGCCCCGGCCCCCGGCCCGCCATGCAGGAACAGCACCGGCGCGCCGCGCGGGTTGCCCACCTGCTCCCAATACATGACGTGCCCCCCCGTCAACGGCATGTAGCCGGTTTCGAAGGGTCCGATCTCGGGGAACAGGTCGCCGCGGGGCATGGTGGGACTTTACACGGGGCCGGGGCGCCGCCCAAGTAGGCTGCTTCTCAACTGATGCGGGACCTCGATGCAGACCTATCGCCTCTGGCTCGCATTCGGCGCCGTCTTCGGCGGCCTCGCCGTCGCCGCCGCGGCCTACGCCGCCCACGCGCCCATCGACCCCGGCCGCGTGCGCGCGGTATCCAGCGCCGTGCAGATGCAGGGCTGGCACGCCCTCGCGCTGCTGGCCTGCGGCCTGTGGGGCACGGCCGGCGGCTGGCCGGTCGACGTGGCCGCCGCGCTGTTCGTCGTCGGCATCCTGCTGTTCTGCGGCGCCGTCTGGATCCCCCAGTTCGGCGGCCCGGCCCTCGGCATGACCGCCCCCGTCGGCGGCACCCTCCTCATGGCCGGCTGGGCGATGCTCCTCGTCGCCGCAATCAGGCGCTGACGGACGACCAGGCCGCTCAGATCGCGGCCGCGTACGCGGGACGCCGGGGATCGGCCCCGGCCGCGATCAGCCCCGTCGCCGGATCCGTCATGATCGCCTCGACGCTGCCCGCAAGCCACGTCCACTCCGGCCAGTCCTTCACCTCGTGCCCCCGCGCCGCCAGCGCCTGCCGCGTCTCGGCCGGAATGCGCGACTCGACGGCCAGCCGCGCCGGAAAATACTCGAACGGCGCGAACGACGACGGGAACGAGTAGCTCGCCACCCGCGGCGCCTCGATCGCCTCCTGCAACTCCATCCCGAAATGCAGCGTGTTCAACAGCACCTGCAGCATGGCCTGGATCTGCACGTCCCCGCCCGGCGTGCCGAACGGCATCACCCCGCCCGCCTTCGTCACGACCATCGCCGGGTTGGGCGTAAGCCGGGGCCGCTTGCCCGGATACACACCGGACGGATGCGAAGGATCCGGCCGGCTCTGGCTGCCACGCCCGGACGGAATAAGCCCCAGCCCCGGCACCACCGGCCCGTTGGATGACCCGTCGGACGGCGTCGCGCTGAACGCGTTGCCCCAGCGGTCGACCGCGCACGCATACGACGTGTCGGCGTCCATCTGCGGCATGGCCGCCGCGGACCGCACGAAACCCGGCGCGCCCCCGCCTTCGTCCAGCGCCTCCGGCATCCCCGGATGGGCGCGCCCCGCGCTGAACCCCGCGGCCCGCCGCGCGATCGTCGCGGCCGACAGCAGATGGTCCAGCGGCACGTCGACGAACTGCGGATCGCCGAAATGATACTCCCGGTCGGCAAGCGCCAGCTTCAGGCACTCCGTCAGCACATGCAGGTAGTCGGCCGAATTATGCGCCAGACCCTCGATCCCCACCTGCTCCACCAGCAACAGCGCCTGCAGCAGCGCCGGCCCCTGGCACCAAGGCCCGCACGTGATCACCTCGTGCCCCCGCCAGTGCCGGCGCACCGCCGGTTCGATGCGCGACCGGAATCCGGCCATGTCGATCATCGACAGATAGCCGCCCTCCTGCTCCTGATGCGCGACGATCTGCCGCGCGATGTCGCCCCGATAGAACGCGTCGTGCGCCGCCTGCAGCCCGGCCTCGCGCCCGCCCGCCGCCTCCGCCTGGTCGGACATGTACTGCAGCGTGCGCGCAAGGTCCGTCTGCTTGAAGGTGTCGCCGACCTTCGGCACCGCCCCCCCCGGCAGGAAGATCGCGGCGTTCTGCGCCCACCGCAGGTAATCCGCCTCCTTGCTCCCGATGCTGAACGCCAGCAGCGGGTTCATCGCAAACCCGTCGCGCGCAAAGCGGATCGCGTGCCGCGCGATGTCCGGAAAGGGCAGGGTGCCGTGCCGCTGCAACGCCGTGATCCACGCGTCCGGCGCGGCCGGCACCACCGTCCGCAGCACCCCCGTCGGGATCGCGCCGCCATGCCGCGACATGAACAGGTCCGGCGGCAGCGCCCGCGGCCAGTGCCCCAGACCCGCGATCGTCTCGACCGTGCCGTCGGCCATGCGGATCACGATCGGCGCCACGCCCGCGACGTTCACGAGGTCGGGCTGCAACACCCCCAACGCCATCCCCGCCGCACACCCGGCATCGATGGCGTTCCCCCCCGCCTCCAGCACGGAAAACCCGGCCATCGTCGCCAGATAGTGCCCGGCGGAAACGGCATGCCGCGTGCCATACAGGGTAGGGCGGTAGGCGTTCATGGCAGGGACCCTCCGGTGCTGCGGTGAAGTCTTGCGCCGGCGAGAGAAGGGAGCAAGCCTGGTATTGGCACCGGCTACCATCATAGGAATACATGCCCGATCTCCTCGAACGGATGCGCCGGAACCCCGCAGCCGACTGGGCCATCTCCGATGTCGAACGCGTCTGCTCACAACACCAGGTGCGCTGTCGTCCCCCATCCGGCGGAGGCTCGCACTACAAGGTCTCGCACCCGTCCCGGCCCGAAATCCTGACCATTCCCCGCGCGCGTCCGGTCAAGCCCGTGTATATCCGCAAGCTCGTCCGCTTCATCGACGCCGTCGGAGGCTCCAGTGCCCCATCCTGACTACCCTGTCGTCATCGCGCCGTTGTCCCTGGAAGACGGGGGCGGGTATCTCGCGACCGTCCCGGATCTGCCGGGTTGCATGTCCGATGGCGAAACGCGGGAGCTGGCGGCCCGGAACGTGGGGGACGCCATCGACGCGTGGATCGAAGAGGCGCAGGCTTTGGGCCGGGCCATCCCGGAGCCGTCGCGGCACCTGGTGGCGGCGCAAGGCTGATCGGACGAAGGGACCACCATGCAGAACACCGACCGCATCTGGCAGATCGTCGAGGGCCAGCAGCAGGCGTTCATCGACCTCAGCGACCGCGTCTGGGCCATGCCCGAACTCAACTTCCAGGAACGACGCTCCGCCGCCGAGCATACCGCGATGCTCAGGGAACACGGCTTCCGCGTGACCGAGGCCGTCGGCGGCATCCCCACCGCCGTCATGGGCGAGGCAGGGCAGGGCGGCCCCGTCATCGCGATCCTGGGTGAATACGACGCCCTCCCGGGCCTCAGCCAGGAAGCCGGCGTGGCGGAGCATCGCCCCGTCGAACCCAACGGACACGGCCACGGATGCGGCCACAACCTCCTCGGCGCCGGCGCGATGCTGGCCGCGGCCGCCGTCAGGGATTGGCTCAAGGAACAGGGGATCGAGGGCCGCGTCCGCTACTACGGCTGCCCGGCCGAAGAAGGCGGCGCCGCCAAGACCTTCATGGTCCGCGACGGCGTCTTCGACGACGTCGACATCGCCATCTCCTGGCACCCCGCCCCCTTCGCCGGCGTGAACGAGGCCTACTCCCTCGCCGTCCTCTGCGTCGACTACGCCTTCACCGGCCGCGCCAGCCACGCCGCAGCCTCCCCGGAACTCGGCCGCAGCGCCCTCGACGCCGTCGAACTCATGAACGTCGGCGTCAACTACATGCGCGAGCACATGCCCGCCGATGCCCGCGTCCACTACGCCACCCTCGACGCCGGCGGCATCGCGCCCAACGTCGTCCAGGCCCACGCCCGCGTCCGCTACATCATCCGCGCCGCCGAACTCGCGGACCTCAAGGTGCTCGGCGCCCGCGTCGACCGCATCGCCGAAGGCGCCGCCCTCATGACCGAGACCGAGGTGAAAATCCGCGTCATCAGCGGCATGAGCAACCTCCTCGGCAACGCCCCGCTCGAACGCACCCTGCACGACAACCTGCAGCGTCTCGGGCCGCCCCCCTTCGACGCCGAAGACCGCGCCTTCGCCGAGGCCATCCGCAACACCGTCCGCCAGGACGACATCGTCTCGGCCCACCGCCGCTTCGGCATCCCCGTCACCGATGCGCCCCTCGCGGACGGCATCGTCCCGCTGGAGGCCCGCGGCGCCAGGATGGTCGGCTCGACCGACGTGGGCGACGTAAGCTGGGCGGTCCCCACCGTCCAGGCCCGCGGCGCCACCTACGCCATCGGCACCCCCGGTCACTCCTGGCAGCTCACGGCCCAGGGAAAGACCGCGGCCGCCCACAAGGGCATGGTCCACGTCGCAAAGGCCATGGCCGGCACCGCCATCGACGTGCTCCGCGACCCCGCCCTGCTCGCGCAGGCAAAGGCCGAACACCAGGCCCGCCTGGCCAGGACGCCCTTCGTCTCCCCGCTGCCCCCCGGCATCGCCCCGCCCTACGACATGGCGGAGTAACCCCGGCGTTGACTCCCTCTCCCATCGGGAGAGGGCCGGGGTGAGGGCCTGCCACGCGTACACGTCCAGCGCCGGAGCATAGGGAACGGTGCGTGCCGCCAGCATAATTGGGGCGCTGCTTCGGGAAGAAGCTCCGATGCCCTCGGTATAACCCCTACACCAGCGCGAACGCGGCCGGCGGAGCGCCGCGGCCCAGCATCGCCTCGGCGATCAGCTCGCCCGCGATGGGCCCCAGCGTGTAGCCGTTCGCCGTGACCGCATGGAACAGCCCCGCCCGCCCGGGGGTCGCGGAGATCACGGGACCCCGGTCCAGGTGGACCGTGAGCCCCGTCCAAGCCCGTACCGCCTCCAGCTCCGCAAGCGCCGGCACGACCTGCGCGGCCGTCCAGAGATTGCCCTGGATCGACCGTCGATCGAGCCGCGTGGCCCCGTCCGCCCCCAGCCGGCCGGGCCACCCGCCCCCGATCAGCACATGCCCGGCATCCCCTTGTTTCAGCGACAGGTGCAACCGCGCCTGCGCCACCAGATGGCGCAGCAGCGGCGGTGCCGGCGCGGTGGCGATGACCTGCTGCACGACCGCCCGGACCGGAAGGCTCACCCCCGCCAGCCCCCCCACCATCGCCGCATGGGCGCCCGCCGCGTTCAGCACCTGCCCGGCCTGGATGTCCCCCCCGGTCGTCCGCACGCGCCACACCGGGCCGCACTGCGCCATTCCGCTGACCTCCACCCCCGCCGCGATCCGCACCCCCGCCTCGCGCGCAAGCCGCAGCAGCGCCATCGTCCCGCGCAACGGGTCGATCTGGCCCTCCCGGCCGCAGAAGGCGGCGCCGGCATACCCCGCGGCCAGCGCCGGCGCGAGGCCCCGCAACTCCGCCGCGGACAGGATCTCGGTCTCGATCCCGCGGCTGCGCTCGAACTCGGCCTTGCGCGCCAGCCAGACCAGGTCCGCCGGGTTGGCGGCGAGCACCAGCCCACCCTCGGTGCGGATGCCGAGCGCCTCGCCGGCATCGGCGGCAAGCCCGCGCCACAGGGCGATGCTCCGGGGACCCAGCGCCAGCGCCTCGCCCAACGGACCGGGGTCGCCTTCGTCGAAGTCGTAAGGCAGAAGCTGGACGTGAAGGCTGCCCGCATTCGCGGTGCTGGCGCCGAGCCCCGGTTCGCCCCGGTCGACGAGCGCGACGTCGATCCCCGCCCGCGCCAGCGCCAGCGCCGCGGACAGCCCGACGACGCCCCCCCCGATGACCAGCGCGTCGCACGCCCGCGGCGCGGCCCCCGCCGGGATCGACGACCACGTGGAATAGCCCGGCCGGCCCTCCGGCTCCGGGTGGGGATCGCCGGGCTGCATCAGGCCGCCGATGCGGACGGGATGAAGGGGCGCGCGCGGCGCGATGAACCTGGATTCCGCGGCCGCGGGCGCGCACAGCCCATGCAGCGTCTGGTTGCACAGCCGGGCCTGGCAGCGCCCCATGCCCGCCCGCGTGGCGCGCTTCACGGCCGGCACGGAGGCAGCCCCGTCCCGGATGGCGGCCCGGATCGCGCCCGCCGTGACCCGCTCGCACGCGCACGCGAAGTCGGCGTCGGCGAAACGCGTGTCCACGCTCGGGGGTCGCGTGGCAGGCCCATAAGGAGCGGCCTCGTAGCGCCGGCGTCCCGCCGGCCCCGGCACCGTCAACCCGTCGCCGAGGGCCACCACGCCAGGGACATTGGTGCGGCCGGACGGTCCGATCACCGTCGCCAGCACGCCCGGCGCAATGACGGCGTGACGCGCGCCGAGCGCCCGCGCAAGCCCCGTTTCGGGCGCATACCCACCATGGAGGACGCACGCCTCGGCCTCGATGCGCAACGGGCCCGTCCGGGTTTCGAGCATCAGGGCCCGGAACCGCTCCCCGCCCTCGCACCGGACCGGCGTCGTATGATGCAGCACCGGGACGTCCGCATCACGCAGCCGGCGCAGGCGCAGCTCGTCCCGCAGCGTCGAAGGCTCCTGCGTCAGCGCGACCGCGACGACGCTGCGCCCCGCCCCCACCGCATGGCACGCCGCCCGCAGGATGCCGGGCCCGCCCGCAAGGACCAGCCGGCCCGGCCCCACCGGCTGCTGCAACGTCCCGACACCCGGCAGCGCCCAACCCGGGATGGCCAGCGGGATCGCGGTCTGCCGGGGAGCGAGCACCAGCCGGCGCGGCCGGAACACGACGGAAACCCCATCGACGACGGCCGCGATCTCGTCGGGCGCGAACGCCCCCCACGGAACGACGCCCGCAAGAACCTCGACGCCGCCCAGCATGGCAAGGCGCGACGGCCGGGCCGCCTCGTCCAGCATGATCACGTGCGCGCCCGCGCGGGCCCCCCGCACGGCGGCGGCGGCGCCGCCCGGCCCACCCCCCACGACCAGGATGTCGCAGCGGCGGTCGGCGGGCGGGGCGGGCGTCATCCCGGCATCATCACAGCCGCGCGCAAGGGGTGCAACGGCTGGACACGGCCTACGCGGGACCGTATCGGGGGGCGATGCTGCGGCGCCTCCTTGCTTGCGTTCTCACCCTCGTCTGGCTCGGTGGCTGCGCCCTCGCGCGCTTCGACGCCCGCGGCGCATCGGACGAGGCGGCCTACGTCGCCGAGCACCCCCTCTACGCCGAGTTCTGCGCCCTGTCGCAGATCAAGAAGCGCGTGGGCTTCGGCGCCGACATCCGTGGCGAGATCGGCGGCCACGCCGTCTTCTACCTGAACGGCGCGTGCCTGCAGAAAGGGGCCGCCTATCCCGTGCTGGAGCCGTGCCCGGGAAACGAACGCCTGGGCAGCGACGGCAAGGGCGGCGACGGCGTGGGCCTCAGCATGAACGCCCACTTCCGCAACGCGAAATGGGTCGCGACCCCCGGGCGCGACTTCTTCTTCCACGGCAACCTGCCCGACGACGCCCCCGTCACGCACGACACCTACCGCGCCGTGCAGCAGGAGGCCCGCCGCCTGGGCATCTACGACGGCGTCGCCTTCCACGATGGGGTGTTCGACGACATGCCCGCCGGCTGGGACCCCATCGACTGGAAATACGAGGTCTCGGTCGCGACCGACTACGCGATCGCCCTGGGCCGCGGCCGATACTGCGCCCGCGTGCCGGTCGACGCGGCACAGATGGCCGCGATGATCGGCTTCCTGAACGCCGAGAACGCGCCCTACCGCGAGGGCCGCCGAGTCTTCGACTGGAGCGTCTTCAACGACAACTGCATCCACCTCGCCCACAACGCCCTCGCCGTCGCCGGCCTGTGGGACCGCTGGCCGACCGAGCGCTTCCTCGCCGTCGCCATCCTCGACTTCCCCGTCCCGAAGAACGAGTTCGTGAACCTGATGCGCCGCACGAACGACGCCTGGCTGCCCGACCCCGGCGCCGTCTACGCCGACCTCGCAGCCCGGCAGGAACTGCTCGCCCACGACCGGCTGCCGACGATGCCCGGCGCCCTCGCCGAAGCCCGCGGCCCGCAGCAGCCGAACACGGTCTACGAGACCGCCCTGAAACTCATCTTCTACGACGACCCCGTGATCGGCGCCTACCAACCCCGCTTCGACCGCATCTGGTCCGACCCGGCCTACACCGACCGGGCCGCCAACCGCGCCCGCTTCCAGGCGCTGGCGCACGCGGCGCAGGCCGCGCAACGCCCGCTGGACTGGTGGCTGGCCCGCGCGCCATACCGCGGCGACCCCGCAGGCTTCACCCTGGTCTACGAGCGCTTCCACCGCCTGATGGACCGCCTGGCCGCCCCTTGACCAAGCACCTGGTGCTGATCCCGAGCTTCGATCCCGGTCCCCGGTTGCGCCGAACGGTCGCCGAAGCCCGCGCCGCCTGGCCCCACGTCTGGGTCGTGTCCGACGGCAGCACGGACGGGTCCGAAACCGGGATCGAGGCGCCCGGCATCCATCTGCTCCGGCGCCCGCGGAACGGCGGGAAAGGCGCCGCGGTGCTGGACGGCCTGCAGGCGGCGCAGCACGCAGGCTTCACGCACGCGCTGGTGATGGACGCGGACGGGCAGCACCCGGCGGAGCTGATCCCGGCCTTCATGGCCGCGTCGCTGGCAAGCCCGGACGCGATGGTCCTGGGCCGGCCCGTATTCGGCCCGGACGCCCCGGCCGTCCGCGTCGCCGGCCGCCGGGTGTCCAACCTCATGACCCGCCTCGCCGTCGGCCCCGGCCTGATCGCGGACTCGCTCTTCGGCTTCCGCGTCTACCCCATCCCCCCGCTGCTGTCCGCCATGCGGAAAACCCGCTGGATGCGCGGCTTCGACTTCGACCCCGAAGCCGCGATCCGCCTGGCGCGGATGGCGGTGCCCGCCCTCAACCTCGACGCCCCGGTCCGCTATCCCACCCCGGCACAGGGCGGCGTCTCGCACTTCCGCTACGGACGCGACAACCTGCTGCTCGCCTGGATGTTCCTGCGCCTGCTGTCGCGCCTGGGCTGAGCCAACCCGCGTGGGAATGCCCCACCCGCGCAGGGTGGAATGCTCTTCCGCATTCCACCGGCAGCCCCACGAAGGCGGACTGAAAGAGCACTCCACCGGCAGCCCACGGATCTAGACGTCGACCTCCTCCACCGTCTTCGCGCGGTCCTGGATGAACTGGAACCGCAGCTCCGGCTTCCGCCCCATCAGGCTCTCCACCAGCGTATTCGTCGTCGCGCGGTCCTCGCTCGCCACCAGCACCTTCAGCAGCGTGCGCTTGGCCGGGTCCATCGTGGTCTCCTTCAACGCCATCGGCGGCATCTCCCCCAGCCCCTTGAACCGGCTCACATCCACCTTCGTGCCCTGCTTGAAGTCGCGCTTCATCCGCCGGTCCTTGTCGGCGTCGGTCATCGCATAGACGGACTTCGCCCCCTGCGTCAGGCGATACAGCGGCGGCTGCGCCAGGTAGATGTGCCCGTTGCGCACCAGGTCCGGCAGCTCGCGATAGAAGAACGTCATCAGCAGGCTCGCGATATGCGCGCCGTCGACGTCCGCATCCGTCATGATGATGACCCGGCCGTACCGCAGCCGCGCCCGGTCATAGCGGTCGCCGACCCCGCACCCCAACGCCTCGATCAGGTCCTTCAGCTCCTGGTTCTGCCGCAGCTTGTCCGCCGTCGCGCTCGCGACGTTCAGGATCTTCCCCCGCAGCGGAAGCACCGCCTGCGTCTCGCGGTTCCGCGCCTGCTTCGCGCTGCCGCCCGCGCTGTCCCCCTCCACCAGGAAGATCTCGGTGTCGTCGCGGCTCTCGCGTGAACAATCCGCCAGCTTGCCCGGCAGCCGAAGCCGCCGCGTCGCCGTCTTCCGGCTGACGTCCTTCGACTCCTTCCGCCGAAGCCGCTCCTCCGCCCGCTCGATCACGAACGCCAGCAGGGTGTCCGCCTGCGCCGGGTTGCCCGCCAGGAAATGGTCGAACCGGTCGCGCATCGCCCCTTCCACCAGCCGCGCGGCCTCGGGCGACGTCAGCTTCTCCTTCGTCTGCCCCTGGAACTGCGGCTCGCGCACGAACGCCGACAGCTTCGCCGCCATCTGGCCCAGCATGTCCTCGGGCGTGACGATCGCGGTCTTGCGGTTCCCCCGCTGGTCCCCCCAGCTTCGCAGCCCCTTCAGCAGCGCCGCCCGGAACCCCTGCTCATGCGTCCCGCCCTGCGCGGTCGGGACCGTGTTGCAATAGGAATCGAGGAAGCCCTCCCCACCGTCCAGCCACGTGACGGCCCACTCCGCCCGCCCGCCCGATTGCCCGGCCCCGTTCGCCGCAAGCTCCGCCTCCCCCGCCCAGATCTCCGGCAGCGCGGTCGCGGCGGCGCCGATGTCCTCGGACAGGCTGTCCTTCAGCCCGCCCGGGAAGTGCAGCAGCGCCTCGCCCGGCGTGTCCGGGTTCTTCAGCAGCGTCGCATCGCACATCCACCGGATCCGCACCCCCCGGAACAGGTACGCCTTGGACCGGCACAGCTTGTAGAGCCGCGCCGGGCTGAACTGCAGCGCCGCGAAGATCTCGGGATCCGGGTGGAACCGGATCGTCGTGCCGCGCCGGTTCTGCACCGCCCCCGCATTCTCCAGCTTCGTCTGCGGCTTCCCGCGTGAATACGCCTGCCGCCACAGCGTGCGGTCCCGCGCCACCTCGACATGCATCTCGTCCGACAACGCGTTGACGACCGAGCTGCCGACCCCGTGCAGCCCCCCCGACGTCGCATACGCCTTGCCCCCGAACTTGCCCCCGGAATGCAGCGTCGTCAGGATCACCTCCAACGCGCTCAGGGTCTTGAACTTCGGATGCGGATCGACCGGAATGCCCCGCCCGTTGTCGCGCACCGTCAGCCAGTTCCCCGCCTCGAGCGTCACGTCGATCGCGTTGGCATGGCCCGCGACGGCCTCGTCCATCGCATTGTCCAGGATCTCCGCCGCCAGGTGATGCAGCGCGTTCTCGTCCGTGCCGCCGATATACATGCCCGGCCGCCGCCGCACCGGCTCCAGCCCCTCCAGGACCTCGATGTCGCGGGCCGAGTAGCTGTCGCCACCCCCCACCTGGGAAAGCAGATCGTTCATGGTGTGTTCCGGATCATCGGCACACGCTAGTGGCGGCGGCAGAGTCGGGCAAGGGAGTCGGGCAAGGGTGGGATGCAATCCTCACATGTGCATCCGGCTTGAACGAATCGCGGGATCGGCCTATGTCGCTCCCATGACCCAAGGAACGAGCCCGGCTTGGCGCCGGGCCTGCGATTGACGACCGAGGACTGAACCGCCGGCCCATGCCAGGTGGCGGTTTCCGTTCATTCCGTCCCCCAAGGGTACCATGTCCAGCATCAGGGGCCACGCGCCCCTCCAGTTCCGGCGGCTCGGCCACGCCGCTCTCCCCTCGCTCCACGCGCTCGACCTCGGGCACGCCGAACGGTTCATCGAGCCGCTCCCCGTCATCCTCGACGTCGTCCGCCGCCACCCCGCGCACTGGGTGACCGGCATCGAGTCCGCGGGCGACCTCGTCGGCTTCTACGTCGTCCACCCCGACCGGCGCGACCGCTCGTGCTGGTGGCTCGGCTGGTTCGCGATCGACGCCCGCCACCAGGGCGCAGGCTTCGGCCGCGCCGCCATGGCCGCCATCATGGCCGGCCTCCGTCGCATCGCCGGCTGCCGCCGCGTGCGCCTGCTCGTCGCACCAGACAACGCCTCCGCGCTCCGCCTCTACCGCCACGCCGGCTTCCACACCGTCGGCCGATGGGCCGCGACCGGCGAACTGGTGATGGAGCATGCCTCGTCCGCCACCCCGGCCCCCACCCGCGTCGACGGCGTCGTCGTCCCCGCCCTCACCCTCATCCTCGCCATGGCCCTCCGGCTTTGGCGGCGCGGCGTGCCCCCGGCCGCCCGAATGAGCGGCGAATTCCACGGCCCGCCAGAATCCGTCGCCCTTTCCGCCGCTTAACCTTAATTCAGTTAATGCGTCTATTGCATTGCACAATAACGCTTTTGCCCAACGGTCTTGCCGGGACGCAACCGCGTCGCTAGGTGTTCACCACGGACGTCCAGCGGAGAACAGGCGAATGGCCCAGGCAGACCAGCGCAAGCGCGGCAAGGCCCGCGACACTGCCCCGGCGGCGATGGACCGGGACAAGCTGCTCAAGGCCTACGGCGACATGCTCCTCATCCGCCGCTTCGAGGAAAAGGCCGGACAGCTCTACGGCATGGGCCTCATCGGCGGCTTCTGCCACCTCTACATCGGCCAGGAAGCCGTCGTCGTCGGCATCCAGTCCGCCCTCGGCGAGGGCGACCAGGTCATCACCTCCTACCGCGACCACGGCCACATGCTCGCAACCGGCATGGAACCCCGCGGCGTCATGGCCGAACTCACCGGCCGCAGCGGCGGCTACTCCCGCGGCAAGGGCGGCTCCATGCACATGTTCAGCAAGGAGCGCCGCTTCTTCGGCGGCCACGGCATCGTCGGCGCACAGGTCAGCCTCGGCACCGGACTCGCCATGGCAAACTGGTACCGCGGCAACGACCGCGTGGCCGCGACCTACTTCGGCGAGGGCGCCAGCAACCAGGGCCAGGTCTTCGAAAGCTTCAACCTCGCCGCACTCATGAAGCTCCCCTGCATCTACGTCATCGAAAACAACAAGTACGGCATGGGCACCAGCGTCGAGCGCGCCTCCGCCTCCCGCGACCTCTCGAAGAACGGCGCCCCCTGGGGCATCCCCGGCGCCCAGGTCGACGGCATGGATGTCGTCGCCGTGAAAGAGGCCGCCGACGTCGCCGTCGCCCACTGCCGCGCCGGCAACGGCCCCTACCTCCTCGAAGTCAAGACCTACCGCTACCGCGGCCACTCCATGTCCGACCCCGGCAAATACCGCACCCGCGAGGAAGTCCAGAAGATGCGCAGCGAGCGCGACTGCATCGAAAGCGCCCGCCACATGCTGGAAGCCCTCGGCATGACCGAGGACGAATTCAAGCGCATCGACACCGACGTCAAGGCCCGCGTCCAGGACGCCGCCGACTTCGCCCAGACCAGCCCCGAACCCGACGAGAAAGAACTCTGGACCGACATCCTGGTGGAGGGCTGACCATGTCCACCCAGATCCTGATGCCCGCCCTCAGCCCGACCATGACCGAGGGCAAGCTCGCCCGCTGGCTGAAGAAGGTCGGCGAGGACGTCAAGGCCGGCGACGTCATCGCCGAGATCGAGACCGACAAGGCCACCATGGAAGTGGAAGCCGTCGACGAAGGCACCCTCGCCCGCATCCTCGTCGAGGAAGGCACCGACGGCGTCGCCGTCAACACCCCCATCGCCGAACTGGCAGGGGAGGGGGGTGAAGCCGCCGCCGCGCCGTCCCTGCCCGAAGCCGCCCCCCCGGTGAAGGCACAGGTGATGCCGGGCGCCCCGGCACAGACGGCGCCCCCCCCCGCGACCGCCCCCATGGCCGCCCCGGCGCCCGAGAAGGACTGGGGCCCCACCACCCCCACCACCGTCCGCGAAGCCCTCCGCGACGCCATGGCGCTCGAACTCCGCGCCGACGACCGCGTCTTCCTCCTCGGCGAGGAAGTCGCCCAGTACCAGGGCGCCTACAAGATCAGCCAGGGCCTCCTGGACGAGTTCGGACCCCGCCGCATCATCGACACCCCCATCACCGAACACGGCTTCACCGGCATGGCCGTCGGCGCCGCGATGGACGGCCTGAAGCCCATCGTCGAGTTCATGACCTTCAACTTCGCCATGCAGGCCATCGACCAGATCATCAACTCCGCCGCCAAGACCCTCTACATGTCCGGCGGCCAGATGGGCTGCCCCATCGTCTTCCGCGGTCCCAACGGCGCCGCATCCCGCGTCGGCGCCCAGCACAGCCAGGACTACGCAAGCTGGTACGCCCATTGCCCCGGCCTCAAGGTCATCGCCCCCTGGTCCTCCGCCGACGCCAAAGGCCTCCTCCGCGCCGCCATCCGCGACCCCAACCCCATCATCTTCCTCGAGAACGAGATCCTCTACGGCCAGACCTTCGACTGCCCCACCGCCGACGACTTCGTCCTCCCCATCGGCAAGGCCAAGATCGAGCGCACCGGCACCCACGTCACCATCGTCGCCTACAGCGTCATGGTCGGCGTCGCCCTCAAGGCCGCCGAAACCCTCGCCGCCGAAGGCATCGAGGCCGAGGTCGTGAACCTCCGCACCCTCCGCCCCCTCGACACCGCGACCATCGTCGAAAGCGTGAAGAAGACCAGCCGCCTCGTCACCGTCGAGGAAGGCTGGCCCTACGCCGGCATCGGCGCCGAGGTCGCGATGCAGATCATGGAGCACGCCTTCGACTGGCTCGACGCCCCACCCGTCCGCGTCGCCGGACTCGACGTCCCGCTGCCCTACGCCGCGAACCTCGAGAAACTGGCGCTCCCGCAGCCCAAATGGGTCGTCGACGCCGTGAAGAAGATCGTCTGAGGGGGCACGGACATGCCAACCAACATCCTGATGCCCGCCCTCAGCCCCACCATGACCGAGGGCACCCTCGCCCGCTGGCTGAAAAAGGAAGGCGAAGCCGTCAAGCCCGGCGACGTCATCGCCGAGATCGAGACCGACAAGGCCACCATGGAAGTCGAAGCCGTCGACGAAGGCGTCCTCGGCCGCATCCTGGTCCCCGACGGCACCGCCGGCGTGAAGGTCAACGCCCCCATCGCCGTCCTGATCGAGGAAGGCGAGACCGCCCCCACCGCCGCCGCCGCCGCCCCGAAACCCGCCGCCGCCCCGGCGCCCGAACCCGCAAAGGCCGAAGCGCCCCCCACGCCAACCCCGCCCCCCGCCGCCAACGGCCACGACGCCGCCCGCGTCTTCGCCTCCCCCCTCGCGCGCCGCATGGCCAAGCAGGCCGGCATCGACCTCTCTGCCCTCAAGGGCAGCGGACCCAACGGCCGCATCATCCGCATTGACATCGAAGCCGCTCAAAAGGGCGCCCCCGCTCCGGCCACCGCCGCATCCGCCGCCCCCGCCCCCGCCCCGGTCGCCGCAACCCCGGCCCCCGCCGCACCCCCGCCACCCCCGAAACCCGCC
>CAXTPG010000040.1:0-36432 GCA_964246015.1 uncultured Acetobacteraceae bacterium
CGCACAGCAGAACGCCGCCAACATATCCCTTCCAACCAGATGAACTTGTCAATGATCAGTCGATTTCGGCGCCACCGAAGGGGCAGCGCGTCGTCGGGAGGCGCTATCTAGGCCCCGGCCCCGATTGTGTCAACGCTGTTTCAGCGCCCCCTCGAACGACGGAATACTCAATTCCATCAACCGGTTGTGCGGCTGGGCGACTTGCGACGCCCGTAAAAGCGTCGAAGCAACCCAGCCATGCACGTCCCTGATGCCCCGTCAGGCCGCCTCGGCCAGGCGGTCGTTCAGCAGCAGCCCGTCCCGCGTCGCCGAGACGCGCACGGTCTCGCCGTCCCGCACCGCGCCTTCCAGCAGCATCCCGGCCAGCGGGTTCTGCAGGCTGCGCTGGATGACGCGCTTCAGCGGGCGTGCCCCATAGACCGGGTCATAGCCCTGTTCGGCCAGCCAACCCATTGCCGCGTCGTCCAGGTCCAGCCCGATCTTGCGGTCCTCCAGCAGCGCGCGCAGCCGGCCGAGCTGGATGTCGACGATGACCGCCATGTCCGACCGTTGCAGCCGGCGGAACAGCACGATCTCGTCCAGCCGGTTCAGGAACTCCGGCCGGAAGTGCTCGCGCACGGCCTTCATCACCTGCGCCTGCGCCAGGGCCGGGATCTCCCCATCGGGCTGTGCCGCCAGCACGTCGCTGCCCAGGTTGCTGGTCAGCACGATGATGGTGTTGCGGAAATCGACCGTCCGCCCCTGCCCGTCCGTCAGCCGCCCGTCGTCGAGCACCTGCAGCAGGACGTTGAAGACGTCCTCGTGCGCCTTCTCGACCTCGTCGAACAGCAGGACCTGGTAGGGGCGGCGCCGCACCGCCTCGGTCAGCACCCCGCCCTCGTCGTATCCCACGTAGCCCGGCGGTGCGCCGATCAGGCGGGAGACGCTGTGCTTCTCCATGAACTCGCTCATGTCGATGCGCACCATCGCGCGGTCGTCGTCGAACAGGAACGACGCCAGCGCCTTTGCCAGCTCCGTCTTGCCGACGCCGGTCGGGCCCAGGAACAGGAAGCTGCCGATGGGCCGGTTGGGGTCCTGCAGGCCTGCCCGGGCCCGGCGCACGGCGTTGGCCACCGCGCGCAGGGCCGCTTCCTGCCCGACAACCCGGCCGCGCAGCGCGTCTTCCATCCGCAGCAGCTTCGACCGCTCGCCCTCCAGCATCCGTTCGACGGGGACCCCGGTCCAACGCGAGACGACGCCGGCGACCTGGTCCTCCGTCACCGCCTCGTTCACCAGCCGGGCCGAGTCGCCGCCGTCGGATTCGGCGATCTGGCGTTCCAGCCCGGGGATGGTGCCGTAGATCAGCTCCGACGCCCGGGCCAGGTCACCGCGCCGCTGCGCCTGCTCGACTTCGACCCGCGCATGGTCCAGTTGCTCCTTCAGCTTCTGGGTGTCCGCCATGCGGCCCTTTTCGGCCCGCCACGACGCCGTCATCGCGTCCGAGCGTGCGGCGAGGTCGGCGATCTCGCTCTCCAGCCGTTCGAGCCGGTCGCGGGAGGCCTGGTCGGGTTCCTTGCGCAGGGCTTCCCGCTCGATGCGAAGCTGCATCAGGCGGCGGTCCAGCTCGTCAAGCTCCTCGGGCTTGCTGTCGACCTCCATGCGGAGGCGGCTGGCGGCCTCGTCGATCAGGTCGATCGCCTTGTCCGGCAGGAAGCGGTCGGTGATGTAGCGGTTGCTGAGCGTGGCTGCGGCCACCAGCGCGCCGTCGGTGATCCGCACGCCGTGGTGCAGCTCGTACTTGTCCTTGATGCCGCGCAGGATGCTGATGGTATCGGCGACGGTGGGTTCGCCGACGAAGACGGATTGGAAGCGCCGGGCCAGTGCGGCGTCCTTCTCGATGTGCTTGCGGTATTCGTCGAGCGTGGTGGCGCCGATGCAGTGCAGGGCGCCGCGGGCGAGCTCGGGCTTCAGCAGGTTGGACGCGTCCATCGCGCCGTCCGCCTTTCCGGCGCCGACCAGCGTGTGCATCTCGTCGATGAATAGCACGACTTCGCCGTTCGCGCCCTCGATCTCTTTCAGGACTGCCTTCAAGCGTTCCTCGAACTCGCCGCGGTACTTGGCGCCCGCGACCATGGCGCCCAGGTCGAGCGCCATCAGCCGCTTCCCGCGCAGCGCCTCGGGCACGTCGCCGTTGACGATGCGGAGGGCGAGGCCTTCCACGATGGCGGTCTTGCCGACGCCGGGTTCGCCGATGAGGACGGGGTTGTTCTTGGTGCGCCGGGCCAGGATCTGGATGGTGCGGCGGATTTCCTCGTCGCGGCCGATGACGGGGTCGAGCTTGCCGTCGCGGGCGAGCTGGGTGACGTCGCGGGCATACTTGTTCAGCGCGTCGAAGTTCGCCTCGGCGGAGGGGCTGTCGACCTTGCGGCCCTTGCGGAGGTCGGCCACCGCCTTGTCCAGCGCGGCCGGCGGCGCGCCGTTCGCGCGCATGGCCCGCCCGGCGGGCGTGTCGCTGGCGCCGATCGCGAGCAGGAGGCGGTCCTGTGCGACGAAGCTGTCGCCGGCCTTGGTGGCCGCCTGCTGTGCCGCGTCCATGAGTCGGTGCAGCTCCGGCGTCACGTTCGGTTGCCCGGCGCCGCCGCCCTGCACCTTCGGCAGGCGGCCGAGCTCGATATCGTTGGCGGCCGCGATGGCGCGCGGATCGCCGCCGGCCATGCGGATAAGGCCCGCGGCTGCGCCTTCCTCATCGTCCAGCAGCGCCTTCAGCAGGTGCTCGGGCGTCAGGCGCTGGTGGAACTCGCGGATGGCGATGGTCTGCGCGGCCTGCAGGAATCCGCGGCTGCGTTCGGTGAACTTCTCGATGTCCATGTGTCCCTCTCGATCAGGCGACATAGGACCGGACGGCGCGTCCCTCTCGGAGGCAACGCGAAACCGGTCCATCAACCCAGGAGATGGGGACCGTGGTGCGGCCACTCAAGAGGAGTCGTCGCGCGGGAAGGGCGGGGGGGGGCTGGGAGTAGGAAGGGCTGGGCCGGCGCGCTGAAAGCGCAGCCGGCCCGCTTCAGGCGGCCTGCCGGGGTTAGTGCAGGACGCCGAACAGCCAAAGCAAGAGTATTACTGGAATGGGAATGCCGATGAGCCAAAGCAAGATGCCACGCATGACGCGCTCCAGAGAAAGTGAACTTTCACGAAACGCGCCTGCCCAGCGACGGTTGCCTCATTCCTTGCGCAGCATCCCTTCCAGCTTGCGGCGGGCTTTTCCGATGCCCGCGACGCCGGCCAGGCGGCGATCGAGGAAGGCGAGCGTCGCCGAGTCGTCCCCACTCTGGTCGCGCAGCCAGAACAGCAGCGTGGCACCGTAGACCCCCGCCAGGATGGCCCGTTTGGTATACCAGGAGAAGTCGGCCGACCGGTCGCCGGCCGCGTGCCAGATGGCATCGACCGTCCGCGCCGTGCACCGCGCCGCGATCAGCCCGCGGCCGGGCATCGCGAGCACGCCGAGGCCCCGCCGCACCGCGTCCCGGAACGGTGCGTTGCGGGCGAACCGGGCCGCGATCACGGCCCGCACGCGGTCCGGCACCCGTATCCCGTCGAGGTCCAGCCCGGCTGCGTCCTGTTCCATCCACCGGTCGCCCAGGTCGCAATAGGCTTCGACCATGTCGGGGGGGCCACCGGGGAAGAGGAGGTCCGCGTCGGGGCCGGCCGCTTCGGTCAGCGCGGGCAGCGTCCAGCCGCGCTCCGCGACCAGCGGCAGCATCGCCACGATGGCGGCATCGCGCTCCGGGCTGCGTTCGGGCGGCATCATGGCGCGCGCCCGGACGCGGCGGCGCGGGCCAGTTCCTCGTTGAAGCCGAACAGGCGGAAATCGGTCATGCGCATCGGATAGAGGATCCCATCGAGGTGGTCGTATTCATGCTGGACGACGCCGGCGTGGAAGCCGGACGCGGCGGCGCCGACGGGCCGCCCTTCGGTATCGACGCCGGAATAGCGGACCCGCATGTGGCGCGGCACGGCGGCGCGCAGGCCGGGGATGGACAGGCAGCCCTCCCACCGCAGCACCATGTCGTCCCCCAGCAGGTCCAGTTCCGGGTTGATGACGACGGTGTTCGGCATCTCGCCGTCGCCTTCCGCCGCCTCTGTCCGGCCCGGCGGCACGCGGAACACGAACAGGCGCAGCGGCACATGCACCTGGGGCGCGGCGAGGCCGGCGCCGCTTGCGTCCTCCATCGTCTCGATCATGTCGGCGACGAGCCGCCTGATCTCGGGGGCACCGGGGTCGGCGACGGGGGCGGCCCGTTCCAGCAGCACGGGATGCCCCATTCGTGCGATCTTCAGGATGGCCATGCGCGCTCCGGCGGTCTGTTTCGGGGAAGGTGGGCGGCTTGCTGTCAGATGGGGATGCGAAACTCTTTGGCGACCACGCGTCTTGATGCTATAGCGCGGTTTCCGGTGGAAGCGTCCGCGCGGAAACCCTTCGCCATGCCCCTTACCCCTAAGCAGGGTGCATGCCACTACAGGAGACGTCGGCCAAGTGCAGGTTCTCGTTCGGGACAACAATGTCGATCAGGCGCTCAAGGCGCTCAAGAAGAAGATGCAGCGTGAGGGCGTGTTCCGCGAGATGAAGCTCCGGCGCCACTACGAGAAGCCATCGGAACGCCGTGCGCGCGAGGCGGCCGAGGCCGTGCGCCGCGCCCGCAAGATGGAGCGCAAGCGCCTGGAGCGCGAGGGCTTCTGACTTCCCGGCGCGCATGGCCCGGACTACCGGGCCAGCCGCGCCGCGCATGACATCCTCCACACCCCGCCCCATCACCGTGCTGGACGTCGCCCGGCACGCCGGCGTGTCCGTGGGCACCGTCTCATCCGTGTTGAACCGGCCCGACTCGGTCGGCGAAGCCCGCCGTGCCCGCGTCCATGCCGCCATCGAGGTGCTCGGCTTCGTCCCGAACCGCACGGCTCAAGCCCTTCGGAACGGTCGCTCCCGCCTCGTGGGCGTCTGCCTGCCGCACGTCTCCAGCGCCTACTTCTCCTCCCTGCTCGCGAACCTCGAAACCGTCGCGTCCCGCCGGGCCTTCGGCCTGGTGCAGGTGCTGAGCCATCGCAGCCCGGCGGTCGAGCTGGAGCGCATCACCGCGCTGCTGACCTACCAGGTGGCCGGCCTGCTGATCGTCCCCACCATGCACCCGGCCGCGACGCTGGACCTGGTCGCGCGCGCGAGGCTCCCCACCGTCGTGCTCGACCGCCCCTCCCGCGACCAGCGCTTCGACGCCGTCACCTTCGACAACGCGGCCGCCATCCGCCAGATCGCCGAGCGGCTGATCGCCCTCGGCCACCGCCGCGTCCTGTTCGTGGCCAGCTTCCCGGGCCTCAGCACCACGAAGCAGCGCATCGCCGCCCTGCGCACGGCCTTCGGCGACGGCGCGGCGATGCTGCGCCAGGCCGGCGACCCCGCCCGGTTCGACGCGGCGCTCGCAGCCCTCCTGTCCGGCGCGGGCGCGCCCACCGCCGTCATCGCCAGCAACACGACGGCGGGCGTCTGGACGGTGCGGGCGCTGCGCCGCGCCGGCCTGCGCTGGCCCGGCGACGTCTCGCTGCTGCTGCTCGACCACCCCGACTGGGCCGACATCATGGACCCGCCCCTCGCAGTGCTGCAGACGCCGGCGCTCGGGATGGCGGAAGCCGCGTGGGCCCTCCTGCTGGACCGCCCCTCCGACGCCCCGGGGCGCCAGGTGGTATCGTTGCAAGCGGCCATGCTCTGGCGCGACTCCGTCGCCCCGCCTCTTCCCCCCTCCCTGGAAAGGCAGGCGCTGGCGGTGGGTTGACGCTTCGGCCCAACGTACAGTCCCTTGACCCACTCTCCTGAAACGTTTCAGAATTGCCCCCGGGAGGACAGCATGCGGATCACCGGGGTCGAGACGTTCAAAATCTGGGTCGACTGGTGCAACTGGCTGCTCGTCCGCGTCACCACCTCCGAAGGCGTTACCGGCTGGGGCGAGGCCTCCCTCCACGGCGCCATCGGGAGCGTCGAATCCGCCATCGCCGAATTCGCCCCCCACCTCGTCGGCCACGACCCGGCCGGCCCCGAGCAGCACTGGCACCGCCTTTATAACGCCTGGCGCTGGCGCGGCGGCGCCGTGTTCATGACCGCCCTCGCCGCCCTGGACATCGCCCTTTGGGACATCGAGGGCAAGCGCCTCGGCGTCCCCATCCACCGCCTGCTCGGCGGCGCCCACCGCACCCGCCTCCGCGCCTACGCCAGCCACTGGCTCGCGGGCGTCCGAACGCCCGAAGCCGCCTTCACCGGCGCGCAGGACGCCGTGCGCCGCGGCTTCGGCGCATTCAAGTGCAACCTGCTGACCCGCGACGGCCTGCACGCCAACGAAGCCGCCGAACTCCGCCTCGCCGCCGAGCTGATGCAGGCCGCACGCGAAGGCGCCGGCCCCGATACCGAGATCTTCATCGAGTGCAGCGAACTCCTCTCTCCTCGCACCGCCATCCGCCTCGACGACCTGCTCGCCCCCCACCGCCCCGGCTGGTTCGAGGAGCCGATCCCGTTCGAGAACGCCGCCGCCATGGCCCGCCTGCAACGGGAGCTCCGCACCCCCATCGCGACCGGCGAACGCCTGCTGTCCCGTTTCGAGGTGCGGGAGCTGCTGGAGCAGGGCGGCTGCCGCGTCCTGCAACCCGACATCATGCACGCCGGCGGCTTCACCGAGGTTCGCCGCATCGCCGCCCTCGCCGACACCTGGTACATCCCCGTCGCCCCCCACAACCCCGGCGGACCCATCTGCACCGCCGCCTCCATGCACCTCGCCGCCGCCATCCCCAACTTCCTGATCCTGGAGCAGATGGAACCGCAGCGCGCCACCCGCGATGCGCTGGCCCACCCCCCGGCCCGGCTCGATAACGGGTTCTTCATCGTCCCCGACGGCCCCGGCCTGGGCATCGAACCGGACCTCGACGCCCTGGCCCGGCTCGGGTCCCAGCCGCAACCCAGGGCCGAACGACGCGGCGCACTCTGGCGATAGACCGGAAACGCCGAACAGGAGGAAGCACGTCATGCGAAACATCATCCGCCTCGCCGCCGCATTGCTCACCACAGCCACGACCGCCGCGCCCCTGCCCGCCCACGCGCAGCTCGTGCTGCAATGGCAGACCGCGAACCTCGTGGAAAAACAGTTCGAGCCCGTCTGGAAACAGATGGTCGCCGAGTTCGAGGCCGCGAACCCCGGCATCCGCATCGAACCCCTGCTCGTCGCCCGCCGCGACCACTGGACCCGCTTCGTCACCGCCGCCCAGGCCCGCCGCGCCCCCTGCATCATCTCCGTCGACGTCGCGACCGCCGCCTACAACGGCTACCTCCTCCCGCTCGACCGCTTCTGGGCCGCCGAACCCGCGTCCTTCCGCGCCGCCTGGAGCGATGACACCCTCGCCGGCTCCCGCTGGGAGAACAAGCTGTTCGGCCTTCCGGTCTGGGGCGGCGTCTACGCGGACCTCTACAACCGCCAGATGGTCGTCGATGCCGGGTTGGACCCCGCGAGACCACCCCGCAGCTTCCCCGAATACCTCGCCTGGATGCGCGCCCTCACCCGCCCCGGCGCCCGGTGGGGCACCGCCCTCACCGCCGGCCCCACCGACACCACCACGCGCAGCCTGCTCACCTGGATCTGGGCCAACGGCGGCGAGGCGTTCGACCCCGCCATGACCCGCGCGACCTTTGCCGCCAACCCCCGCAGCCTGGAAGCGATCCGCTTCTACGTCGACCTTGTCCGCCAGGGCGTCGCCGCACCGGGCGCCACCACGACCAACTACCTGGAGCAGACCAACCTCTTCGCCCAGGGCCGCATCGCCTCCATGCGGACGGCCTACTGGGCCATCGCGAAGGTCGAGGGCGATGCGCCGGCCCTGAAAGGCGGCATCCTCGTCGCCCCGCCCCCCGGCGAGGGCACGCCACCCGTGCTGGCGACGCAGACCGCCTCCAGCATCTCCAGCGCCTGCCCGCACCCGGACGAGGCCTGGAAGTTCATCGTCTTCGAGGCCCAGCCGAAATGGGCCGTGCTGCGCGCCAAGGTCGCCAACTGGCTGCCGCTGCGGCGCGACCTGGCCGCCCTGCCCGAGATCGCCGGCGACCCGGACATGACCGCCTTCCTCCGCATGGCCGCCAACGCCCGCGCCTACCCCCTGCCCAGCCCCATCTGGGCCGACATCGCCGCCAGCGACATCGTCGCCGCGATCCAGCGCGCGATCCTGGACCCCGACCAGGTGGACCGCATCTTCCGCGACCTCGACACGCTGCTCACCCGCAAGCTGAAGGAGGGCTGACCCCGTGCCGACGGCCCGCGCGCCGTGGACCGGCCGCGGCCTGCGGCGGGAGCGGTGGCACGGCGCGATGTTCGTCGCCCCGGTCTTCGTGTTCCTGGCCGCGGTCGTGCTGTTTCCGCTGGGCTACGCCGTCTGGACCAGCCTGCTGCGCATCCGCGGCCTCAACTCCCGCTTCGTCGGGTTAGAGAACTACGGCCGCATCCTGTCCGACCCGGCCTTCTGGAACGCGCTGCTCACCACCGTCCAGTTCACCCTCTGCTGCGTCGTGCTCCACATGGCGCTGGGCTTCGGCCTGGCGCTGCTGCTGAACCGCATGGGCCGGGCGCGCGCGGCCCTGCGCCTGCTGTTCCTGGCGCCCTGGATGGTCGCGCCCGCCATCGGCGCCACCGTCTGGCTCTGGCTGCTCGACCCGCAGTTCGGCATCGTCAACCACCTGCTGCTCTCGGCCGGCCTGCTGCGGGCGCCGCTCGCCTGGTTGGGCGAGCCGAACCTCGCCTTCCTCTCCGTCGTCGCCGTCGACGTATGGCGCGGCATCCCCTTCGTGATGCTGCTGCTGCTCGCCGGGCTGCTGGGCATCCCCGGCGAGCAGCACGAAGCCGCCTCGCTCGACGGCGCATCCGCGTGGCAGGCGTTCCGCCACGTCACGCTGCCCAACATGCGCCCGCTGCTGGTCATCACGTCGACGCTCGACACCATCAACACCGTCCGGCAGTTCGACCTCGTCGCCGTGCTTACCGGCGGCGGCCCGACCGGCGCGACCGAGGTGCTGCCCGCCCTCATCTACAACACCGCCTTCCGCGCGAACCGCCTGGGCGAGGCCGCGGCGATCGGCGTCGTGCTCCTGCTCCTGGTGCTCGCCGTCTCCGCCGCGTACGTCGCGCTGCTGCGCCCGGCCGAGATGGACGCATGAATACCCGCCCCGCGAACGCCGTCCGATGGGTCGTCGTGCTGGCCGCCCTCGCCGTCACGCTGTTCCCCATCTGGTGGATGGTCGCCACCGCCCTCAAGCCCGGTGCCGACGTCTTCCGCATGCCGCCCTCCCTCTGGCCCGAGCGCGTCTCGTCCGAGGGGTTCCAGGCGATCTTCACGGAACGCCCCATCCTGCGCTACGTCGCCAACAGCCTCGTCGTCTCGGTGGGCGCCACCATCCTCTCGATCGGCCTCGGCAGCCTCGCCGCCTATGGCTTCAGCCGCTTCCACATCCGCGGCGCGATGGCGCTGGTCGTCGGCCTGCTGCTGGTGAAAATGCTGCCCGAGACCCTGCTGATCGTGCCCTACTTCCGCATGATGTCGGCCCTGGGCCTCATCGACACCCACATCGCGCTCATCCTGGCCTACTCCTCGTTCTCCCTGCCCTTCGCGCTGTGGATGCTGATCGGCTTCTTCCGCGGCATCCCGCGCGAGATCGACGAGGCCGCGATGATGGACGGCGCGACCCGCCTGCAGGCGCTGCTCCGCGTCGTGCTGCCGCTCGCCGGCCCCGGCCTGGTCGCGGTCGGCTTCTTCACCTTCATCGCCGCCTGGAACTCGTACCTCTGGGCGCTCGTGCTGACGACCCGGCCCGACATGTTCGTCCTGTCCGTCAGCGTCGCCAACATGGTCGGCGAATACCGCGTGCAATGGAACGAGCTGATGGCCGCGGCGACGATCGCGACCGTCCCCGCAGCCCTGCTGTTCGCCTGCTTCAGCCGCTACATGGTCGCGGCCGTCACCGCCGGCGCCGTCAAAGGGTAGCCTCGATCAGCGCCGCCGTCGCCGCGTTCCCCTCCGCCCGCAGCGCCGCCGCGACCAGGCGCCGGTCCGTCGCACTCCGGTTCTGACTCATCTTCCACTGCGCCTCGACCTTGTCGGGCACCAGCCGAAAGGCTCGGACGCCGGCATACATCCGCGCGCGGTACTTGTCCTCGAGGCTCGCGACCCGGAACCCGTGCGGGTCGCCTTCCGCCATGCCGTCCATTGCGACACCCATCTCCTCGGCGTCCGTCACCAGGCTCAGCCGGCCGGTGACGTGCACCGCCGCGTAATCCCACGTCGGCACCGCGGGCCCGGCCGCGTACCACCCGGGCGAGACGTAGGCGTGCGGGCCGCTGAACACCGCCACCGCCTCCCCCCCATCCAGCGCGTCGCATTGCGGGTTGCCCGCGGCCAGATGCGCGGTCAGCAGGAACCCTTCGGGCTCGGCCAGCAGGAACGGGATGTGGGAGGCCTCGATCCCGCGCGGGCCGTGGGTGATCAGCAGGCCGAAGTTGTTTTCGGTGATGAGGGCGCGCAGCCGGACCGGGTCGCGTTCGTCGAAGGCGGGGCGGACATACATGGTTTCATCCTCTCACGCCCGTGATAGCGTGGCGGTGGACCATCGATAACGGCCAATCCATGCCTGAAGCATCAGACCACACACGACAAACCTCCGTCTTCCACCACGTCCAGCGGGCGATCCTTGCGGGGGCGTTCCCGGCCGGGGCGCGCCTGCCGCCGACGCGCGCCCTTGCGGAGGAGCTGGGCGTGGCCCGCCAGACGGTCGTGTTCGCCTATGAGCGGTTGGCGGCCGAGGGCTATGTGCACGCCCGCACCGGCGTCGGCACCTTCGTGGCGCCCGGCCTGCCGGACATGCCGCCCGAGCCTGTGCCGCAGGATTTGGCCCCTGCCCCGGCGCCGCGCCTGTCCCGGCGGGGTGACGTGCTTGCGGCCATCCCGGCCAATGCGGGCAACGACAGCGCCACCCTGCTGCTGGCGCCGGGCATCCCGTCGCCGGAGCTGTTCCCGGTGCGCGCCTGGTCCGCGTGCCTTGCCGCGGCGGCGCGGGGCAACATCCTGGCCGGCTACCCGGACCCGCAGGGCCTGCCCGCGCTGCGGACGCAGGTCGCCCTGCATCTGGCCGCCACGCGGGGCCTCGCGACCGATCCGCACGACGTGCTGATCACGGCCGGCACGCAGCAGGGAATCCGCATCGCGGCCGAGCTGCTGATCGACCCCGGCGACCAGGTCTGGGTGGAGGACCCCGGTTACATCGCCGGCCGCGGGGCGATGCAGGCGGCGGGCGGGGTGCTGGTGCCGGTCCCGACCGGTGCGGCCGGGCTGGACGTCGCGGCGGGGCGCCGCAGCGCGCCGCACGCCCGGGCCGCGCTCGTGGCCCCGTCCCACTCGACGCCGTTGGGCGCGGCACTCCCGGTCGCGAGCCGGCTGGCGCTGCTCGACTGGGCGCGGATTGCGGGCGCGTGGGTGCTGGAGGACGATTGCGACAGCGAGTTCCGGTGGGAGGGCAAGCCCCTGCCGCCGCTGGCGACGCTGGATGCCGGCGCGCGCACCATCTATTGCGGCACGTTCAGCAAGACGATGGCGCCGGGGCTGCGGCTGGGGTTCGCGGTGTTCCCGCGGGCGCTGGTGCGGGCCGCCGTCCGCGCGCGCACGCTGATGGACCGCGGCCCGGCGACACCGGTGCAGGCCGCGATGGCGGAGTTCATGCAGCGGACCCTGCTGGCGCCGCACATCCGCCGGACCCGCACGGAGTACGCGGCCCGCCGGGTGGCGGTGCTGGAGGCGCTGGCCCGTCACTGCCCGGGCGTCGAGCCGCTGCCGGCGCCCGGCGGCCTGCACATGGCGCTGCGCCTGCCGCCGGAGGCGGACGAGCAGGCGGTCGTCGCGTCGGCCCGGGCACAGGGGCTGGGCGTGGCGCCGCTGTCCGCCTACCGCGTTGCGGCGTCGGGGGAAAAGGGGCTGGTGATCGGGTTCGCGGCCACGCCGACGGCCCTGGCCGCGGGCTGCGCGCGCCGGCTGCAGCGGGCGTTGGGGTAGCCCACTCACGAAGCTGTTTACGGCCGCCACGTCTTCGATGCTGCAACGCCGCAATATCGCCCCGATTTCGCGCGTTATTGCGATCGTCATCGTCTGACTGGAGTACCCCACCCCATGCGTATCGCGCAGATCGCGCCCCTTCACGAGGCGGTTCCCCCCAAGTTGTACGGCGGCACGGAACGCGTCGTGTCCTTCCTGACCGAGGAGCTGGTGGCCATGGGCCACGACGTCACCCTGTTCGCCAGCGGCGACAGCGTGACCTCCGCCCGGCTGGAACCCATCTGGCCGCGGGCCCTGCGCCTCGATCCCGCGATCCGCGACCCGATCGCGCCGCACATGCTGCTGATGGAGGCCGCGCGCCGCCAGGCCGACGATTTCGACGTCATGCACTTCCACATGGACTACTGGCCGTTCAGCCTGTTCGGCCGGCAGCGGACGCCGTTCGTGACCACGATGCACGGCCGCCTGGACCTGAACGAGCTGCAGCCGGTGTTCGACATGTTCCCGAACGTGCCGCTGGTGAGCATCAGCAACAGCCAGCGCCGCCCGCTGCCGCAGGCCCGCTATGCCGCGACCGTGTATCACGGCCTGCCGTCCGAGCTGCTGACCCCGCAACCGAAGAAGCCGGAATACCTCGCCTTCCTGGGCCGCATCGCGCCCGAGAAGGGGCCGGACCGCGCCATCCGCATCGCGCGGGCGTGCGGCATCCCGTTGAAGATCGCGGCCAAGGTCGACCGCGTCGACCAGGTCTACTTCGATACCGTCATCAAGCCGATGCTGTCCGGCGGCGGCGTGGAGATGATCGGCGAGATCAGCGACGCCCAGAAGCCGGACTTCCTGAGCGGCGCCGTCGGCCTGCTGATGCCGATCGACTGGCCCGAGCCGTTCGGCCTGGTCATGATCGAGGCGATGGCGTGCGGCACCCCCGTCGTCGCCTTCAACCGGGGCTCGGTCCCCGAGATCGTCGATGACGGTATCAGCGGCTACATCGTCGAGGACGAGATGGGCGCCATTGGGGCCGTCAACCGCCTGGGCGCGCTGTCCCGCGAGAAGGTCCGTGCCCGGTTCGACGCGCGCTTCACCGCGCGCCGGATGGCCGAGGATTATCTGACCATCTACCGCAGCCTGGCCGGCGAGCAGCGTTCGGTGCTGCGCGCCATCCGCTGAGCCTGACCCCGGGATAGCTTGCTCCGGTCGAGCTTGCTCCTTGGCTGGACGCGTGGTCATTTCGGCCACGCGTCCGACCGGAGTCCCGATGTCCCGCCCCCCCTTCCCGCCCTTCGACGCCGACACCGCCGCCATCAAGGCCCGCAAGGCCGAGGACGCATGGAACATGCGCGACCCGGCCCGCGTCGCGCTCGCCTACACCCCGGACAGCACCTGGCGGAACCGGTCCGAGTTCTTCCAGGGCCGCGCCGCCATCGAGGCGTTCCTGACGCGCAAATGGGCGCGCGAGCTGGAGTACCGGCTGATCAAGGAGGTGTGGGCCTATACCAACGACCACATCGCCGTCCGCTTTGCCTATGAGTGGCACGACGACAGCGGCCACTGGTTCCGCAGCCACGGCAACGAGCAATGGGAGTTCGATGCCGAAGGCCTGATGCGCCGGCGGGAGGCCAGCATCAACGACGTGCCGATCACGGCCGAGGCGCGCCTGTTCCACTGGCCGCTCGGTCCCCGGCCGGAGGATCACCCGGGCCTGTCCGGTTTGGGGTTGTAGGGGTTCAGGCGGCGATCACCTTGGCGATCAGCCGCTCGTAGCCTGCGATGTATTCGTCCATCCGGAGCGTGCGTTCGGCGTAGGCGCGTGCGTTGCGGCGCAGCCGCTCGGCGAGCTTCCGGTCGTTCAGCAATCGCGCGACGGCATCGACCAGGGCACGATGGTCCGTGAAGCCCACCAGCAGGCCGGTGTCCCCGTCGGTCACGAACTCCTGCACCGGCGCCGTGTCGCTGCCGACGACGGCGCAGCCGCAGGCCAGGGCTTCCCGCAGGCTCCATGACACGACGAAGGGGTAGGTGAGATAGATGTGGGCGTCCGAGCGTTGCAGCAGCGCCAGGAACATCTCGTAGGGAACCTTGCCGGGGAAGCAGATGCGGGCGGGGTCGATGAGGTGGCCGACCTCGTTCAGCATGTGCGCGCGCCAGGTGGTGCCGACCAGCCGCGCGCCGTAGCTGACGCCGTCGCCGCCGACCATCACCACCTTCAGGTCCGGGCGCAGCCGGTGCAGGCGGGGCAGCGCCCGCATGATGGTGTGGAAGCCGCGATAGGGTTCCAGGTCGCGGGACACGTAGGTGACGAGCGTGTCCGACGGCTCGATCACCATGCCGCCGAGTTCGAGCCGTTGGCCGCGGAGGGCGGGGTTGGGGCGGCACAGGTCGAGGTCGACCCCCTCCGCCAGGACGCTGATGCGGTCCTGCGCCCAGTGGGGATAGGTGGACGCCTGGAAGCGCGTCGGTGTCTGGCCGTGCCCGGGGAGCTGGAGCGCCAGGAGGTTGACGGCGTTCTTTGCGCGCAGCTTGCCGAACCCGCCGGGGGGGTCGCGGAACTCGGGGTCGAAGCCGACGTCCAGGCCCTCGGCGCGGTAGAAGAACTCGAAGTAGCCGAGCATCGGGACGCCGGGCCAGACGTCGTGCAGGTTCAGCATCTCGCCCCAGCCATGGTGGCCGATGACGATGTCGGGGACGAAGCCCAGGGCGCGGAGCCGGGTCGCCATCTCGACGACGATGCGGGCGCGGATCAGCGCCTGCTCGAACTCGGCGGCGTCGTCGAAGGTGGACGGGTTGGGGACCGGGGGCTGGTAGGTGAAGCGGCGGACGCCTGGGATGGCGTTGTCGTTCGGCTCCGTGACGAACAGGATCTCGTTGCCGGGTTGATTGGCGAGGTGCCGGACCAGGTGCAGGAACTGGCCCGGGAAGTTCTGGTGGACGAACAGGTATTTCAAGGCGCGGCGTTCCCTGACCCGCCCGGGCTGGCGGCCCGGGCGGATCGACTCAACGGCGCCGCGTCGTCGCGGGCTTGCGGGCCGCGGCGCGGCTGGTGGGCTTGGCGGGGGCCTTCGGCTCGGGCGCGGGCGGCGGCGGCGCTTCGACGGCCTTCGGGGCCGGCTTGGATGCGGCCTTCGGGGCGGGCTTGGGGGCGGGCTGGGGGGCTGGGGCCTTGAGGGTCGCGGCCTTGGCGGCCGGCTTCTTCGGCGGGGCGGCGGGCGCGGCCTCGATCGCGGCGGCACGGCCCCGTGCGGGCTTCGCGGCGCGCGTCGATTTCGGCTCGATGACCACCTGGAAGGCTTCCAGCGCGGCGAGGCTCGGCGCCTCGCAGGGGTCGCCGCCGGCCACGGGGCCGATCCGGGTGCCATCGACGAACGTGGCCGACAGCGTCACCTGGTGCGTCTCGGCCGAGGCGCCGCGCAGGCGCACGCGCAGACCCAGGATCGGGAGCGACATGCCGCGGCTGCCGCAGAACTGGCCGCCCTCGCTCCAGGGCGAGAGCCAGCCGCGGCCCAGGACGGCCTGGTATTCGATGTCGGACAGCGGCACGCCATCGGCCGGCGCGACGCCGAAGCCCTCGATCCAGCGGTTGCTGCCCGGCTCGCCCATCCAGTCGCCCAGCCGCCCGCCCACGTCGCCGCGGGCATAGATGTGGGCGACGACCTCGACCGTTGCGGGCGCGGCGCTCTGGCGCGCCGATGCGCCGGCGGGCTGCGCGGCGGACGCGGCCCCGCCGCCGGACAGCCGCACCACCTGCAGCTTCGGCGCGTCGGCGGTGCTGTCCGGGGATTGGTAGACGGTGACCAGCACCTCGGCCGCCGAGCCGGTCACCCGCACCAGCGCCGCCGAGTCGGCGCCGATCCAGCCATCCGCATGGAAGCCGGACACGCTGACCTGGCCCTCCCGCCGGCCCGGCGACGCCGTGATCCGCACGCCCGGCAGCCCCGTCTCCGCCGAGGGCGACGGCCCGTCGGGCGCGTTGAAGACGCAGTACAGGCCGGGATCGAGCGCCATCATGTGGCCCGAAACCTTCAGCTCCGTGATCTGATTCGTTGCAGTCGGCGTCGCGCGATCCGGCATCGTGTGTCCTGATAATCCAGTGTCATTCCAAGTGCGGCGGACATTGCGACGCCGGGGCCGCGGGCGCAAGCCGCAGCAGCGCATCGTTCAGCGCGCCGGCGCCAAGCCCCAGCGGCAGGATCCAGCCCCGGCCGCCCGCCCGCACCCGGTCCGCCTGCGCCCCCAGGTCGAACACCGCCGCCGACAGGCCGGCCTGCCACGCCCGGCTGAGCGCGAAGCACCACGTCTCCGGCCAGACCGAGGGGATGAACGCGATCCTTGCCCGCTGCGAGCGGATCAGCGCGACCGCGTCGGCGTCCTTGTACTCCCCGGTCACGAAGGCCGGGCCCGCGTCCATCAGCCGCTCGTCGTCGGCGGTGAAGCCCACCACGACGAACTCCATGGGCAGCGCCCGCGCGCGCGCATCCCGCACGCAGGCCAGCAGCGCCTCGTAGCCTTTTTCCACGCCGATCGCGCCCACGACGGCGACGCGCAGCGTGTCCGCGGCCGCAGCCGGCGCCGGCGCGCGCAGGTCGGCGTCGTGCTCCCACGGCTCGACCTCCGGGTGGATGCCGGGGAAGTGCCGGCGCATCCGCCGGGCCGCGTCCTGCGACGGGACGATCACGCGCGCCGCCGCGCCCAGCTCCGCGGCCGATCGCGCCACCAGCTCGGCAACCGGCGGATCATCCTCCAGCAGGCTGCCCAGGTCGGCGATGCAGGCTTCGCAGCCCGCGATGTCCGGTTCCCCGCAATAGCGGCGGTCGACGCTGACGAGGGCGATGCGGGGACAGAACCGGGCATAGTCGTGCACGACGCTGACCGCCTCCGCCCCCAGCCGTTGGGCCAGGCCCGCGATGGCGTGGTGATGCCCCAGCAAATGATGCAGCTCGACCCGGTCCACCCGATCGGGCCGCAGCAGCTTCGCGAGCGCGGGCAGACCCTCGGGCATCGGGAAGACGAGGTTCGGGAAGGCCGGCCCTTCCGCCTCCGTGAGCCGGACGGCCGGCGCCCCCTGCTTCGTGCGGGCCGGCCGCAGCACGGCGCAGCGCCGGCCCGCTGCCGTCACCGCCCCGGCCCGCTCCGCCACCACCCGATCGACACCGCCGCCGCCCTGGTGGGTCACCATCGCCACCGCGCCCGAACGCCGCCGCCCGGCCGCCCAGCGCAGCGCGTCCATGCGTGCCCGCGCCGGCGCCAGCGGGTCCGCCGCGACGTGCGCGGCCACCAGCGCGTCGTAGCCCGGGTGCAGCCGCGCCAGGACCGCCGCGTTGCGCCGGATCAGGTGCGCGCGGGCGCCCCCGAACGACGTCCCACCGACATGCGCCACGAACACGTCCAGCGCCGCGACGCTGCGCCAGCCCCGGTGGCGCGCGCGCAGGCACAGATCGTTCTCCTCGCCATAGCCCTGCGCGAACAGGTCTTCCCGCAGCAGGCCCACCTGGTCCAGGCAGTCCCGGCGCAGATAGAGGCAGAAGCCCACGCCCACCGGCAGGTCGGCCACCTGTCCGGCATTCGCGCGCTGCGCCAGCGCGTCCAGCCGCGCCGTTCCGGCCAGGTCCGGCATGGCGTTGCCGCCGCCGGGGTCGGGGTAGCTGACGATGGTGCCGTCATTGGTCAGCGGCGTCGCCGTGCCCACGTTCGGCGCGCTATAGGCGGCCGCGCGCAACCGTTCCAGCCAGCCCGCCGGCACCAGCGTGTCGCTGTTCAGCAGCACCACGTCGCGTCCGGCCGCAGCGCGCAGCCCGGCGTTGGCCGCGCCGGGAAAGCCAAGGTTCTGCGGCAGGCGGACGAGCACGATGCGCCGCCGCGCGGCGAGCCGCCGCAGGGCCGCGACCAGCGCCGGGTCGGGCGACGCGTCCTCGACGACGATCACCCGTGTCCCGCGCGGCACGGTGGCCAGGACGGAGTCCAGGCAGGCCATCGTCTCCGGCAGGCCGCGATGGACGGGGATGACGATGTCGGCCGCCGGCCGTGTCGCGCCGGGCACGGGCGGCGGTCCCATGACGTCCGCCCAGACCGGCCCGAAGCCCGCACGCGCCGGGTCGTTCGCCGCCCGGGTCTCCAGCCCGGGGTCCAGGGGGCTGCCGAGCAGGTGGCGCCCGTCCGGGCCCCGCACCGCGACGGGGGCGCCCAGCGCCGCCAGCGCCGCGGCGGGCACCGCGAAGCGGCGCGGCCGGGCCAGCGCGCGGGGATGGCCGATGCCCTCCGCGGGGGCGCTGGCGAGCACGTCCAGCGCGCCGCCCGGTCCCTCGATGCGGAGGGGCGGGTCGCGGTCGGGGTCCGCGGGGAACCAGGCCCAGCCGGACAGGCCCTGGCCGGCCGGCTCGACAAACCCCTCCATGGCGGCGAGGGTCCGCACCGGCAGGGGACTGCCCAGGGCCGGACCGCGCTCGCCCTCGACCTCGATCGACGCCGCGTGTCGCCAGCCCGGCGGGAGAGGCGCCGCGCCCCGGGCGAAATCTAGCCGGAGCGGCGTGCCATCCAGGCGGACGCGGCGCGGGGCGGGATGGGCGTGCAGCACGCCTTCGGTTGTCAGCCCGCACCATCCCTGCGGCGGCGCCAGCGCGTCGGCCAGGCTGCGAAGCGCCCCGGTGGGGACACCGGTCTGCAACGCCCGGGCCAGGGACGCCTGCGCCCGGGCCGGGTCGTGCATCAGGTGCGCGCAGGTGGCGAGCCCGGCCCAGGCGTCCGCCAGCCCGTGCCGGTCGGCCAGCGCCTGGAACAGACCCGCCGCGCGGTCCAGCACCCCGTCGCGCAGCAGTGCCGCCGCAAGCTCGATCGCGACCGTGCCGTCCAGCGGGAGCATGCGGTGCGCACGCTCCAGCCAGCGGCGCTGTTCCTGCGGGTCGGCCGCCTGCTTGGCCCGGCGGAACGACGTCAGGACCAGGTCGTGCCATGCCTCCTCACGCGTGCGGGTGCGCCGCCGCTGCGCCCGCGCCTCCACGTCGGACAGCAGCGCGTTGCTCATGTCCTACACGGCGCCTACAGGGCTGCGACGGGCTGTTCTGCCCCTTGCGCTTCGGGGCGGGCGCGGTCCATGGCGTCCAGGTCGCCTTGCGCCTCCTTGACGCCGGCCTTCAGCGCGGCCTCCAGCAGGGCGCGGCCGCGGACTGGGTCGTGCTCGCCGCCCAGCCGGCGGACCAGGTAGCGGCCCAGCATCAGCTTCGCGTAGGGGTGGCCCTTCGCGGCCGCCTTCTCGAACCAGGCCTGTGCGGCCGGGCGATCTTCCGGCACGTCGTGGCCGCCGCCCAGCAGCGCGCCCATGGCGAACTGCGCGCCGGTGTGGTCCTTCTCCGCCGCGGCCAGGAACAGCCGCCCGGCGCCGGCGTGGTCCCGCGGGCCGCCCCGGCCGTTCACCATCATCTCCGCCAGCGCGACCTGGGCGTCGACCATCCCGGCCTCGGCCGCGCGGTGGATCCAGTGCCGTCCCTCGACGAGGTCGGCATCGACGCCGCGCCCTTCCGACAGCATCCGGCCGTACCAGAATTGCGCGTTCACGACGCCGTCGGCGGCCCTTCGCAGCCACTCGGCCGCGCGCCGGTCGTCACGCTCGACGCCCACGCCCTCGGCCAGGCAGACGCCGAAGTTGAAGGCGGCGAGCAGGTCGCCGGAATGGGCCGCTTCCTCGAACCACTCGCGGGTGCGGACGCGGTCCTCGGGCTTGCCTGCGCCGGTCAGGACAAGCTGGGCCAGGTTGCCGCGCGATTCCGCGTCGCCCTGTTCGGCGGAGAGGCGGAACCAGCGGGCGGCCTCATCCGGGTCGCGCGCGACGCCGGCGCCGGTCAGATACAGCATGGCCAGCGCGCGGGCGGCGGTGCGGTGCCCGTTCTCGGCCGCGCGGGTGTACCACGCCGCCGCCTCGGCATAGTTCGGCGGCAGGTCGCCGCCGCGCGAATAGAGGTCGCCGACCAGGGCCGCCGCCTCCGGATCGCCCGCCAGCGCGGCGCGGCGCATGAACGACTCGCCCTTCACGACGTCCTTGGGCACGCCCTTGCCCTCGAGCAAGGCCAGCCCCCAGCGCGCCATGCCGGAGCGCACGCCCAGCGCCGCGGCCCGCTCGTAGAGGCCGGCCGCGACGGCGAGGTCCTGCTCCACGCCGATCGCGGCCTCGACCATCGTGCCCATCAGGTAGACGCCGAGGGGAAGGTTGGCCGCGGCCGCCTTCGCCATCTCGGCCGCCGCGAGCGCCTTCGTCGCGTCGTCGTTCGCGTCCCGCAGGATCGACAGGGCGAGGCCCATCGACCCTTGCGCGCAGCCCCCGGCCGCCGATTTGCGATACCACGCCTCCGCCTGCGGCAGGTCGCGCATCGATTCCGGGCCGGAGGTCATCAGGAACGCGAGCAGCGCCTGCGCGTCGGCCGACCCGGCTTCCGCCGCCGGGCGCGCCCATCGGGCCGCCTTTTCGAAATCCGGTTCCGTCGCGGCCCCGTCGGCGAAGACCGATGCGGCGCCGACGCCGCCTTCCGACTTGTTCGCGCCCGTCAGGTACAGGGCCGCCAGGACGGATTGCGCCTCGATCTGTCCGGCCTCGGCGGCGCGTTGCAGCCATTGGGTGGCGCTGGCGCGGCTGTGCGGCACCCCGCGGCCTTCCAGGTAGGCCTTGCCGACCCAGTACTGCGCCCGGCGATCCCCCTTCCGCGCCGCTTTCGCGAGGGTCGGGAACACCGTGTTCAGGCGGCCGGCCTCGGCGGCCGCGAACGCCGCCCTCAACTGGGCCGCGGGGAACAGCAGCCCCCGCAGCCGCCCGATCAGCGAAGCCATGGCGTCAAGGCTCGGCCATCACGGTTCGCGCATCCCGTCCAGGGCGATGGGCAGCACGCGGCTCAGCAGGTAGCTCATGACCGTGCGCTTGCCGACCTTCACGTCGGCGCTGACCGGCATGCCGGGCGTGACGCGGAAGCCGGGCGGCGTGTCGTGCAGCTTGACCTCGTCCATCGTCACGCGGGCGCGGAAGAAGGCGAGGCCGGTCTGCGGCATCTGCTGGATGCCGCGCTGCTTCTGGTCCGGATCGCCGGTGAAGCTGTCGGGGCTGACGAAGCGGACCGCGCCCTCCGCGCTGCCGTACTGGGTGCTGGGGAAGGCGTCGAACTTGATGGTGACGGGGTTGCCGGGGTGGACGAAGCCGGCATCCGCGCCCGCGACGTTCACCTCGACCTCGAGCGGCGCGTCGATGGGCGTCAGGGACATCAGTTGCTCGCCGGGCTGCAGCACGGCGCCGGTCGACACCTTCGCGATGTTCAGGACGATGGAGTCCTGGTCGGCGCGGAGTTCGACCAGTTGCTTGCGCCGGGTCGCCTTGGCGAGGTTCTCCCGCGCGTCGCTCAGCTTGCGGCCCTGCTCGGTCAGGTCCTGGATCACCTGGCTGCGCCAGCTCTGGTCATAGCCGTCGCGTTCCGCCTGCATGGCGGCCAGGTCGCGCGAGCCCTGGATGGCCTGCGACCGGGCGGTGTTCAGCTTATTCTCGGCATCGAGCCGGGCGTCGGTCGCGGCCATGCGGTTGATGATGCTGCCGCTGCCGAGCTTCTCGAGCTCGGCGCGCTTGCTTTCCAGTTCGACGGCGATCTTCAGGCGGTCGGTGAACGACGCGACGTCGGACATGATGCGCTGGATCTGCGCCTGCAGGCTGCTGATCTTCTGCGAGTAGTTCTCCATCTTGAAGCCACGCTCGGCGGCGCGCTGGGTGAAGATCGCCTTCTGCAGCAGGGCCATGGGGGACGCGTCGCGCGGGCGGAAATCGGTGCCGGAGGCCTCGGCCTGCAGGCGGTCGACCTCGGCCTGCAGGCTTTCGACCTGGCTGGTCAGCGCGCCTGCGTCGGCGGTGGCGAAGGTGGGGTCGAGCCGGGCGAGCAGGTCGCCCTTCTTGACCACCTGGCCCTCCCGCACGTCGACGCTGCGCACGATCGCCAGCTCCAGCGGCTGGATGACGCTGCTGGCCTGCTGCGCCACGACCTTGCCGGCGGCGGTGACGACCTTGTCGACCGGGATCAGCGCGGCGGCGGCGAAGCACGCCACGACCAGCGTGCACACCACGGTGTTGATGCCGCGCGCGCCGTACAGCACCGGCGCCACGGTCAGCGCGGCGGATGGCGAGTGGAACTCCAGCAGAGACGGCAACGCCGCCGCCTCGGCCCGCTTCACGCTCCGGCTTTCGCCGCGCAACGTCAATGCGCCCATGATCGGCCTCCGTTCAAATCAAAGATGATGTCGGTCGCATGCCGTCAATCGCCCTGGGCCGCCACGGGCACCAGCGCGGCGGCGTTGCGGTTGCCGTCCAGGTGGCGGTTCTGCTGCGACCACAGCGTGCGGTAGATGGAGCACCGTTCCAGCAGGGTCTTGTGCGGCGCCAGGTCAACCACCCCGCCGCGGTCCATGACCAGGATGAGGTCGCAGTCGATCAGCGACGACAGACGGTGCGAGACGATGACCATCGTCCGCCCCTTCGCGAGGCGGGTGAGGTTCGCGTTCACCAGCGCCTCGCTTTCCGGGTCCAGCGCGCTGGTCGCTTCGTCCAGGATCATGAGCTTCGGGTCGGCGATCACGGCGCGCGCGATGGCCAGGCGCTGCCGCTGCCCGCCGGAGAGGTTCGCCGAGCCTTCCTCGATGAACGTGTCGTAGCCGCCGGGCAGACGCTCGATGAACTCCTCGGCACCTGCGAGCCGTGCGGCCTTCACCACGTCGTCCAGCGTCAGACCGGGCCGCCCGGCGGTGATGTTGTCGCGCACGGTGCCGCGGAACAGGAAGTTGTCCTGCAGCACGACGCCGAAGCTGCGGCGCAGATGGGTGAGGTTGATCTCCCGCAGCTCGACCCCGTCGATCTTCAGGAAGCCGTTGTACTCGCGGTTGATGCCCTGCAGCAGCCGGGTCATCGTGCTTTTGCCCGAGCCGCTGCGGCCGACGACGCCCAGCATGGTGCCGGCGGGGATGCTGAAATTCACCTTGTCCAGCGCCGGGGTCTTGGTGCCCGGGTAGGTGAAGGTCAGATCCTCGAACGACACGGCGCCGGCGATGCGGGGGCGCATGCCGGACTTCATGGCCGCCGTCTCGGTCGGGTTGTTCAGCACGAGGCCGACCTGGGCGATGGAGGCCCGCACGTCCTCGAAATCCTCGATCAGGCGGGCGGCCGACACCAGCGGCTGGGTCACGCGGGCGCCCAGCATCATGAACGCGACCAGGCCGCCGACCGCGATCCCGGTCTGGTCGTGCAGCGCGATGTAGGCGCCGATCAGGATGACGCCGCGCTGGATGAAGCTTTCGATGGGGGCGATGATCGTCTGCGGCATGTTGGCCGTGCGCCCGGCCTGCAGCTTCAACTCGCCGGCCAGGGCCGTGCGCTCGTCCCATTCGGCCCGGCGCTGCGGTTCCAGCGCCAGGGATTTCACCGTGCGGATGCCGTGCACGGTTTCGACCAGGGTCGTGCCCTTCATCGACTCCGCCTGCGTCTGCTTGCCGATGATGACACGCAGCGCCGGCAGGAAGGCGAGGATGACGCCCGCGATCAGCACCGCGCAGACCAGGACGATCCAGGCCAGCGTCGGCTCCATCCAGAACAGCAGCGGCAGCAGGAACACCAGCGTGAACATGTCCAGGAAGGTGCCCATCAGCTTCCCGGTCAGGAACTCGCGGATCTTCCAGATCTGCGCGAGCCGGAAGTTGGTCTGCCCGGCCGGCGTCTTCTCGAAATAGTCGAGCGGGAGGCCCAGCAGACGGTCGAACATATGGATGTTGAGCTTGGCGTCGACGCGGGTGGAGACGACCTGGACGATCTCGCGCCGGGCATAGCCCAGCAGCGTCTCATAGAGGGTCGTGATGCCCAGGATGACGGCGAGCAGCACCAGGGTGGAGAAGCTGCGGTGCACGACCACGCGGTCGACGACGGTCATCACCAGCAGCGGCGGGATGATCGTGAGCGCGCTCAACGTGATGGAGGCGATGCTGACGTCGCGGAGCGACCGCTTTTCGAGGAAGACGAGGCCCATCAGCCACGACAGGTTGAACGGCTTGTCGGCTTCGGAGACGGCGCGCATGGTCCGCACCAGCAGGACCTCGCCGTCCCACACCTCGGACAGGCGCAGCTCGTCGACGGCCACCGGCTCCTCGGACGCGGCGGTGCGGGGGTCGCGCAGGCCGACGATGTTCGCCTGCATGTTGGCGCCGACCATGAGCGCGGCCGAGCCGTCCTTCATCAGGAGGATCACGGGCGGCGGGGGGTTCTGCGATCCCAGCAGCTTGAACAGCGCGCGCCAGCGCACCCGCTCCGCCTTCGCGTGCAGGCCCGCCTCGCGCGCCCAGGCCGCCAGCGCTGCCGGCGACGGCACCGCCTCGCCCACCGCCGGACGGAAATCAGCGGGGCGCAGCTCCACGCCATGATGCCGCGCGACGGCGGCGACGGCGAGCAGCCGCGTGTCCGTTGCGGCCCCTTCGCCCTCGATCGTGGAGGCGTCGAGGCGTGGGAGCGAGACCGGATCGCTGGCGTTGTTCTGGTCCACGGGCACATCCTTCATGGCAAGCACCGACGGACGGGTGAACCGCCTGCCGGTGCCGCCTTATATCACGCCCTGATCGCCTCCGCTCGACAAATGAGGTTAACGGACGGTCAACGGGCGCACGGCTAATACGCCGTTCTTGCAACGGTAGCGGCCCGGAATGCAAGCCTTGTCGCCGCCATGCCCCGACTCTATGAACACGGAATGGAGATACGCCCCGCCACCGACGCCGACATCCCCGAGATCCAGGCCATCTACGCCCACCATGTGCTGCACGGCGCCGGCACGTTCGAGGAGACGCCGCCCAGCGTCGAGGACATGGCGGCCCGGTTCCGCACCATAACCGGCCGGGGCTGGTCGTACCTGGTGGCCGCCGACGACACCGGCGTGCTGGGCTACGGATACTACATGCAGTTCCGCGACCGCTCGGCCTACCGGTTCTCCGCCGAGAACAGCATCTATGTCCGCGACGACGTGCGCGGGCAGGGGGTGGGCAAGGCGCTGGTCCTGCGGCTGCTGCTGGACGCGGAGTCGGCCGGGTTCCGCCAGATGTTCGCGGTGATCGGCGATTCCGACAACGTCGGCTCGATCGGCGTCCATTCCTCGGTGGGCTTCCAGCGCTGCGGGCTGCTGCGCGCCTCCGGCTTCAAGTTCGGCCGATGGGTCGATACCGTCTATATGCAGCGGCCGCTCGGCCGCGGCGATGCGACGTTGCCCGACCCGGAATGACCCTGTGGCTCGACGTGGAGGACCTCTTCCACTACGGGGCGAACAACCGGCGGCCTAGCGGGATCCAGCGCCTCTCCTTCGAGCTGTATGCCGAGCTGCATGCGATCCTGGGCCCGGGCGTGCGATTCTGCCGGCACGATCCGATCGCCGATACGCTGCGGACGGTGCCGTGGGAGGCGGTGCAGGATCTGTTCCAGGCCATGCTGGCGCCCGCGCCGCCGGGGCAGGAGGCGGCGGGCTGGACGCGCGATCCCGCCCCGTCCAGCCGGGGGCGGCTGCGCACGCTGGCGGTGCGGTTGCCGTTGGAGGTCCGGACCCCGCTGGCGCAGGCGTTCATGCTGCAGCGCCGCGCGCTGTCCGCCGAGGCGGGCGCCGTGCGCTTCGGGGTGCGCGCCGTCCGGGCCGCCCTTTCGGCGATCCGGACGGGGCTGACGGGGAAGCGGACGGCGGCCACGGCCTTCGACGGCCAGGACGTGCGGGAGGCGGCCCGGCCGGGCGACGTGCTCGCCGTGCTCGGGTCGCCCTGGTTCCATCCGGATTATGCGGGCTTCATCGACCGGGTCGCGGGGCGGCGGGGCGTTCGCACCGCGCTGCTGGTCTACGACCTGATCCCGCTGTTGCGGCCGGAGTGGTGCGACCAGGTGCTGGTGCGGACCTTCGCCGGCTGGGTCGCCAACTTCCTGCCCCGGGTGGACATCGTGCTCGCCATCTCCGACGCCACGGGGCGGGACGTCGTGCGGTGGGCCGACAGGTCGGGCATCCCGCTCCCGTTGCCGGTCCATACGCTGCCGATCGGGACCGGCTTCTCCGCGCCGCCGCCCCGGCCGGGCGCGACGCTGCCCGCCGGGCTGCTGGCGGGCGGGTATGTGCTGTTCGTGTCGACCATCGAGGCGCGGAAGAACCATCTTCTGGCGTTCCGGGCCTGGCGGCGCATGCTGGACGAGATGGGGGCCGATGCCGTGCCGGTGCTGGTCTTTGCCGGGCACGTGGGGTGGCTGGTCGACGACCTGATGCAGCAGCTCGAGAATTGTGCGTATCTCGACGGCAAGGTGGTGCTGGTGTCCAACCCCGGGGACGCGGAGCTGGCGGCGCTGTATCGCGGGTGCCGCTTCACGCTGTTCCCGTCACTGTATGAAGGATGGGGGCTGCCGGTGACGGAGAGCCTGTCGTTCGGCAAGGTCTGCGTCGCGTCCGACCGCGCTTCGGTCCCCGAGGCGGGCGGGCCCTTCTGCCTGTATTTCGACCCCGAGGACATCCCGGCGGCCACGGACGTGATCCGGCGGGCCTGCACGGATGATGCGTTGATCGAGCGCATGGAAGCGCGGATCAGGACCGAGTTCCGGCCGATCACCTGGCGCACGTCGGCGGAGGCCCTGCTCCGCCACCTGGCCGAGCCGTCCGCCGGGCCAGGCCGAGCCGCGGCGGTGTCAGACTTGTCGCAGCGGCCGCCCGACCCCATGGATAAGGAATGAAGCACCGTCCCGCGAACGCCGGTTCCGACCTTGGGCGCCCGCCCGGCCTGCGCGCCGCCGGCATGCGGGCCTAGGGCGATGCGGCTCAGCGTCGTGCCGCCCTATGCGGCCCTGCTGGCCTTGGGCTTCATCCTGCTGTCCGTCCGCGTGATCCGCGCACGCCGGGCGGCGCGTGTGGCGCTGGGCAGCGGCGCCGATCCGGAGCTGGAACGCAGGATGCGGGTGCAGGCCAATTTCGCCGAATACGTCCCGCTGGCGCTGCTGCTGCTGGTGATGGCGGAAAGCCGGGGCGCCTGGCCCTGGACGCTGCATGTCCTGTGCCTCGCGCTGGTGATCGGCCGGGCCTCCCACGCATGGGGCGTGTCCCGCACGCCGGAGGTGTTCCGGTTCCGCGTGGCCGGGATGGTGACGACATTTGCCGTGCTCGCCGGCGGCATTGCGCTGATTCTGGTGACCTGAGCTTCGCCCGGTCAGCCGAAGCCAATCCTGAGCTTGCCGGAGACGATCGCGCCAGAGAGCGCCGCCCCGACTACGACCAGGCCGCCCACCACCCAGAATGCTCCTTTGACAAACGCAACGTGGCCACGGAGTTCGCTCACGTTTCTGGTCAAGGTCGCGACATCATCGATCAGCCGATCGACCTTGGATGTGAGCTTACCGATTTCGACGAGAACGAACCGCGCGTCCATCGTCGGATGCAGGTCTCGCACAGGTGCGCCCATCGCACTTTCGGGCGGGGGGCCACTCTCGCCCTCCGACGTCTGCTGTGAGGGCGGGTTCATAGATCGGCATCATCCGAGACGGCATTTTGAGTTGCGATCCACTCCCACATGTCCTTGGAGTGCCAACCCGTTTGATTGACCACGTTCATCACTAGAACCCGGCCGACCTTTCCGCCGGACGTCCCGAGCCTGGTCGCCACATCCTTGGTCGTCAGCTTGGTGGCCGAGACGAAGTACTGCCCCGGACCTATCCGGAAACTCGAGTCGGAAAACTCGCGCTTCACCGCGTCAGCGAGACGCTCGTTTTCCCCGACCGAGATCACCGCGAATAATGCCATCTTGAAAGAGTTGGCTCGCCATCCCGCGCCAGTCAACCCGCCCCTTCGGTAAGCCGGAACCGGCCCGACGCCATCGCGTCGTCGGTCAACGCCGCGCGCACCGCGGCCTCGCCGTCCGGACCAACGACGGCCAGGACGCCCCGGAACGCCGGTCCGGTTCCCGTCGCGCGCGCCCGGAACAGCGCGGCCAGCGCCATCGCCGCGCCGGACCGCGGCACGCAACATGCGCAATCCATGGGATGACCCGCCGGCCCGGCCGTGAACGCCTCAAACGGCGGCCCGGCAAGCGCGCCGTCGGACAGCACCGCCTCGTGCGCCCTCCGCGACTCCAGGGGGCCGAACCGAACGGGCAGCCGGGCATCGATGCGCATCATCCCATGGACATAAGGATAAGTTTATGTCATGTGCAAGCCAATGGACACGCTCCTCGCCGAACTGCGCGCCTGCGCCGAGCCGACGCGGCTTCGGCTGCTGGCGCTTGCCGCCCGGGGCGCGTTCTGCGTCGTCGAACTGACCGAGATCCTGGGGCAGTCGCAGCCGCGCCTGTCCCGTCATTTGAAGCTGTTGTGCGACGCGGGCGTCATGGAGCGCGTGCGCGAGGGCGCCAACGTGTGGTTCGGCCTGCCGCCCGAGCCGGGCCTGGTGCTGGAGCTTCTGGCGCGGTTGCCCGAGGACGACCCCGTCCTGGCCGCCGACCGCCGCGCCGCCGCCCGGGTGCTGGCCGAGCGCGCGCGGATCGCGTCGGACGGGTTCCATCGCCAGGGCGCCGACTGGGACGAGATGCGCGCGCTGGGCCTGCCGGCCGCCGATGTCGAGGCCGCTTTGGTGGACCTGCTGCCGCGGGGCCCGCTGGGCCGCCTGCTGGACATCGGCACCGGCACCGGCCGCCTGCTGGAATTGCTGGCGCCACGGGTGCGCGCCGGGCTGGGGGTGGATGCGAGCCGGGCGATGCTGGCCCTGGCCCGGTCCCGGCTCGCGCGAACCGGCCTGGGCCACCTTTCCGTGCGCCAGGCCGACATGTATCGCCTGCCTTTGGCCGGCGCCTACGACGTCGTCGTGCTGCAGATGGTGCTCCACTACGCCGAGGACCCGGCCGCCGCCCTGGCCGAGGCCGCCCGCATGCTGGCGCCCGCGGGCCGCCTGCTGGTCGTCGACCTCGCGGCCCATGACCGCTCCGCGCTGTCCGACCGGCTCGCCCATCGCTGGCCCGGTTTCGATGACACGACCATGCAGGGCTTGCTGGCCGATGCGGGCCTGAGCGCCCCACCGGCAAGACGGGTCCCGGGCGCGATCGACGTGAAAATCTGGTCCGCGACGCCCAGCTGCGAACTGAAGACCGAAGAACTGAAGACTGAAAAGGCTGCCCCATGACCCGACCGCACCTTCTCGACGCGCTTCGCGACCAGGTCCTGCTGTGCGACGGCGGCATGGGCAGCCGCGTCCAGGCGCTGACGCTCGACATCGAGCGCGACTATTGGAACCAGGAGAACTGCACCGAGGTGCTGAACCTGTCCCGGCCCGACCTGGTCCGCGAGATCCACCGCGGCTACTTCGAGGCCGGGGCCGACATGGTGGAGACCAACACCTTCGGCGGCAGCGTCACCACCCTGGCGGAGTTCGGCCTGCAGGACCGGACGCTCGAGATCAACACGGTCGCCGCGCAACTGGCGCGGGAGGCCGCCGAAAGCTTTTCAGACGGCCGCCACCGCTACGTCGTCGGCAGCATCGGGCCGGGGACCAAGCTGCCGACCCTCGGCAACATCGGCTACGACGCGCTGGAGGCCTCGATCGCCGAGCAGTGCCGCGGCCTGGTCGCGGGCGGCGTCGACGCCATCCTGATCGAGACATGCCAGGACACGCTGCAGATCAAGGCCGCGGTCAACGCCGCCAAGATCGCCAGGACCGAGGCGGGCACGGACACGCCGATCTTCGTCCAGGTCACCGTCGAGACCACGGGGACGCTGCTCGTCGGTCCCGACATCGCCGCCGCCGCGACGGTCATCCACGCCCTGGATGTCCCGCTCATCGGCCTCAACTGCGCGACCGGCCCGCAGGAGATGGCGGAGCACGTCCGCTGGCTCGCCGCCAACTGGCCCGGCCTGTTGTCGTGCCAGCCCAACGCCGGGTTGCCCGAGCTGGTCGACGGCAAGACGCACTACCCGCTCGACCCCGCGCAGATGGCGTCGTGGATGGAGCGCTTCGTGACCGAGGACGGGCTCAACCTGATCGGCGGCTGCTGCGGCACGTCGACGCCGCATATCCAGGCGCTCGACGCCATGCTCGCCCGGATCGGCCAAGGTGCAGGGGCGCGCCGGCCGGCCCCCGTCGCCCGCAAGCCCGTCTGGATCCCGAGCGTCGCGAGCCTCTATGGCCAGACGGCGCTGCGGCAGGAGAACAGCTACTTCTCGATCGGCGAGCGCTGCAACGCCAACGGGAGCAAGAAGTGGCGGGAATTGCAGGAAAAGGCCGATTGGGACGGCTGCGTCGCCGTGGGGCGCGAGCAGGTCGCCGAAGGGTCCAACAGCCTCGACATCTGCACCGCCTTCGTCGGCCGCGACGAGATCATGGAAATGAACGAGGTCATCACGCGCTTCACCAGCAGCGTGAACTCGCCGCTCGTGATCGACAGCACGGAGACGCCGGTGATCGAGGCCGCGCTGAAGCTGCACGGCGGCAAGCCGATCATCAACTCCATCAACTTCGAGGACGGCGAGGACGCGGCGCGCGACCGGCTGATCCTCGCCAAGAAGTTCGGCGCCGCAGTCATAGCCCTGACCATCGACGAGAAGGGCATGGCGAAGACGCCGGACGAGAAACTCGCCGTCGCCCGCCGCCTGGTCGAGTTCGCCTGCGACAAGCACGGCCTGCCGCAATCCGACCTGATGATCGACCCGCTGACGTTCACCATCGCGACGGGCAACGAGGACGACCGCAAGCTGGGCCAGTGGACGCTGGAGGGCATCAAGCTGATCCGCGACGCCTTCCCCGACATCCAGATCATCCTGGGCCTCAGCAACATCTCGTTTGGCCTCAACGCCGCCTCCCGCGCCGTGCTGAACTCCGTCTTCCTGGACCACGCCGTGCGCGCCGGGATGACGGGCGCCATCGTGCACGTCAGCAAGATCAGGCCCTTGCACCTTATTCCCGCCGAGGAAGTGCAGGTCATGGAGGACCTGCTGTTCGACCGGAGGCGGGAGGGCTACGACCCGCTGCAGGCCCTGCTGGCGATGTTCGCGGAGCGCAAGGCCGTCGACGCGGTGAAGAAAATCCGCGCCGACACCGTCGAGGGCCGCCTCAAGGACCGCATCGTCGACGGCGACCGCAAGGGCCTGGCCGAGGAACTCGACGAGGCCATGACCCGGCACGCCCCGCTCGACATCATCAACACCATCCTGCTGGACGGCATGAAGGTGGTGGGCGAGCTGTTCGGCGCCGGCAAGATGCAGCTTCCGTTCGTGCTGCAATCCGCGGAGACGATGAAGGCCGCCGTCGCCCATCTGGAGCCGCACATGGAGAAGGTCGAGGGCCAGGAGAAGGGCACCATCGTCCTCGCGACCGTGAAGGGCGACGTGCACGACATCGGCAAGAACCTCGTCGACATCATCCTGACCAACAACGGCTACCGGGTGATCAACCTGGGGATCAAGGTGAAGCTGGCGGACATGGTGGAGGCCGCGAAGGAGCACCGTGCGCACGCCATCGGCATGTCGGGGCTGCTGGTGAAGTCGACGGTCGTGATGCGCGAGAACCTGGAGGAGATGACCCGGCAGGGGCTGGACATCCCCGTGATGCTCGGCGGCGCCGCGCTGACCCGGAACTACGTGGAGGACGATTGCGTGCAGGCCTATGCGTGCGGCCGGGTCGCCTATGCGCGGGACGCGTTCGACGGGCTGCACCTGATGGACCGGGTCACCGGCAACGGGTTCGACGACTATCTCAGCGCCGTGCAGGCCAAGCGGTCCGGCAAGGCGCGCAACACGAAGCGGACGCTGGGCCAGGCGGATGCCCGCGCGTTCCGCCCCGTGGATGTCGCCACGGTGCAGGCCCGCCGGCGCCGCCTGACGGCCGACGTGCCTGTCGCGCCGCCGCCGTTCTGGGGGCCGCGGGTGATCGAGGCGCCGACGAAGGCCGTCATCCCGTTCCTGAACGAGCGCAGCCTGTATCAATTCCAGTGGGGCTTCCGGAAGCAGGGCAAGTCGCTGGAGGACTTCCTGGGCTGGGCCAAGCAGGAGCTTCGGCCGATCATGCGGCGCATGCTGGGGATCGCGGAAGCCGACGACATCCTGAAGCCGCAGGCGATCTACGGCTACTGGAAGGCCGCCGGGCAGGGCAACGACCTGATCGTGTTCGACCAGGACGGCGAGACGGAGCTGTGCCGCTTCGGCCTGCCGCGGCAGCCGAAGGACGACGGTGAGTGCATCGCCGACTTCTTCCGCGACGTCGACGAGAAGGAGCGCGACGTGATCGGCCTGCAGGTCGTGACCGTCGGCCAGAAGGCGAGCGACACCGCCCGCGTCTGGTTCGAGGAGAACCGCTACCAGGACTACCTCTATCTGCACGGTCTCTCGGTCGAGATCGCGGAGGCCATGGCCGAATACACCCATAAGCGCATCCGCGCCGAGCTGGGCCATGCCGGCGAGGACGACCGCGACATGGAGAAGATGCTGGCCCAGGGCTATCGCGGCAGCCGCTACAGCTTCGGCTACCCGGCGTGCCCGAAGCTCGAGGACCAGGCGCCCCTGCTGCAGTTGCTGGATGCGAAGCGGATCGGCGTCGACCTGTCCGACGAGTGGCAGCTCCATCCCGAGCAATCCACCAGCGCGATCGTGGTGCTGAACCCCCACGCCAAGTACTTCTCGGTCTGAGTCATGGAGGGGCCGGCGTGACATCCGGCCCCGTCCATGGGATGCAGCGGCGATGAGCGACACGCCCCCTCCCCCCGACCGGCTCTGCGCCGACCCCGACAGCCCGCACTTCGACGCCGCCCTGCTGGAACGCGGCGTCGGCATCCGGTTCAAGGGCATCGAGAAGACCAACGTGCAGGAATACTGCATCAGCGAGGGCTGGGTGCGGGTGACCGTCGGCAACGCGATGGACCGCCGCGGCCGGCCGATGACGATGAAGCTGAAGGGGCCGGTGGAGGCCTACTTCCGGGCCTGACCGCGCCCACGGCGGGACCGGGCGGGTTGTGCAGGCTGCCCATCCGGTTGCATCCTGCCGCCGGGAGGGCATCGACATGCGCTATGACGTGAGCTTCGGCCGGCTCGGTGCCGCCACGCCGGCGGCCCCTGGCCCGGCGTTCCGGCTGGCGGTGCTGGGCGATTTCTCGGGCCGGGCGAGCAAGGGGGTGCTCGACACCGGCGCCATGCTGGCCGCCCGCAAGCCGCTGCGGGTCGACGTCGATACGCTCGACGACGTGCTCGCCCGCCTGGCACCCCGCATCCTGGTGCCGCTGGACGAGGATGGCGGCACGGTCGAGATCGCGCCGGCCACCATGGACGACTTCCACCCCGACCAGCTCGCCGAGGCGCTCCCGGTCATGGAGGAGCTGCTGACGCTGCGCCGCAACCTGGGCAGCCGCGCCGGCTTCGACCGCGCTGCGAAGGAGGTGCTGTCCTGGGCCGGCGCCGAGGCCCTGCCGCCGCCCGAAACGCGGCGCGCCCGCGGCGGGGCCATCGCCATGGACCGCAAGCTGGGCGACTTCGCCCGCCTGACCGGCCGCAAGCCGGCCGCCGAGGCCTCGACCGACGACCTGATCCGCCGCCTGGTCGGCCCGCACATCGTCCCGGCGACCGACAGCCGGCAGGACGCCATGGTCGCCCGGGTCGATACGGCGCTGTCGGACGCGATGCGCCGCGTGCTGCACCACCCGGAGTTCCAGTCCACCGAGGCGCTGTGGCGCGGGGTCGAGATGCTGGTGCGCGGGCTGGAGACGGGCGCGCGGCTGCAGATCGTCCTCTATGACATCTCGGCGGAGGAGCTGGCGGCGGACCTCGCGTCCAGCGACGACCTGCGCGAGACGGCGCTGTATGGGCTGCTGGTGGAACAGCCCGCGGCGGATGCGGATGCCGGCCCGATCAGTTTCCTGGCGGGGCTGTACGGGTTCGAGCTGTCGCCCCCCCACGCAGACCTGCTGGGCCGCATGGCGCAACTGGCGGGGGCCGCCGGGGCGCCCTTCGTGGCCGGCATCGGCCCCGACGCGCTGCGCACGCCGGAGCATGAGTGGCACCCGCTGGTCAGCTCCGCCTGGGCGTCGCTGCGGGGCCTGCCGGCCGCGGCGTATCTGGGCCTCGCTTCCCCGCGGTTCCTGCTGCGGATGCCGTATGGCAAGCGGACGGACCCGATCGACGCGTTCGCGTTCGAGGAGTTCACGCGCCAGGGTGGGCTGTCGGGCATGCTGTGGGGGCACCCGGCGCTGCTGGTGGCGAAGCTGGCGGCCGAGGCGTGGTTGTCGGGCGGCCGGGCCATGAAGCTCGGCAGCGTCAGCGTGGTGGGCGAGCTGCCGGTCTATGTCTACCGGGACGCGGACGGCGACCAGATCGCGCTTCCCTGCACGGAACGGCTGTTCACGGAACGCCAGTCGGCGCAGGTGTCTTCCGTGGGCGTCATGCCCGTCGTCAGCCTGCGGGGCCGGCCGGAGGTTCGGGTTGCGGGCTTCGGGTCGTTGGCGGGGCCGCCGCTGGCCGGGCGCTGGGCGCCGGTCGAGATCAAGCCGCCGCCGCCGCCCAAGCCTGCCGCACCGGTGGCCAAGCCCGCGCCGGCGCCCGCAGCCAAGCCGGCCGCGAAGCCCGCGCCCGCCCCGGCCCCCGCCCCAGCCCCCGCCCCAGCCCTGGCGCCCCCGCCCGTGGCCGAGGAGGAGGATACGTCCGAGCTGGACGCCCTGCTGGCCGGGCTGGGCGCGACCGACCAGGCCGCTGCCGCCGCCGCGCCGGCCGCGCCGGACCCCGCGCCGCCCGAACCGGACCAGGACGACGCCGACCTCGACGCGCTGCTGGCGAGCCTGGGGGCCGAGCCGCCGCCCGCGCCGCCGGACGAGACGGACGCCGACCTCGATGCCTTGCTGGCATCGTTGAAATAGCGCCGCGGCCTTACGTGAGCCGCAGCACCAGCGTGATCCGGTCCGCCAGCTCGGGCGAGGCGACGGTCATCGTCTCCCGCAGGAGCCGCTCCGCCGCGACGCCCATGCCGGCCAGGTGGGCTTCCACCAGGCCGCTCCGCAGGTCCGCCATCTGGGCCGCCATCGGGGGCGCGTCCTGCGGCACGTGGCGTACCAGGGCCAGCGCCGCCTCGGGCCGGTTCAGCGCCAGGTCGGCGGCGGTGCGGAGCGCGGTCTGCGCGGCATCGTCCAATGCTGCGGACCAGGCGGCGAAGGCGACGATGACCTCGCCCGGGAGGCCCTGGGACTGGCCGCGGGCGCGCCGCAGGATGGCGGGGTGGATCATCCACATCATTGCGGTGTTGTCGCCCCCGCCATGGCGCCGCCACAACGCGTCGACCGCGGATTTCGACTCGCACGCGATTATGTCGATGCTAACATGGGCTGACAGGGTGTTGTTCAGGAGATCGTCGATGTGCTGCTCCCCCAGGACCAGCCAGGCCTGGCCGTTGCATTCCGCCAGTATGACGTCCGCCGACGCCCCGTTCTTGACCATGCGCGCCTCCCTTTCCGCCCCCGCGCCCGCCGCCCCGCCCGCCGTCATCCGCCCGGGCCGGCCATGGCGCTGAGGCTCAGCCTGTCCGGCGCGGGGGGCCGCGGTACGCGGACGATCGCCACGGGGACGCTATCCATCGGCCGGGGCGAGCGCAACGATTGGGTGCTGGACGACCCCGACCGGCATCTGTCCAAGACGCATTGCGTCGTGGGGCTGGAGGCCGGGCGCTGGGTCCTGACGGACCTCAGCACCAACGGCGTCTACGTCAACGGCGCCCGGGAGCCGACCTCACGCGACAGCCGCATCATCCTGACGGACGGCGACTCGTTCCGCCTGGGCGAGTACACGATCGAGGTGGAGGAGACGTCGGCCGCCGTCGCCTCCCCGCTCGGGCCGGCCGAGGGCGCCGACCCGCTGGACATCGATCCGCTCGACGACCCGCTGGGCCGGCCGCCCGACCCGTCGTTCAGCCATCCCATCCACCATGCCCCGGCGCAGCGCCGGGTCGACGACCCGTTCGACCGGCAGGACGACAACCAGCGCCGGCCCACGAACCCGGATGACGACCTGTTCGCCGGGGCGAAGCCCGCGGTCACGTGGCAGGGCCCGTCGCAGCCCGACAACGTCGACGCCAACCGGCACGCGATGCTGATGCCGCGCGTGCTGACGCCCAACCCGGTCGACATCGACTTCGACGCGCTGATCGGCGACCTGTCGGGCTTGCAGCCGCAGGCGCCGTCCGCGCCGCCTCCCCTGCAACCCGCGCCCCCTTCCGCCCCGGCCGCCCGCCAACCGGCGCCGCCGTCGCACGATCCGTTCGCCGAGTTCGACGACCTGATGGCACCGGCCCCGGCGCCGCCCCCGCCCACACCGCGGGCCGCCCCGCCGCCGCCGCCGCCGCC
>CAXTPG010000041.1:0-35970 GCA_964246015.1 uncultured Acetobacteraceae bacterium
CGCAGGCGCTGGCGGGGGTGGGGTTCTCGGCGCAGGGGCTGTTCGAGGGCAGCCATTACCGGCGCATGGCGGTGGGACCGGAGCATGAGTGGGTGTTCGAGGGCGTGACGGGGGAGGTGTTCGGGGGCGAGGGGTTGTCCGGCGGGGGTGCGGCGGGGTTCGAGCTGGATCGGGCCGATCAGCGGCTGGGGACTCCGCCCAACACGGTGATCCTGGCGCGGAGCGAGGGGCACCAGGCGCATTTCATTGCCGTGCCGGAGGAGCTTTTGAGCCATGTGAACACGGTGACGGGTGAGCGGCCGGCGGACCTGATCCGGGCGGAGCTGGTGCTGTTCGAGACTCGGAACGGGGGGGCGGTGTTCGCGACGGGGTCGATCACGTGGTGCGGGGGACTGCCGATCCGGGGGTATGACAACGACGTGGCGCGGGTGACGGGGAACGTGCTGCGGCGGTTTTCGCAGCGGTGATGCGCACATGTGTGCAACACTGCTGATTGGGGGCGCGTGCCGCCGTCCAACTCTCCGCAACCGGCCTTTCCGTCGATCCGGCTGCCGGCGGAGGCTCGGGATCGGCTCAAGTCGGCGGCTTCCGGTGCTGCTGCAGGCCGTGACGATGGGGCTTGCGCGCGAAAGGGACGATTGACGGGGCCGCCGCGGTAGCGCCAAGGTCGGGCATGTCGGCGACGATCATGCAACCTCCGGTGGCGGCGTCTGCGGCGGCGCCCCGGCTGGGCGTCGGCGCGCGGGCCGCTCTGCTCGTCCTGGCCTTGTTGGGGGTGGCGCTGCTGTTCGCGGCGGCGATGACGCGGCCCGTCACGTATGACGAGGATCAGTATATCGCGGCCGGGGTGTTCGCGCGGGACATGCTGCCGTATCGCGACTTCGCGTATCTGCAGGCGCCGCTGTATCCGTTCGTGCTGGCCGGGGCGTTCAAGCTGAGCGGCGGGTGGTTCCTGCTGACGGGGCGGCTGCTGACGTTCGGGCTGGCGCTGATGTCTTCCGTTCTGCTGTGGCGGTTGCTGCGGCGGCTGGGGGCGGGGGTGGGGCTTTCGGCGGTGCTGATGGCGGCGTGCCTGGCGTCGCCGTTCCTGACGGCGCCGCTGTCCAACACGCGCAACGACGCGCTGCCGTTGGCGCTGTTCCTGGCCGGCTTGTCGGTTCATCTGTGGGCGGTGGAGCGGTCCTGGTGGGGGCGGGCGGGGGCGGCGCTGCTGTTCGGCCTCGCGGTGGAGGCCAAGGTTTCGTACCTGTTCGGGCCGGTCGCGCTGGGCGTGCACGCGCTGTTCGCGCCGCGGATGCGGGTCCCGCCGTTCCTGCTGGGGACCGCCGTGGCTGCGGTGCCGGCCGTACTCTGCTTTGCTGCGGCGCCGGAGGCGTTCCGGTTCGGGGTGTTCGACTTCCATGTGGCCGGGCCGATGGACTGGTATGGGCGGGAGGGGCTGGACGAGCTGCTGACGCCGCCGTCGCGGATCGTCGCGATGCTGGATTGGCTGGTGCTGGGCGGCAATCTGACGCTTGTCGTGCTGGCCTCCACGCTTGCCATGCTCGTCGTGGCCCGGCGGCGGAAGTGGAAGCGGCCGGGGCGGCTGCTGGTGGGGCTGCTGGTGGGCGCCGTGCTGCTGGCGCTGGTGCCCAGCCCGTCCTGGGCGATGTATTTCGCGCCGGTGGCGCCGCTGCTGGCGTGCTGCATCGCGCATCTGTGGCGGGTGTCGGAGCATTCGACGGGGCCGGACCGCAAGCGGATCCTGGTTGTGGTCGCGGCGTTGCCGATCCTGCCGGTGCTGATGCTGAACGCGCCGGAGCTTGTGCATGCCGCGGATCCCGGACGCTGGGTGGGGGTGCAGGCGCACCGGACGGCGTTGGCGATTCGGGAGGCTCTGCCGCGCGGGGGGGAGGTGGCGACGCTGTTCCCGCGGGCCGTGATGGACGCGAACCCGGTGCGGCTTGAGTTCGCGACCGGGCCGTTCGTGTTCCGGTCCGGCGACCTGTGGCCCGCGGAGCAGCTTGCGCGGTTGCACGTGCTGTCGCCGTCGACGCTTGCGGCGGCGTTCGATCGGGTGCCGCCGGCGGCGATCTACGCCGGGTTGAACCCCAAGGCATGGAAGACACCGATGGACCTGGCCCTGACGCGATACGCCGAGACGCATGACTGGCGGCTGGTCCGGACGGACGCGGATGGCGGGCGGCTGTGGGTGCGGCCATGACGCGGCATTGCCCGCACGTGCCTGCGAACCTGGCCGGGCCGGCGCCGGTCATCCCGTGGCCGGGTGGCAACAGGGCGGCGATGTTCCTGTCGTTCGACCTGGATGCCGAGAGCGCCTGGACGGGCAAGGACGCGGCGCATGCCGAGCGGCTGGTGACGATGTCGTTCGGGGGGTTCGAGGCGCGGGTGGGCGTGCCGGTGCTGCTGGGTCTGCTGCGGGAGCGGGGGCTGCGGGCGACGTTCTTCATCACGGGCTGGGCGATCGAGGCGCACCGGGCGACGTGCGACGCGGTGCTGCAGGCGGGGCACGAGATCGGGCACCACGGGTTCTATCACTTCACGCCCGAGCCGCACGACCCGCGGGTGCTGGACGAGCTGGAGCAGGGGATGGCGGCGCTGGCGACCATGGGGGTCGTGCCCGTGGGGTATCGCGCGCCGTTCGGGGAGAGCACGGAGGTGCTGCGGACGTGGCTGGCGGAGCACGGGTTCCTGTATTCCAGCAGTTGGCGGGACGACGTGCGGCCGTATCGGCAGGTGCTGGCGGATGGGCGGCCGGGGGTGCTGGAGCTGCCGGTGACGTCCAGCTACGACGATTGGATCTATGGGCTGAGCAACCGGTTCAGCCCGCGTCCGCTGTTCCCGCGGGAGCATGTGCTTTCGATCTGGAAGGACGAGCTGGACGAGACGCGGGAGTGGGGGGCGATGGTGACGACCGTGCTGCACCCGCAGGTGAGCGGGCGGCCGATGCGGTTCCGGCTGCTGCGGGAGTTCCTGGATTATGCGATCGGGTGCGGCGACGTGTGGATCGCGACCGGGGAGGAGATCGCGCGGCATGTGATGGCGCATGAGGGGGCACCCGGGTAGCGTCGCCGTTCGGGACGTGTTACCGCGCGGCGCGAAGCCAACCGGGGAAGCCTGATGTCCGAGACCACACCGCCGATCGCGCCGCCGCAGCCGCTGGTCGTGAACATTCAGTATGTGAAGGACCTTTCGTTCGAGGTGCCGAACGCGCCGGCGATCTACAGCACGCTGCGCAGCCAGCCGAACGTGAACATCAACCTCGACGTCAATGCGCGCCGTATCCAGGACGGGCAGGACGTGTTCGAGGTGACGCTGCAGATCAAGGCGGAGGCGACGGAGCCTTCGGTTTCGGCCAACGGCACGACGCCGGCGCCGGTGTTCATCATCGAGCTGTCGTATTGCGGCGTGTTCACGCTGAGCGGCGTGCCGGAGAACACGGTGGAGCCGATCCTGCTGGTGGAGTGCCCGCGGCTGCTGTTCCCGTATGCGCGGAACATCCTGGCGGACGTGACGCGGGATGGCGGGTTTCCGCCGGTGCTGCTGCAGCCCATCGACTTCGTGCAGTTGTGGCAGAGCCGCCGGCCGGCGGAGGGTGCTGCCACGGTTTGATGCTGGCCCTGCGGTTGGGGGCTGTGGTGGTGGGTTGGAGGATCCACCCTACGGTCTGATCGCCGGTGGTCAGGGCGGGGTCGAGTCGCCGAGGGACTGCATGAGGCGGTTTGCGTTCGCGAACATCGCGATGGCGTGGACGAGGTCCAGCAGTTCCAGGTCCGACAGGCCGGCGGTGCGGAGCGGCGCCAGGTCTTCGGGCGCGATGGCGCCGGGGGTGGCGGTGAGCTTGGCCGCGAAGTCGACAATGGCGCGGTTGCGGGGGGCGAGGGGCGTGTCGAAGCCTTCGTCCAGGAGGCGCTGCATGGTCGCGGGGTCTTTCGTCAGCTCGGCGAAGCGGCGGGCGTGGACGGAGCAGCAATAGACGCAGCCGTTGACCATGGAGACGATGGCGGTGGCGAGTTCACGTTCGGCGCGGGGGAGGCCGCGGGGGGCGTACATGACGCTGTTGAAGAGGGCGCCGCGCTCGTTCAGGGAGGCCGGGTCGAGGGCGAGGGTGAGGAAGTAGGTGGAGCGGCGGACGGCGGGGGGGCAGGCGTCGAGGGCGGCGAGCTGCTGGGGGGTGGCGGTGGCGGCGTCGACCGGGGGGAGGCGGGGGGACCAGCCGACTTCCGCCATGGTGAAGTGGGCGGGGGCTTTCGTGGGCTTGGGCGGCGTGGGTTCGGGGGCGGCGGCGCCCTGCATGGCGCGGAGGCCGGCCAGGAGGCGGACCTGGTAGGGGACGACGGAGACGAGCTGGGTCGCGGCGACGATGTCCTGGGGGGAGCGGCCCTGGGCGACGAGGGCGTCGATGTCGGATTGCGCGAGGCGGCCGGGGGCGGTGGTGACCGTCTTCGCGTAGGCGAGCAGGGGCGCGGGGGCTTCGTGCGGGAGGGTCGCGTAGTGGGCGGCGAGGAGGGTGTCGCCTTCGAGGGTGGCGGATTGGAGGGCGAGGGCGGCGCGTTCCGGGAGGGCGAGGCCGCCGGGTTCGGCGGGGATGACCAGCTCGCGGTAGGCGCCCTGGGTGTTGGCGCGGATGTCGGCGCGTTCGGCGCGGAGGGCGGCGAGGGGGGAGCCGGGCTCGATGCCGAGGAGGGTCTCGATCAGGTCGGTCATTGGGGGTTCCATTCGTCGCCCTGCAGCTCCGGCACGTCGAAGGCCTGCAGCTGGGCATAGTGGTGGACGCGGTCGGCCACGAACAGGTCGCGGGCGATGGCGCGGGCGAGGCGGTCGGCGCCGATGCTGACGGCGGGGATGTCGCCGGTGAGGCGGCCGTGGCTGAGGGATGCGGGGTAGTTGAGGCAGTGGATGCGGGCGAGGGCGGGGCATTCGCCCGGGGTGCGTTCCTGGAAGGCGAAGTCGGGGTCCAGGTCGGGGGACCAGGCGAGTTCGTCGTTCTCCTCGCCGGGGGGCGGGGTCATGCGGTCGCGCCAGAAGCGGATGTGGGGGGCGAGGAGGGCGAGCTCGGGGCGGGTGGCGAGGTCGACGCGGAAGCCGGTGGCGAAGATGAGGAAGTCGAGTTCGTATTCGCCGTGGGGGGTGCGGACGTGGAGGGCGCCGTCGTGGTGGGTGACGTCCAGGAGGGGGCTGGAGAGGTGGAGGCGGGCGCCGGGGTGGCGGGCGACGCGGAGGGTGGAGTCGCGCGGGGGCGGCGTCTGTTCGGAGAGGGCGTAGTGGAGGAAGCGCCACTTCCATTCGTCCGGGAGGCCCTGGAAGCCGTGGACGAGGCCGGGGCTGCCGACGCCGGTGAGCTTGTTGATGGGGGGGAGGCGGGGGCGGCGGACGAAGAGGTCGAGGGAGGCGGCGCCGTGTTCGAGCGCGGTGGCGGCGTTGTCCATGGCCGAGGCCCCGGCGCCGACGACGCCGACGCGGCGGCCGCGGAGGGCGTCGAAGTCGATGTCGTCGCGGGAGTGGGCCCAGGTGGCGCGGGGGAGCGTGTGGGCGATTTCGGGGACCCAGGGGCCGCCGAGGCCGTCGCGGCCGGTGGCGAGGACGATGTGCCGGGCGTTTGCCGGGCCGTGGGAGGTTTCGAGGGCGACGAGGTCGTCCGCTCGGGGGCGGAGGAGGTGGACCTGGACGCCGTTCTCGACCTCGATCCCCATGACCCGGCGGTACCAGACCAGGTATTCCATCCATCGGGTGCGGGGGATCTTGCCCAGGCTGTCCCAGGCCTGGGTGCCGAACTGCGCTTCGAACCAGGCGCGGAAGGTGAGGGCGGGGAGGCCGAGGGCGGGGCCGGCGAGGGTTTTCGGGGAGCGGAGGGTCTCCATGCGGGCGAAGGTGACCCAGGGGCCTTCCTGTCCCGGCGGCGCACGGTCGAGCACGCGGATGCGGTCGATGCCCATGAGGCGGAGGGCGGCTGCGGCGGCGAGGCCGACCATGCCGGCGCCGATGATGACGACGTCGGAGGCGCCCGGGGTGGGCGGGACCCAGGGCTTGCCCGGCAGTTCCAGCCAGGCAAGGTCCTGCCGCAGTCGCGATTCCAGGGCGGGGAGGCCGATGCCTGCGACGCCCATGCGGTCAGCGTCCGCCGACGATGGTGATGGCGTCCCAGGAGGTGTTTGGTTCGGGCTTGCCGGAGACGTGGATGTAGTTCTGGTAGATGGTCATGTTGGTGGCCAGGTCTTTCCACTGCGTGATGATCGAGTGGTAGGAGTTGCCGTCGAAGCCCTCGCGGACGTGGGTGACCTTCATGGTGCGGCGGACGGCGCCGGCCATGTTGAGGTTTTCGTAGCCGTCGTGGCGGATGGTCTCGTGCCAGGCGAAGCCGGGGGCGGCGACGGTGTCGAACTTTTCCTCGGTTCCGGGGGGGCTTGCGTAGATCTTGCGGATGGCGAGGCGGGCCTGGTCGGCGCCGGGCCAATCGGTCTTCCAGGAGCCGTACCAGAACTCGCCGACGGCGCCGCCGGGGAGGACGATCCGGCATGCCTCGGGGCGGGCCGGGTCTGCGGGGAGGTAGACCATGGTGGGGCCGGCGGTGCGGTCGACGACGCCCATTGCGGTGGGGCAGGGGGGCGGGGCCTCGGCGTGGGCGGCGATGGGGAGCAGGACGGCGAGGGTGGCGAGGGTGGCGAGGGTTCGGCGCATGTGCGGGCCTCCTTTGGATAAAAAAATGGCGGCGCCCGAGGGCACCGCCAAGTTTAGGGAGGAAACGTCCTGCAGCCTAACGGCGAACCGTCATGCTGCGCTGCACAATGTAGCTGACATTGGAGCGGATGCAAGGGGGATTGCGGCGCCGGGCCGAACATGGGGCGGTCTTGGCCGGGGATTGTGCGGGACCCGACAGTGGTGTCATGGTCCGGCCGCCCGGGCAGCAGGCCGCGGGGTTTGATAGGGGCCGGTGCGCCAGTGAGAGTCATCGAGGGCGTGCGGCGCGTGGCCGGATGAGGGCGCGCGAGCTGGCGGCCGCGTTGGACGGGCGCGTGAGCGGCGCGGCCGACGCGGTAATCCGTAGGGCCGTGCACCCTGCCGAAGCGTGCGGGGACGGGGATATCGCGATCGCGGTGACGCCGGACACGATCCGGCTTCTGGGCGAGAGCCGGGCGGCCATGGCGCTGGTGCCGGAAGGGATGGAGTTCCCGCATCCGCACCTTACGACGCTGGTGTTCGTGCGGCGGTCGCGGTCCATCGTGCCGGCGGTCACCGAGATGTTCCGGTTTTATCCGGAGGTTCAGCCGGGCGTCCATGCCAGCGCGGTGGTGGCGCCGGATGCGGTGATCGGGGACGGGGTGACGATCGGGCCGCTGGTCGTGGTGGGGGCGGGCGCGGTCGTGGGCGCACGGTCGGTGATCGTGTCGCAGGCGACGGTGGGGCCGGGGGCCAGGATCGGGGTGGATTGCCTTGTGCATCCCGGCGTGCGGATCGGGTGGGGGTGCCGGGTGGGCGACCGTGCGGTGCTGCACAACAATGCGTCCATCGGGGCGGACGGGTTCGGGTTCGTGCCGACCCGGCCGGGGGCGCTGGAGGCGGCGCGGGGCGGGGGCGGGGCGGGGGAGGGGGCTGGGCAGCGTAACGCGCTGTTGAAGATCCATTCGCTTTCGATCGTCGAGATCGGAGACGACGTGGAGGTCGGCGCGCTGACCGCGATCGACCGGGGGACGTTGAAGCCGACGCGGATCGGGTCCGGGACGAAGATCGATGACCTGGTCATGATCGGGCACAATGTCGAGATCGGGGCGGATTGCATGCTGTGCGGGCAGGTGGGCATCGCGGGGGGTGCGGTGATCGGGGACGGCGTGGTGCTGGGCGGTCGGTCGGCCGTGGCGGATCACCTGCATGTGGGCGCGTGGGCGGTCATCGGCGGGGCGGCGTGCGTGGGGACCAACGTTCCGGCGGGGGCGGTGTATGCGGGGATCCCCGCGGTCCCGCGGGCCGAGGCGCTGGAGAACCTGAAGGCGATGCGGCGGATGCGGCGGATGGTCGCGCGTCTGGACGAGGGGAGCGTGGTGCGGAACGATGGCGTATGATGGACCCTGTGGCGGAACCGGCGGGAGCCCATGGCAGACGAGATAACTGAGGTCCTGACGGCGCTGATCGCCAAACAGGCGCTTGTCGACCCGGCGCTGATCACGCCGGAGTCGGTGCTTTCGGACCTGGGGGTGACGTCGCTCGGGCTGATCGAGGTCATCATGGAGATCGAGGACACGTACGGGTTGACGATCCAGGTCGATGCCGTGGATGCGTGGAACAAGTACAAGACGGTCGGCGATCTGATCGCGCTGGGTCATACGCTGGATCTCAAGAGGCCGGGCGTTGGGGCATGAACCCATCGTCGTTACCGGGGCGGGGTGCATTTCGGCGCTCGGTCATTCGGTCGGGGCATTCTGGTCGGCCTTGCAGGAGGGGCGGGGCGGGCTGGGTCCGCTGGATGAGGCGGCGCGGCACGACCTGAAGGCGGGTGTGGTCGGGGCGATCCCGGCGCCTGATCCCCGGACGATGCTGAATGCGCGGACGCTGCCGATGCTGGACCGGTTCAGCGTGCTGGCGCTGGTCGCGGCCGGGCAGGCGATCGCGCAGTCGGGGCTGCCGCTGGAGACGGTGGGGCACCGGACGGGGTGTGTGGTGGGCGTGGGGACGGCGGGGGGGGAGACGATCGACGCGCTGTATCGCCGGCTGTTCGTGGAGGGGGCGAAGCGGGCGACGGTGTTCACGGTGCCGCGGGTGATGCCGAGCGCGCCGGCGAGCCAGATCAGCATGGCGCACGGGATTCGGGGGCCGGTGTTCACGGTATCGTCGGCGTGCGCGTCGTCCAACCATGCCATTGCGATGGCGGTTTGGATGTTGCGGAGCGGGGTTATCGACGCGGCGGTGGTGGGGGGGGCGGAAGCGCCGCTGACGTATGGGATCCTGAAGGCGTGGGAGGCTTTGCGGGTGATGGCTTCGGACACGTGCCGGCCGTTCGACCGGAACCGGAAAGGGCTGGTGCTGGCGGAGGGGGCGGGGATGGTGGTGCTGGAGCGGCTGGACCATGCGCGGGCGCGGGGGGCGGAGGTGCTGGCGGAGATTGCGGGGGTGGGGATGAGCGCGGACGCGGCGGACCTGGTGACGCCGACGGTGGAAGGGGCTTCGGCGGCGATCCGGGCGTGTCTGGTGGATGCGGGGATCGGTCCCGGGGGGATCGATTACGTGAATGCGCATGGGACGGGGACCGTTGCGAACGACATGACGGAGATACGGGCGATCAAGACGGTGTTCGGGGGGGATGCTGCGGGGTTGTCGATTTCGTCGACGAAGTCGATGCATGGGCATGCGTTGGGGGCGAGCGGGTCCTTGGAGCTGATTGCCGTCATCGAGGCGATCCGGCGGGGGGTGGTGCCGCCGACGATGAACATCGAGGAGGTCGACCCGGCGTGCGACCTGGATGTGACGCCGGGGGTCGCGCGGGAGCGGGTGGTTCGGGCGGCGATCAGCAATGCGTTCGCGTTCGGGGGGACGAATGCTGTGGTGGCGGTTCGGGGGTTTGGGGGGTAGGGGGTCGTCATCGGTCGATGCCTTGCGGGTTTGGCGCTGGTTGAACCGGGTTTGACCCGGCGCTGACCGGGTCAGGCGGGTGTGTGTTTCGGGCGAGCGCGGGCGATGCATTGGCGTGAGGGGGCGCGCGCGATGCCGTTCGGGCGGGATGTGACGGGGAGTGGGACGGGCGGATGACGGGGGTTCACCCGGCGCCGGGGTTGGCCGGGTGGTGGTTGGGTGTGCGGACGGGTGGCGTGGGGGCCGCGGCCGGGCGGCGGAGTGGTGTGAACGGGGTGGGGGTGGCGAGGCGCCTTGCGTCGTCGCGCAGTTGGGCGATGCGGGGGCGGTCCGTGCTGTGGCGGGGGGTGCGGGGCCGGGCGGGGACCGGGCGATGGGTGAGGAAGTCGATGGTTTCCGGGTCGAGCTCGTCGAGCTCGTCATCCGTGAGGTGTTCCAGCGGGTCCTGATCGGGGCGGGCACGGGCGGGGGTTCGCCTGGCGGTGCGGGTTGTGGAGGGCGAGGGTGCGGGGCGTGGCGGGGGTGGCGGGGGCGCGTCGAGTCGCTGGGCCTGGGCGATGGTGCGGCGGATGGCGCGGGCGATTCGGTCGAAGGGGAGGGTTGGGTCCGGGATGGGGGGTGCGGCGGGGTTTTGGGCGGCTGCCTGGACGTGGCGCCTGGTTTCGGCGTGGACGATCCGGACGGTTTCGATTCCGGTTTCGAGGAGTTCGCGGAGGAGGGCGCGGTGGAACTGGGTGTTTTCTTCCGGGGTTGGTTGGGGGTTGGGGTGGGGGGGCATGGGGGTAGTGTGCATATTTTCCTATTGTGGGTCAAGGGGGGGGTGCTTGTGTGTGGTTTGCGCCAATCCAGGCCGCTCGGGCGCTTCGGCGAGCTTCCCGGAAGCGGACATGGCGATCTGAACCGGCAATGGCCGAGATGGGTGGGAAGCCGTCATTGCCACGGCACGTCGCTGGTGACCGCTTCGCGTCAGAAGCGGACGTTGCTCTGCTGACTGAAACGAGACGCTCGCGCGGGAGCATATTGTTTGTCGCGGTCAGTCTCGCAATTGATACGGCGTCACCGCGGAGCAGGGTTAGTTTCAGGCTCCGCCAGCTTGTCGTCCGCTGGCGAGCGCCAGAGGCCCAGCACCAACAGCGTGTGGATGACCCACAGCAGGGTCCCGGGATGCATGGCCCGCCAGTCCATCAGGCCGTGGGCCAGCTCGTTGCGCAGGTTCAGCGACCGGGAGTCGGCATACAGCGCCGCCAGATGCACCGCCAGGTCCGGTCCCTTGGGGCCGAAGGCGGCGATCGTGTCCTTGTTGAAGACAATGTCGCCCATGCTGATGGCGACCTGAGCGCCCTTGAAGCGCGGGTGGGGTTTGGTCGAGGGGCGGCCGACCCGATCCACCAGATTGCGCAGGCCTCGTTCGATCTGCGGAATGAGGATGTGGATGGCCTTGAGATCGTCGCCGCCCATCCACGCCTCGAAGCCGGCCGCCAGCAGAATGCCGTCGTCGAACAGACCCGCCCGGTTGCACCAGCTGACGAAGTCACCGACCTGGAACTTGTAGGTGTCGAGCGCCGCCTCGAACGCCCAACCCAGCCACGGCGTATGGATTGGTAACGCCCTGGCCGCCTGCCGCAGCACCCGACCCAAGGGATCGTCCTCGACCGAGCCAACGGAGGCCACCTGATAGTCCTCGCCCATAATAGTCTGGGTGAGATGGGACATCAGCGGCGCGGAGGCCTTCTGCTGCTGGAGGAGGTCTTCCAGCTCCTTCTTCTTCAGCACGAAGTTCCACGCGATTCTAACGAGGGCTTGGGCCGGCCCGCCCTCGACAATTTGCTTCTTGAAGGCGTCGACCTCGTCGAAGGTAATGCTGAATTCGGTCCGGATAGGCTTCATCTCGGAGTTGGCTTCGCGGACCTTCGTCACCAAGAGCCGGCGGATGCGCTCCGCCTCATCGGCCTCGCCGGCGGCCTTATAGGCCTCCATCGTCTGGTTGAGGACGCTCGACGCCAAGAGCGCATTGCCGAGGCTGGCGAAGTGCTCGGTGGCCTTGGCCACCACGCCGTGGACCCGTCGTTCATCGTCGGATTGACGGAGTTGCCGATAGTGGATGAGCAGCCGTTCGGCGATGGCCTGGACATGATGCGGATCGAAGCGGGCCGGCGTACTGGCGTCGACGTACCGTGCCAACCCGGCCTCGAGGTCGGCGACCAAGCCCGCCTTCTCGGCGTCGGTCAGACCGCACTTGGGCTGTGACATGAGGATGTCGTAGGCCTGGGTCCACGGCTCGCCCTTGGTCTTGGCTTCGGCATCGAGCTTGAGAACCAGGGCGCGCGCCGCGTCGCGCTTGGGTGCGTTATTGATGGCGATAGCCAGGGCCAAGGCGCGCGAGGCGTTCTCCAGTCCCTCGCAAGTCCCGACGCCGGGCAACAATGCGGCCACCATGTAGGCGTCCACCGCCATCACCGCCGCCTTACCGTCTCGTTTCGCAGCGGGTGCGATCTGCGGCCCGAGGTCCCACACCAGGTCGGCGTAGCGGGCCCTGAGCACGGGATGGTTCACCGCATTCGCTCGCGTCCGCCAATGATCGACCGTGGCGGCGTTAGCCTGAGCGATGTCAGGAATATGCGCCACACTGCCGTCGGCGCGCTCAAGGCTCGCTGTGGGGCCGAAATAGGTGCCCCAGGGGCTGTCGTTGTTGGGCCAGGGCCGGAGGCCGAAGCCGATCAGTTCCGCCGCGCCCGCCGCGCGCTCAGCATCTGTCGGGTCCACCACCGTCTTTGCGGCGTCGGCGACCGCGGCGTTCACGTCATCCGGCGTAAAGGCGTCGCTCCGCGCATCGGAAACCAGCCAAGGCCTTAGACAAGGGCTCGGGCGTGGCGTCCACCGTCATGGCGCAGCCGCGACCGCTGGCGCGCCTTCGGCCGCGCCGAGTTCCGCGGCCTTCTGCTTGAGGAACGTGATGGCGTCGCGCATCACGAAGCTGAAGTTGCGCAGTTCCATCTCGTGCCCGTCCTTGTTGAAGCCGAGGGCGAAACCGATCGGGATTCCCGGCCGGTCCGCCGGGATGCGCTCGTCGCCGCTTTGCACGTGCTTGAAGTGGTGGGCGACCACGTCCACCAGCCCAAACTCAAGGGATTGGCGGCGCCATTGCGACCGCAGACCCGCCGACTTCTTGGGGAAGGTCACGCGGTCGACGGCGTGGAAGATGGCCACGCACGTGAGGAAGGCGCGGCGCGAACTGGGCTGCGCGCGGAAGTCCGCATACGTCGGCTCGACGATGACCTCGATGTACCGCGCCAAGTCGCTCACGACGACGAACCTCCAAAGACTCGGCGGAAGGTTTGACCAACTTGACCCTTGGCGCCTAGCCCCGCTCAGCTCCGCCTGGCGCGGCCACCGCGCCAGGATGTCGTCATGACCGCGCCAAACCCGTCCGCCGAAGACAGCGAAGACCTACCTCCGCTTGAGGTGGGCCTGGCGCAAGCCCTCGCCGCCAGGCTCCAAGACGTTGTCACCGCCGCCGCCCAGGCTTCGCCGGGCACGCCGGCCTCAGCCGAAGCCAAGAAGCTGGTGGCGCGGCGCGTGCCGAAGTCCTGGCTGGCGAAGTACGAGGTGATGGACGAGTACGGCTTCGTCATCTGGGACGAGGCCATGACCATCCTGGACCGGATCCTGGTCTATCCGTACACCGCCAGTTACCGGAAGCACCTGAAGGGGGCACCTAAGGAGGTGCTTGGTGCCTGGCAGTTCCACAGCCATAGCCTGCGCATCGGCGAACTCTACATCATACTGGACCGCACGCTGGCCCTTCTAGAATTCCTGACCGTGGTGGCCAAGGACTGCGGCCTGTCGGCGACCGACCAGCGCAAAGCCTTCGAGAAGACGTTCAAGAAGACCTTCGAGCGTCGGCTGCGCGAGCGGCATCGGCTGACCCATGCCCACGAGCGTCCCTCAATGGTCTCGCGTATCATCGATCTGTCCGGCGGCAAGTGGGCCGGCGACGACGACGCCACTATCAGGCAGTTCCTCGACATCTTCGCAAAGGCGCTGCCGATGCTGACGAAGGCCAGCGAGTCGGCCGGCCGCACACCGCCGAAGACGCCCGAGGAGGTGGAGGCGCTGCATCAGTGGGGCGCCCAGCGGGAAGCCCGGCAGATGCTGAAGCTGGTCGGCGAAGCCCTGCTCGGCACGCTCGACGACCCGTCGGTGGCGCCGAAGGCCTCAGCGACCCCAGCGCCAGAGACGCCGATCGATCAGGGCCATTTCCACGATCCGAAACGAAACTAATCTTGAGATAGCGTGACGTCGTATCAGCCGCCGGACGTCACGGGGGACCGCAAACAGCCCAAATAGGTCATTCAGTGATCTCTCGACGAATGTTTTGGACGGGTCGGGAGCGGTCAGAGACTGAGATCGAACGAACGGCAGCTTCTTGGCCCTGCTTGCTCCGAAGCGGCCAGTCCGCTTTCGGCCACAAACCGACACTTGCTTCTCTGAAGCTTCGATCCTCTCGGCCGACGAAGCTACTCCTCCAGCACTTCCACGCTCGGCCGCACCACCCCGCGGCTGCGGATCATCGGGCGTTCCTCCTGGTTGGCGACGGCGCTGGCGATCACCGCGGCCCATAGGATCAGGGAGAGCGCGCCGGCGAGGCGGGCGTGCCGGGTCAGGGGGCCTGGGCCGAGGGCGCGGAGGCCGTGGGTTCGGGGGCGGCTGAAGATCGTGGCGTTGGCGGTGGCGGCGGCGATCAGGAGGAGTTTGGGGAGGAACCAGGTGTGGCTGCCGGTCTGGATGGGGTCGTAGAGGAAGAGCCAGGCGCCGCTCAGCATCAGGAGGGCGAAGGCGGTGTGGACGATGGGGAGGACGAGGCGGGCGAGGGAGTCGAGGGCGATGTCCCGGCCCAGGAGGCCCAGGAGGCGGAGGTCGAGGAGGGTTATGGCGCCGAAGAACGTCGCGGTCGCGGTGACGTGGACGAGGCGGAGGGGGAGGTGCCAGCCCTGCAGGCGATAGATCGCGAGCCTGGCTGCGCTGGTCGCGAGCCAGACCAGCCAGGTGGTGGGGAGGGTCAGGGCATGGTCGGAGTAGACGCCTTGGATTTCGGGGCCTCGTTGGTGTGGGGTTGGTCGGGGTGGGGTGCTTTGGCGGGTTGGGGGGGTGGAGTGGTGGAATGCGGAAGGGCATTCCACCCTACTGGTGGGGGTGGGTCAGGCGCCGGGGGTGGTGGCTTGTTTGAACTGGGCGACGATCGCCTTGTATTGGGCGACGGTCTTCACGGGTTTCGTGGGGGGGATCAGGGTGGCTACGATGGCCTGCATTTCCGTCAATTTCGCCCGCGCGGCCTTGATGCGGGGGGAGTTGGCGAGGGTGGGGCGGGATTCCAGGCGTTTCAGCTCCTTGTCGGCGTAGGCGAGGTAGCCTCGGCTGTCGTGGTATTCCACGGGTTTGGCGATCCTGTTGCTTTCGATGGACTGGGAATAGTCCTCGGACGCGACCACGGCGACTTCGGCGAGCATGCCGAGCATGAAGCGTTCGTTGTCCAGCAGGGGGGCGGGGACGGTGGCGCGGAGGGCGGCGAGGATGGCGAGGACCTTGTCGAACTGGGCGGTCATGGCGGGGGCGCCGGGTTGGCCGGCGGCGAGGGCTTCGAGGGCGATGAGTTCACCGTCGAACTGGCTGAGGCCGCGCTTGGCGAGCTCGGGCTGGATGTCGTCGTAGAGCTCGCGGACGGGGTGGCCGAAATGGGGGAGGGCGAGCTGCGGGCGCTTGGCGTCGACGAGTTCCCGGCCGACGAGGAGGTGGCCTTCGAGGAGGCCCAGCTTGAAGAGGAGCTCGGCGTGGTCCTCGTTGCTGATGGCGGCCGGGTCGGCGACGCGGATGATGCTGGCGGAGGGGGTGATGGTGATGCCGGCGGCGTAGGCGTGGGTCAGGCGGGGGGGCTTGGCGGTGCAGATGGTCGCGGTGAAGGGGGGGCGGAGGGCGGGGCTGGCCTGGAGGGGCCAGGCGAGGGCTGCGCCCGAGGCGGCGATGGCGGTGGCGGTGGCGGTGACGGTGGCGGTGGCGATCCAGGCCTTCATGGTCCGTGTCCTTCGACCTTGCATTCTCGGTCGGGATACTGCAATTGAGAGTCGGTTGCAACTCAAGGGATTCCCGATGCGCCTGCACCTGATCGGCGCCGCCGCGATGGCGGGCATGATGGCGGCCTACAGCCCGGCGGCGCATGCCGACGACCCGCCGGTGTTCCAGTTGACGCTGCGGAACAACCGGTTCGAGCCGGCGACGCTTACGGTGCCGGCCGGGGTGAAGCTGGTGCTGAAGGTTCGGAACGGGGATGCGACGCCTGCGGAGTTCGAGAGCGCGTCGCTGGGGGTGGAGAAGATCATCTCGGGCGGGCGGGAGGCGACGGTGCGGCTGGGGCCTTTGAAGCCCGGGCGGTATGCGTTCATGGACGAGTTCCATCAGGAAACGGCGCAGGGCGTGCTTGTGGTCGCGGGGGAGTAGGGGGTGTTGGCGTCGGCGTTGATCGTGTTCCGGGAGGTGTTCGAGGCGGGGCTCGTGATCGGGATCGTGCTGAGCGCCACGTCGGGGGTGCGGGGGGGGGGGGGGGGGTTTGGGGGGGGGGTTTGGGGGGGCGGGCTGGGGGCCGGGGTGGTCGCGGTGTTCGCCGGGGCGATCGGGGATGCGCTGGATGGGGCCGGGCAGGAGGTGCTGAACGGCGTGGTGCTGCTGGTCGCGGCGGCGATGCTGGGGTGGCACACGGTGTGGATGGCCCGGCACGGGCGCGCGATGGCGGCGGAGATGCGGGCGCTGGGGCGGGAGGTTTCGGCGGGGCGGCGGACCCTGGCGGCGCTGGCGGTGGTCGTGGGGGCGGCGGTGCTGCGGGAGGGGGCGGAGGTCGCGCTGTTCCTCTATGGGCTGGTGGCGGGCGGGGATGGCTGGGCCGGGCTGGCGGGTGGAGGCGTGCTGGGGCTGCTGGGGGGGGCTTTGGTGTCGTTCGTGATCTATCGGGGGTTGGTGGCGATCCCGGCGCGGCGGCTGTTCGCGGTGACCAACGTGCTGCTGGCGTTGCTGGCGGCGGGGATGGCGTCGCAGGGGGTGGGGTTCCTGATCAAGGCGGACCTGGTGCCTTCGTTGCGGGCGCAGGTGTGGGACAGTTCGGCGTTGCTGGACGAGAAGAGCATTCCGGGGCGGGCGTTGCATGCCCTGGTCGGGTATACGGACCGTCCGGCGGGGTTGCAGGTGCTGGTTTATCTGGGGGTTCTGGCGTTGCTGCTGGTGGGGGCTCGGGCGGCGGGGCGGCGGGTTCAGTAGGGGGGCTCGGTTGGTTCCTGGTGGTGGGTTGCGTGCGTTGTCGAGGGCTTGGCCGGGTTGAGTGGTGGGTTGCGGAGGGCAAGCCACCCTACGATTCGGTGCGTTGCGGGGGCGGTTGGGGCGGGTGATGATGGCCTGGCGGGACCGGAGACGTCCCGGGTGGGAGGGATCATGGCTGGGATCACGCGCCGGGGAGCTTTGCGGGCCGGGTTGGCGGTGCCGTTCTTGGGGACGGCTCGGGCGCAGGAGGCGCCTTTGGTGGTGTTGGCGCACCGGGTGCATCAGACCGTTGCGGCGCCGCCGGGGGGGACGGATGCGACGGCGCGGTTCACCCGGGAGACGGGTGTGGCCGTGCAGTGGCTGACGTTCGACACCAATCCGCTGGCGGAGCGGTTGTTGCGGGAGGCTTCCCTGCCTTCGACGGGGATCGATGTCGGGTTTCTGCAGAACACGCAACTGGTGCCGCGGATCGCTTCGTTGTTCGAGCCGTTGGACGGGTTCATGGGGCGGGCGCCGATCGAGCGGGCGGGGGATGTGTTCCCGGGGCTGATGGCGGGAATGGCGGTGGGGGGCGCGCAGGTGGGGCTGCCGATGCGGCATGCTTCGTCGGGGCTGCACTACAATTCGGCGATCCTGGAGGAGCGGGGGGTGAAGCCGCCGTCGACGATCGAGGAGCTGGTGGCGGCGGCGCGGGCGTGCAGCTATCGGCGGGAGGACGGGACGCGCGTGACGGGGCTGGTGATGCCGGGGGTGACGTATCCCAACGTCATCGATCTGGCGCGGGCGTGGGACGGGGAGTTCATCACGCCCGGCTTCAAGTGCGCCGCGGAGGAGCCGCCGATGCTGAACGCGATCCGGCTGCTGCGGGCCTTGTTCCTGGAGAATGCGTTTCCGCGGAACTTCGCGACGCTGACGAGCGAGGACACGGCGGTGTGGATGCAGCAGGGGCGGGCGGCGTTCGTGTTGCAGAGCATGGGGCGGAACCGGATCTTCAACGATCCGAAGGCCGGGCCGTTTGCGGGGAAGATCCGGACGGTGGCGTTGCCGGCGTCCGCGTCGCTTGCGGGGCGGCTGGAGGTCGCGCCGGCGAAGGTCGAGTTCTGGGGGATGGCGATCCCGCGGACGGCGCGGCGGAAGGAGCTGTCGTGGGCGTTCATGCGGGCGCTGCTGACCGAGGAGGCGACGCGGGCGATGGCGTTGAACGGGAACGGGCCGGTGCGGAACGCGACGTACGAGGATGCCGGGTTCCGGGCGGCGGTGCCGTATGCGGACGAGGAGCGGCGGGTGCTGCGGGTGGCGCGGGTGCCGATGCCGGCGTTCGACGAGGCGGCGCGGGCGGCGGATCTGTTCAAGGAGGAGGCGGAGGCGGCGGTGCTGGGGCTGAAGACTCCGGAGGCTGCGATGGCTTCGTTGAATGCGCGGGTCACTCCGCTGCTGCCGAAGTAGGGGGACGGGTCATGGAGCTGCATCCGGATACGCTTGCCATCCTGCGGGAGGTGAGCACGGCGACGGTGACGTCGCAGTTGATCAAGCAGGGGCGGATGCGGACGCGGTCGGTGCTGGGGGTGCGTCCGCTGGATGCGGCGCGGTGCCGGATCGTGGGGCCGGTCGTGACGGTGCGGTATGCGCCGATGCGGGAGGATCTGGATCCGGTGGCGAGCATCGCGCATCCGGATAATCCGATGACCCGGGCGATCGAGGAGTCGGCGGCCGGGTCGGTGCTGGTGGTGGACATGATGGGGTGCGTGGCAGGGGGCGCGCTGGGGGACGTGCTGGTGGCGCGGCTGGTGGCCCGGGGGATTGCGGGCGTGGTGGCCGATGGGGCGATGCGGGACATCGCGGCGGTTGTCGGGTTGGGGTTGCCGGTGTTCTGCGCGGGGACGGTGCCGTCGCCGAGCGCGGCCGGGTTGCTGGCGGTGGAGACGGGGGGGGCGATCGGGTGCGGGGGGGTGTTGACGTATCCCGGGGATATCGCGGTCGGCGACGGGGACGGGGTGGTGATCATTCCGCGGCACCTGGCGGACAGCGTCGCGGTGGCGGGGCTGGAGCAGGAGCGGGTGGAGGCGTGGATCCGGTCGCGGATCGAGGCGGGGGAGGGGTTGGCGGGGTTGTATCCGCCGAGCGAGGCTTTGCTGGCGGAGTGGCGTCGGCGTTGACGGTCTGGCCGGCGGGACGCCGGCGCCACGAGAGGGGGGACGCTGCCGGTTGGCAGCGTCCGTGGGGGGGGGCTAGGTCTTGCGCTTGATGGCCAGGGGGCCGGCGGCCTGGCAGGTGGGCATCATCTCGATGCGGTTGATGTTGACGTGGGGGGGGAGGTTCACGACCCAGGCGACGGCTTCGGCGATGTCTTGCGGGTTCAAGGGTGTGGTGCCGGCGTAGACGGCGTCGGCCTTCGCCTTGTCGCCGAGGCGAACGGCGCTGAACTCGCTGCCGCCGACGAGGCCGGGTTCGAGGTCGGTGATGCGGACGCCGGTGCCGACGAGGTCGGCCTTCAGGTTGAGGCTGAAATGGGTGACGAAGGCCTTCGAGGCGCCGTAGACGTTGCCGCCGGGGTAGGCGTAGCTGCCGGCGGTGCTGCCGAGGTTGACGATGTGGCCGCGGTCGCGGGCGACCATGCCGGGCAGGAGGGCGTGGGTCATGCGGACGAGGCCGGCGACGTTGGTGGCGATCATGGTGTCCCAGTCGTCGACGTTGGCGACCTGGGCGGGGCTGACGCCCAGCGCGAGGCCGGCGTTGTTGACGAGGACGTCGACCTCCTGCCAGCCCGGGGGGAGGCTGCCGGGGAGGGCGGCGACGGCGGCCTTGTCGGTCACGTCCATGACGACGGGCAGGATGCGGTCGCCGAGTTCCTTGTGCAGCGCGTCGAGGCGTTCCTTGCGGCGGCCGGTGGCGATGACGCGGTGGCCGTCCTTGACGAAGCGGCGGGTGATGGCTTCGCCGAAGCCGGCGGTTGCGCCGGTGACCAGTACCGTCAGGCTCATGGTGTTCCCCAAATTCTTGTGCGGGCGGAGACTACCGCGTCAATCCGGCAGGCGGAAGCGGACGGAGACGGGGCAGTGGTCCGACAGGCGGGCGCGGGCGGCCGGGTCGGTCTCACGGTACACCAGGACGCGGAGGGTGTCCCTGACCATCCAGGCGCGGGCGGCGCCTCCGGCCAGGATGTGGTCGATGAAGGCGTTGCCGCCCCAGCAGGGGGTTGCCTGGCCCTCGGTCGCGCGGTGCAGGGGGGCGGCGGCGTTGAGTGCGGCCAGCAGGTCGTCGTTGGGGGACATGCGGCGGTTGAGGTCGCCGATCAGGACGAAGGGGACGCCTTCGTCGCGGCGCTGGGCGATCCAGCCCTGCAAGGCCACGGTCTGGCGGCGCAGCGTGTCGCAGGTGCGGCCGCCGCTGTTGAGGCGCATCTCGTTGCAGCCGGATTTCAGGTGGACGTTGAGCAGGCGGAGGCGGCCGCCCTGCCAGACGAGGGTGATGTCGGCGCCGCTGCGGAGGCGGTATCGGGCCTCGGGGAAGGGGTCCAGCGCCACGAGGTCCGGGTTGCGCTGGAACTGGATGCCCCGGCGGATCGCGAAGCCCACGCGCTGGACCACGTCGTCGTTGGTCAGGACCAGGTTGTACTGGTCGGGCGGGAAGACGCGGGCGGCGGCCTGCTCGCCGTCGACTTCCTGGAAGGCGATGACGTCGGCGTCGAGCGTTTGGGCGTATTTTCTCAGGAGGCCCAGATCCTCGGGGCGCTTGGGGACGACGTTCTCTGGGAGGGCCGGGTCGCCCTGTTGGCGGAGGGTGAGCCATTCCAGGTTCCAGGTGGCCAGCTTCAGGTCGGCGGCCTGGGCGGGGATGGACAGCACGGAAAGCAGCAAGGCCAGGGCGGTGCCCTGGACCCGTCGTGCGACGCACGCGTGCGCGTGACGGGGCCGACGGCCCCAGACCCCGATCTTCATAGCAGCGCGGCCTCCGGCATCGGGATATCCTGGGGATAGGGCGTGGCGGCGTCGAGGGGCTCGATGCCGCAGGCGCCCAGGTAGGCGGCCAGGGCTTCGTAGCGGCCCGGGTCTCTCGTGCGGTCGTTCGGGTCGCCGTTCGGGATCCAGATGATCGTTTCCCTGCGGGCGCGGGTGAGGAGGACGCGGTAGGCGTTGCGCTTGTTCCGGGCGCTGTCTTCGGCGCGGATCGAGGTCCATTTGGTGGCGCGGAAGGCGCGCGGGTCCCAGTTCTTGCCGTCCGGGGTGCGGGCGAGGTCGAGGTCCCAGCAGAGTCCGACGCGGTCGAGTTCCAGGCCCTGGACGCCGAACTCGGTGGCCGCGACTTCCAGGGCTTCGGCGCTGCGGATGTCGGGCCAGGGGTCCAGGAACCATCGGGCTACGGCGTCCTCGTCCTGGTGCCAGAGGAGGCCGCCCAGGCCCTCGGCGCGGAGGCGGCGGGCGCCGGCGGTGGCGACTAGTCCGTGCAAGGCGGGGCCGTGCAAGGCGGGGCCGTGGATGGGGGCGGCTTGGCGGGCCCGGGCGCCGGTGCGGAGGGTGGCGCGCATGGCGTGCAGGGAGCGGGTGAGGCGGATGGGGAGGCCGGGGGCGGCGAGGCGGCGTGCGGCGGCCGGGTCGTTGGCGAGCATGGCGTCGACCCAGGCGACGAGGCGGGGGGCGCGCCAGGCCCGGACGGGGCGGCCCAGGTGCAGGGCCGAAACGGTCCTTGCCGGGGTGGTGAGGGATTGGCGGGGGTCGGTGGTGGCGGGGTCCGCGGGGGGGGCGTGCGCCTGCCAGATGGGGCGGGAGGCGAGGGCTTCGGACCAGGCGGCCAGGCCGCCCTCGCCGGCGTGGATCTCCTGCCCGCCGCCCAGGAGGCAGACGATGGCGGACCAGCCTTCGTGCCTCGCCATGATGTCGAGGATGTGGGCGGGTTCGGAGTGCGTGAGCTTCGTGGGGCGGTTGCGGGTCTTGCTTCGGGCGAAGGCTTCGGTCCAGCAGCGTTGGGCCTCGTCGATGACCAGGATGCGGTCGGGCGGCGGGGCGGGGTGGCGGATGTGGTGGTCGCGGAAGGCGTGGAGGGGTTGCACGACGGCTTCGATCCGTTGGCGGGCGGCGCGGGGGGCGAGGCCCCGGGTGAGGGCGTCGCGGGCGAGGGCGGCGCGGAGGACGTGGAGGAGGGCGGGGTTGCCGGTGAGGAAGGCGGCCTGGGCGTTTGGGGAGAAGGCGAGGTCGAGGCCGCAGAGGGTCTTGCCGGCGCCGGGGTGGCCGGTGACGAAGACGATGTGCTTCCGGGCGGTGGTGCGGGCGGTGTCGATGGCGGTGTGGATGGCGGTTCGGGTGCGGGCGAGGTCGGTGCGGGTGGAGGTCGTGAGCAGGAGGTGGGCGGCGTCGTGGTTGGCGTAGAGGGCGCAGGCAGCCTCGATCAGGGCGGGGACGGGGCGGTAGGGGGCGTGCTGCCAGGCGGCCGGGTCGAAGCCGGGGCGGGGCGGGAAGCGGGCGATCTGGGCGAGGAGGAGGGGGAGGAGGAGGCGGGTGCAGGCGAGGACGGGGGCTGCGCCGGGGAAGGGGAGGGGGTGCTGGAGAGTGACGCGCTCGCCGTGGAGGAGGGCGACGGGGAGGACGGGGAGGCCGCGGCAGCCCTCGTGGAAGTCGGCGAGGTCGATGGCGGCGGCTTCGGCGGTGGCGCGGTCACGGGCGAAGGCGAGGATGGCGCCGGGGGTGACGAGGATTGCGTCGATCGTGCGTTGGAGGCGGGGGAGGCGGTGGCTGGTGAGGAGGACCCAGGCGTCTGCCTGGGCGGGAGTTAGGGCATCCTGGATGGGGTGGGGCATTGGGGGATAGGGTGAAATGGAAGGTTAAGGGAAGGGTTAAGGCGAGGGCGTTGCCCTCGACCCGTCGTGCCAAGCACGCTTGCGCGTGACGGGGCCTGAGGCCCCAAACCCCCAATAATCGGTTTGCAAAGGCTTGCCTTTGCCGGGGTCGAGGGGCAGAGCCCCTCGCCTTATGATCCGCTTCTTCGAACGCCCCTACCCCAGCGCCAACACCATCCTGCTGGAGGGCGCGCGCCCCGTGCTGGTGGACCCCGGATCAGGCCCGGAGCTGGGGCAGTTGCTGCGATGGCTGGACGGGATCGTGCCCGCACTGGTGGTGAACACGCATTGGCATGTCGACCATTCCGGGGCGAATGCGGCGATGCGGGCGCCGGTGGCGGCGCCGGCGGCGGAGGCGGCGGCGGCGGCAGCGGGGGATCCCGACATGTGCCGGGCGCTGTTCCTGGCGCAGGTGACGGAGCCGTATCGGGTCGATCGGGCCTTGGTGGCGGGGGATGAGGTGGAGGGGTGGGAGGTGGTGGCGCTGCCGGGGCATACGGCGGCGCAGATCGGGCTTTGGGATGGGGGGACGCGGACGTTGATCGCGGGGGACGCGCTGCATGACGGGGATGTCGGGTGGCTGGACCTCGATGCCGATCCGGGGGCGCTGGAGCAGGCGGAGGCGACGGTCGCGGCGATCGGGGCCTTGGCGCCGGTGCGGGTGCTATCTGGGCATGGGCCCGAGATCGTGGACGTGGCGGGGGCGCTGGAGCGGGCGGGGCGGCGGCTGGCGAGTTGGCGGCGGGAGCCGGCGCGGATCGCCTGGCATGCGTGCAAGCGGATTCTCACCCACGGGTTGATGATGGAGGACGGGTGGGCGCGGGATGCGGTGCGGGCGCGGCTGATCGCCGCCCCGTGGTTCCGGGCGCATGCGGGCCGGGTCTTCGGCGTGGAGCCCGAGGCGTTCGTGCCGATGCTGCTGGACGAGATGCTGCGGAGCGGGGCGGCGCGGTGGGCGGACGAGCGGCTGATGCCGGTGGGGGTTTACGTCCGGGGGTCCTGAGCGGTCTGCGGTACGCGGATTGCATCGAGGTTGGTGACAATCGGGGGAGAATACTGGTGGATCGTCGCACGTTCATCGCGGCCAGCGCTGCTGCGTTGGCCACACCTGCTGTCCGGGATGCCGCTGCGCAGGGTGCGCCGACGCGGGCGGAGACGCTGCTGCTGGTGCAGGAGTATGGGCCGAACAGCCTGGACATGCAGGGGATCGGGTCGGCGCAGCCGGTGAACGGCGTGTCGTTGAACTGCTACGACCGGCTGGTGCGGTTCAAGCGGGCGCCGCTGCCGGATGGGGGGGGCGAGACGTTCATCATCGACCAGTTGGAGCCGGAGCTGGCCGAGAGCTGGCAGATGGCGAGCGACGGGATGAGCTGCACGTTCAAGCTGCGCGAGGCGACGTTCCACAACGGCAAGCCGGTGACCGCCCGCGACGTGAAGTGGTCGATGGACCGGGCGGTTTCCATCGGCGGGTTCGCGACGACGCAGATGGCGGCGGGGAGCCTGGAGAAGCCCGAGCAGTTCGTGGTCGTGGACGACCGGACGTTCCGGGTGGATTTCCTGCGCCGCGACAAGCTGACGATGCCGGACCTGGCGGTCACGATCCCGTTCGTGTTCGACAGCGAGACGGCGAAGGCGAATGCGGGGGGGGATCCCTGGGCGAAGGAATACCTGAAGAACAACATCGCGGGCGGCGGGGCGTGGCGGGTCGAGAGCTGGAAGCCCGGCACCGAGACGATCTACACGCGCTTCGACGGGTGGAAGAGCGGGCCGTTGCCGAAGCTGCGCCGGGTCATCGCGCGCGATATCCCGAGCCCCAGCACGCGGCGGGCGCTGCTGGAGCGGGGCGACGCCGACATCAGCTACGGCTTGCCGCCGAAGGACTTCAAGGATCTGGCCGAGGCCGGGAAGCTGAAGGTGGTTGGCGTGCCGGTGCCGAACGCGATCTGGTACGTGGCGCTGAACACCGCGAACCCGCCGTTCAACGACGTGCGGATCCGGCAGGCGGTGGCGTGGGCGATCCCGTACGAGAAGATCATGCAGGCGTCGCTGTATGGGCGTGGCGTGCCGATGTGGGGCGGGCCGCCCTCGCCCAAGGCGCTGAGCTGGCCGCAGCCCTTCCCGTACGACACGAACATCGAGAAGGCGAAGGCGTTGATGAAGGAGGCGGGGAACACCGGCTTCACGACGACGCTGCTGTTCGATGCCGGCAGTGCGACGATCGCGGAGCCGATGTCGGTGCTGGTGAAGGAGGCGCTGGCGCCGCTGGGGATCACGGTCGAGTTGCAGAAGATCCCGGGCGCGAACTTCCGGGGCGAGCTGAACAAAAAGACGGCGCCGATGGTGGTGAACCGGTTCGGCGGGTGGCTGGACTGGCCGGACTACTTCTTCTTCTGGAACTATCACGGCAACAACTCGATCTTCAACGTGAGTTCGTATCAGAACAAGGACATGGATGCGCTGATCGACGCGGCGCGGTTCGCGCCGGACCAGGCGGCGTATGCGAAGGCGGTGACGGCGTTCATGGAGATGGCGTTCAGGGAGCTGCCGGCGATCCCGATCTGCCAGCCGCTGCATGACGTGGCGATGCAGAAGACGGTGGCTGGGTATCAGTTCTGGCCGTGCCGGGAGCCGGATTTCCGTCTGCTTTCGAAGGCCTAGGGGTTGCGGGGGATCGTGCTTCGGCTGGCGGCGGCGTTGCCGGCGCTGGCCGGGGTGGTGCTGGGGACGTTCCTGTTGACGCGGGTGCTGCCGGGGGATCCCGCCGCGTATTTCGCCGGGCCGACGGCGACGGCGGAGGCGATCGCGCAGGTGAAGGCGGCGATGGGGCTGGACAAGCCGCTGGCGGTGCAGTTCGTCGACTACCTGGCGGCGCTGGTGAAGGGTGACCTTGGCATGTCGTTGACGACCGGGCAGCCGGTGGTTCGGGACCTGGCGGCGCGGCTGCCGGCTTCGGCGGAGTTGACGCTGTGCGGGCTGCTGCTGGCCGTCGTGGTGGCGATCCCGATGGGGATCGGGGCGGCGGTGAAGCAGGGGTCGTGGATCGACCAGTTGTGCCGGACGGTGGCGACGGCGGGGGTTTCTCTGCCGGTGTTCTTTACCGGCCTGCTGCTGGTGTACGTGTTCTATTTCCTGCTGGGGTGGTCGCCGGCGCCGGTGGGGCGGCTGGATGCCTATGCGACGGCGCCGGCGACGCGGACGGGTTTCTATCTGATCGATTCGCTGGTGGCGGGGGATCTGGAGACGTTCCGCGGGGCTTTGGCGCAGTTGATATTGCCGGCCTGCACGCTGGGGCTGTTCGCGTTGGCGCCGATTGCGCGGATCACGCGGGCGTCGATGCTCGCGACCCTGGATGCGGAGTTCGTGCGGACGGCGCGGGCGAGCGGGCTGTCTTCGGGGATGGTGGTGCTGGGGTATGCGTTCCGGAACTCGCTGCTGCCGGTGGTGACGTCGTTGGGGATGGTGTTCTCGTTCCTGCTGGGGGCGAACGTGCTGGTGGAGAAGGTGTTCGCGTGGCCTGGGGTTGGGTCTTACGCGGTGGAGGCGCTGATCGCGTCGGATTTCGCGCCGGTGCAGGGGTTCGTGCTGGCGATGGCGGTGATGTACGTGGCGTTGAATTTGACGGTGGATATGGCGAACCGGGCTTTGGATCCTCGGGCTCGGGAGGCTTGAGGGTGGTGCGGGGTGGCGCGCTTGTGCGTCCAGGGGACGAGGTCCCCGGGTCAAGCCCGGGGATGACGGCGTTTGTTGCGGGTAGGACGGGGTCCCCGGAATGATTGCGACGTTCCGGCATGTGGTGAGCGAGAACCCGGTGACGGGGTTTGCTTTTCTGCTGTTCACGTTTCTGGTCGTGTGCGCGGTGCTGGGGCCTTCCATCGCGCCTTACGATCCGTTGGCGAGCGATACGATGATCGCGTTGCAGGCGCCTTCGCGGGCGCATTGGTTCGGGACGGACCAGTTGGGGCGGGACATACTTTCGCGGTCGTTGGTGGCGGCTCGGCTTGATCTGGGGATTGCGGCGGCTTCGGTGGCGCTGGTGTTCATGGTCGGGGGGTTTGCGGGGTTGTCGGCCGGGTTCTTCGGGGGATGGGTCGATCTGGTGGTGGGGCGGGTGGCGGATACGGTGATGGCGTTCCCGCTGTTCGTGCTGGCGATGGGGATCGTCGCGGCGTTGGGGAACACGGTGCCGAACATCGTGCTGGCGACGGCGATCATCAATTTCCCGCTCTATGTGCGGGTGGCGCGGGCGGAGACGGTGGTGCGGCGGGAGGCGGGGTTCGTCGACGCGGCGCGGATCAGCGGGCATCGGGACATGGCGGTGCTGCTGCGGCAGGTGATGCCGAACATCCTGCCGCTGATGGCGGTGCAGATGTCGCTGACGATGGGGTATGCGATCCTGAACGCGGCGGGGTTGAGCTTCATCGGGCTGGGCGTTCGGCCGCCGATGCCGGAATGGGGGATCATGGTCGCGGAGGGGGCCGGGTTCATCGTGAGCGGGGAGTGGTGGGTGGCGCTGTTCCCGGGGGCGGTGCTGATGACGGCGGTGTTCTGCTTCAACCTGCTGGGGGACGGGTTGCGGGACGTGCTGGACCCGAGGCGGCGGACGTGAGCGTCCTGAGCGTGGAGGGGCTGAGCGTTTCGTTCCGGACGCGGGGGGGGACGGTGCAGGCGCTGGAGGGCGTGGGGTTCGAGGTGGCGCGGGGGGAGACGCTGGCGCTGGTGGGGGAGAGCGGGTCGGGGAAGTCCGTGACCGCGTATGCTTTGCTGGGGCTGCTGGGGAGTGCGGGGCGGATCACGTCGGGGCGGGCGGTGCTGGAGGGGGTGGACCTGGTGCAGGCGGGGCCGCGGGCGCTGTCGCGCATCCGGGGCCGGGTCGCTTCGATGATCTTCCAGAATCCCCGGGCGGCGTTGAACCCCATCCGGGCGGTGGGACGGCAGATCGCGGACGTGCTGCGGCGGCATGAGGGGCTGGGGCGGCGGGCGGCGTGGGACGGGGCGGTCGAGATGCTGCGGGGGGTGGGCATTCCGGACCCGGCGCGGCGGGCGCGGGCGTATCCGTTCCAGTTGAGCGGGGGGATGTGCCAGCGGGTGATGATCGCGGTGGCCGTCGCGGCGAAGCCGGCGCTGCTGATCGCGGACGAGCCGACGACGGGGCTGGACGTGACGACGCAGGCGCTGGTGATGGACCTGGTGGCGAAGCAGGCGAGCGAGAACGGGATGGGGACGATCCTGATCACCCACGACCTGGCGCTGGCGGCGGAGCGGGCGCAGCGGATAGCGGTGATGCACGCCGGGCACATCGTGGAGACGGCGGAGACTCGGGCGCTGATCGAGGGGCCGCGGCATCCCTATACGGCACGGCTGCTGGCGGCGACGCCGCGGGACGAGGGGGATCTGGACGGGTTGGAGGCGATTCCGGGGGGGCTGCCGGATTTGCGGGCGGCGGAGATCCCGCCCTGCCGGTATGTGGCGCGGTGTACTCGGGTGCTGCCGGTGTGTACGGGGCGGGTGCCTTGGGTGGGGGAGGGGCATGGGGTTCTGTGCTGGAACCCGTTGTGACGGGGGCTGGGCGAGAGGTGGGTGGCGCTTCGCTTACCCACCCTACGGGGCTGCCATTGTTGGATGTGGCGGAGGTTTCGAAGCGGTTTCCGGCGGGGCGGCGGGGGTGGTTCACCCGGGCGCCGGGGCCGCAGGTGCATGCGGTGCAGGATGTGTCGCTGACCCTGGCGAAGGGCGAGGCGCTGGGGCTGGTGGGGGAGAGCGGGTGCGGCAAGTCGACGCTGGCGCGGCTGCTGGCGCGGCTGCTGGATCCGAGCGAGGGGAGCATCCGGCTGGATGGGCGGGAGCTGTCGTTCACGCGGGCGCAGCGGTTTGCCGGGGACCCGGCCCGGCGGCGCATCCAGCTCGTGTTCCAGGATGCGGGGGAGAGCATCAATCCACGGTTCACGGCGTGGGACGCGATCGCGGATCCGTTGCGGACGATGATGGGTCTGCGGGGCGCGGCGCTGAATGCGGCGGTGGAGGAGGCGGCGACCTTGTGCGGGTTGCCGGGCGCGCTGCTGGGGCGGTTTCCGCATCAGTTGAGCGGGGGGCAGCGGGCGCGGGTGGGGATCGCGCGGGCGGTGGGGCCTCGGCCGGACCTGATGATTTTGGACGAGCCGACGGCGGCGCTGGATGTCTCGGTGCAGGTGACGATCCTGAAGCTGCTGGCGGAGCTGCGGGGGCGGCTGGGCATGAGCTACGTGTTCGTGAGCCACGACCTGAATGTGGTGCGGCTGCTGTGCGACCGGGTGGCGGTGATGTACCTGGGGCGGATCGTGGAGACGGGCAGCGCGGAGGAGGTGTTCCGGGCGCCGAAGCACCCGTACACGCGGGCGCTGATCGCGGCGGCGCCGCATCTGGACGGGGTGCGGCGGCCGGTGCCGTTGCTGGCGGCGGAGCCCCGGAGTCCCGTCGATCCGGTGCCGACGCTGTGCAATTTCGCCGGGCGTTGCCCGCGGGGGGAGCAGGCCTGCATGGAGTCGCGGCCGTTGCTGCGGCCGATGGGGCCCGGGTGGCAGGCTGCGTGCCATTTCGCGGAGCCTGCGTGATGGAGGTGAACCGTCCGGAGGTGGTGGCGGAGGTGGCGGCGGCGTTCGCGCGGTACGAGGCGGCGCTGGTGGCGAACGACGTGGCGGGGCTTGATGCGCTGTTCTGGGAGTCTCCGCTGACGATCCGGTATGGGGTCGGGGAGAACCTGTACGGGATCGAGGCGATCCGGGCGTTCCGGGCGGGGCGGTCGCCGGCCGGGTTGGCCCGGACGCTGTCGGGGACGGTGATCACGACGTATGGCGCGGATCTCGCGACGGCTTCTACGCTGTTCCACCGGGGGGCGGGGGTGGTGGGCCGGCAGATGCAGACCTGGGTGCGGATGGCGGAGGGGTGGCGGGTGGTGGCCGCGAGCGTGAGCGTGTTGCCGGGGTCCTGAAGAAGGGAGGGGAGAAGTGTTGCGTGTTGCGGGGTGTCTCGTCAGCATTGCGGGATGGTCGATCCCCTGGTGCATGCGGAGGCGGTGACCGGGCACAAGCAGCTCGGCGTCGTCGATTCGTGGCGGGAGTGCGGGCTGGCGGTGGCGTTGAGCGTCGTTACGGGACCGCACGTGTATGCGTTCGGGGCGGTGCCGTTCCAGACGGTCGCGGTGACGCTGTATGGCGTGGAGCGGCACGTGCTGATGGTCGACGGGCGGGTGCGGCGGGATGGGCCGGTGCTGCCGGGGCGGTTCCGGATCGGGGCGGCGGGGCGTGACGTGCTGGTGGACGCGGTGCCGCGGGAGCGGCAGGGGCGGCTGCTGCTGGCGTTCATCGCGCCCGGGCTGCTGCAGCGGCTTTCGGAGGAGAGCGGGCGGGCTGGGCCGGCGGAGCTGCGGGAGGAGTCGTGGGACACCGAGGACCCGTTCCTGCACATGACGGCCCGGCGGCTGGCGGAGGTGCTGCAGCGGGGGCGGGCGGTGGACCGGCTGTTCTCGGACCAGGTGGCGCTGACGTTGGCGTTGCACCTGCTGGACCGGTATTCGGTTCGGGGGTCGCCCGCGCCGGCGGTGCGGACGCCGGGTCTGCCGCGGCCGGCGCTGCGGCGGGTGCTGGAGCATATCGAGGCGCGGCTGGATGGGCGGCCGAGCCTGGAGGAGCTGGCGGGGGTGGCGGGGTTGAGCGCGCATCATTTCCTGCGGCGGTTCCGGGAGGCGACGGGCACGACGCCGCACCGGTATGTGATGCAGCAGCGGGTGGCGCAGGCGCAGGCGTTGCTGGCGGGGACGGGGCTGCCGGTGCAGGAGGTGGCGCTGCGGTGCGGGTTCGCTTCGGCGTCGCACCTGTCGCACTCGTTCCGCGCGGCGACCTGTGTGTCGCCGTTGGCGTATCGGCGGCGCGGGCGGGGGGCTGGCGGGTAGGGCGGGCGAAGACGGGCGGGGCGAAGACGGGCGGGCGAAGACGGGCGGGCGAAGGCGGGCGGGGCGGGGCGGGGCGGCGGGACGCCGGCGTTACGAGGAAGGCGCGATATTCTGACACTTCGGGGGGGCGATTGCGCGGGATTGGGCAAGTGCGGGTGGGGGTGAGGTTGTAGCATCGGCCGACGGGGGCCGGAGAGCCGTCCGAGCGAGGGGGCGAGCATGACGACGAATGCGATCCAGACGGCGGTGATCGAGGATACGAGCCTTACCGGGTTCTATCGCGACATGACGGTTCCGGAGCGGCGGACCTTCTGGGCGTGCGCGACCGGGTGGGCGCTGGATGGGATGGATTTCATGATCTATCCGCTGGTGATCGGGGTGATCATCAAGCTGTGGAACGTCGATCCGGGGTCCGCTGGGTTGGCGATCACGGTGACGCTGCTGGCTTCGGCGGTGGGCGGGTGGGGGGCGGGGTATCTGGCCGACCGGATCGGGCGGGTGCTGACGCTGCAGGTGACGATCGTGTGGTTCAGCTTCTTCAGCCTGGTGTGCGCGTTCGCGCAGAACTTCGACCAGCTGCTGATCGCGCGGGCGCTGCTGGGGTTGGGGTTCGGGGGGGAGTGGGCCGCGGGGGCGGTGCTGATGGGGGAGGTGATCCGGGCGGAGTACCGGGGGCGCGCGGTGGGGAGCGTGCAGTCGGGCTGGGCGATCGGGTGGGGGTTGGCCGTCATCGCGCAGGCGGTGCTGTTCAGCGTGTTGCCGCCGGAGCAGGCGTGGCGGTGGATGTTCGTGATCGGGGCGGCGCCGGCCTTGCTGGTGTTCTATCTGCGGCGGTATGTGCAGGAGCCGGAGGTGGCGGCGCGGACGCGGGCGGCGGCGGCGGCGCGTGGGGATGCGCCGCGGCTTACCGAGATCTTCGCGCCGGGGATGCTGAAGACGACGATCCTCGCGTCGTTGATGGCGACGGGGTGCCAGGGGGGGTATTACGCGATCACGGGGTGGCTGCCGCGGTTCCTGACGACGGAGCGGAAGCTTTCGATCGTGGGATCGACGGGGTATCTGGCGGCGCTGATCGTGGGGTCGTTCCTGGGGTATCTGGCGGGGGCGTGGCTTGCGGACCGGATCGGGCTGCGGAAGCTGTTCCTGGTGTTCTCGATCGGGGCCGTCGCGGTCGTGCTGGCGTATACGCAGTTGCCGCTTTCGAACGAGGTGCTTTGGGTGCTGGGGTTCCCGCTGGGGTTCTTCGCGTCGGGGTATTTCTCGGGGATGGGGGCGTTTCTGACGGAGCTGTATCCGACGCGGCTGCGGGGGAGCGGGCAGGGGTTCTGCTATAATTTCGGGCGGGGGATCGGGGCGTTGTTCCCGGCGCTGGTGGGATATTTGTCGTCCAGCATGGCGCTGTCGAACGCGATCGCGGTGTTTGCGGTGGCGGCGTACATGCTGTTCTTCGTGACGGCCTATGCGTTGCCGGAGACGCGGGGCAAGGTTCTCCATGCCGATGGGTGATGGGGGCGTGGATGGAGCTGGGGATCGCGGGACGGCGGGCGCTGGTTTCCGGCGGCAGCCGGGGGATGGGGTTCGCGGCGGCGCTGCAACTGGCGCGGGAAGGGGTGGGTGTCACCATCGTCGCGCGGCATGCGGGGCGGCTGGCGGAGGCGGCGGCGGAGATCCATGAGGCGTCGGGCGGTGCGGTCGGGACCGTTGCCGCCGATATCACCACCGAGGCGGGGCGGGCGGCGGCGCTGGCGGCGTGCCCGGATCCGGACATCCTGATCACCAACGCGGACGGGCCGGCGCCGGGGGATTTCCGGGATTGGGACCGGGAGACGTGGTTGCGGGCGATCGACGGGTTGATGCTGACGCCGATCGCGCTGATCCGGGCGACGGTGGATGGGATGATCGCGCGGCGGTTCGGGCGGATCGTGAACATCTCGGCGCGGGGGGTGAAGATCGCGCAGGCGGAGCTGGGGCTGTCGAACGGGGCGCGGTCGGGTCTTTCGGGGTTCGTGGCCGGGTTGTCGCGGCAGGTGGTGCGGCACAACGTGACGATCAACACGATCCTGCCGGGGATTTTCGACACGGATGCGCAGAAGGCCCACGTGCGGGGGCTGGTGGCGCAGACGGGGCGGGGGTTCGACGAGCTGTGGGAGGAGCGGCGGCGGGGGAACCCGGCGCAGCGGTATGGGACGGCGGAGGAGTTCGGGGCGTATTGCGCGTTCCTGTGTTCGGCGCATGCGGGGTTCGTGACGGGGCAGAACCTGTTGATCGATGGGGGGTCCTATCCCGGGACGTATTAGGGGTTTTGGCGGGTTATAGGACCCACCCTAGAAGGGGTCAGGAGAAGCGGGCCTCGGGCTCTTCGATTACGCCGGGGCGGGCGAGGAAGTCGAGGTCGCAGCCTTCGTCGGCTTGCAGGACGTGGGCGCAGTGGAGGGCGGCGAAGCCGCGGGGGTAGCGGGTGGGGGGTGGCGTCCAGGCGGCGTGGCGGCGGGCGAGTTCGGGGGCGTCGACGAGCAGGTCGAGGGTGCGGGCGGTGGTGTCGAGGCGGATGGGATCGCCGTCCCGGACCAGAGCGAGGGGGCCGCCGGTGGCGCTTTCGGGGCAGACGTGGAGGACGCAGGTGCCGTAGCTGGTGCCGCTCATGCGCGCGTCGGAGAGGCGGACCATGTCGCGGACGCCCCGGGCGAGGAGCTTCTGCGGGATGGGGAGCATGCCCCATTCGGGCATGCCGGGGCCGCCCACGGGGCCGGCGTTTCGGAGGACGAGGACGGTGTCGGGGGTGGCGGGAAGCGCGGGGTCGTCGATGCGGGCGAGCATGTCGGCGAAGTCGTGGAAGACGAGGGCCGGGCCGGTGTGGTGGAGCAGGCGGGGGTCGGCGGCGGCGCGTTTCAGGACGGCGCCGCGGGGGGCGAGGGAGCCGCGGAGGACGACGAGGCCGCCGGCGGCGTAGACGGGGTTGTCGAGGGGGCGGATGACGTCTTCGTTGAAGATCTCGGCGGTTTCGAGGGCCTCGGCGAGGGTTCCGGCGACGGTCCGGCAGGTGAGGTCCAGGTGGGGGGCGATGCGGGTCAGCAGGGCCTGGAGGCCGCCGGCGTAGAAGAAGTCCTCCATGAGGTACTTGCCGGAGGGTTGCAGGTTGCAGAGGACGGGGACGGTTTCGCTGGCGGCGGCGAAGTCGTCGAGGGAGAGGGGGACCTGGAGGCGGCGGGCCATGGCGACGAGGTGGATGAGGGAGTTGGTGGAGCCGGAGAGGGCCATGTCGGCGATGACGGCGTTGAGGAAGGCGGGCCGGGTCATGATGTCGCGGGGGCGGAGGTCCTCCCAGACCATGTCGACGATGCGGCGGCCGGCGCGGGAGGCCATCTGGGCGTGGGTGGCGTCGACGGCGGGGATGGAGCTTGCGCCGGGGAGGGTCATGCCGAGGATTTCGGCCAGGGCGGCCATGGTGGAGGCGGTGCCCATGGTGTTGCAGACGCCGGCGGAGCGTGCCGTGCCCTCGCCGACCCGGCGCCAGGAGGCTTCGTCGAGCCTGCCCGCGCGGTAGTCGGCCAGCGCCTTCCAACTGCTGGCGCCGGTGCCGAGGTTGGTGTCGCCGCGGTAGTGGCCGCGGAGCATGGCGCCGGCGGGGACGAAGATGGCGGGGATGTTCATGGAGGCGGCGCCCATGAGGAGGCCGGGGGTGGTCTTGTCGCAGCCGCCGAGGAGGACGGCGCCGTCGATGGGGTGGGAGCGGAGGATCTCCTCGGTCTCGAGCGCCAGGAGGTTGCGGTAGATGAGGGTGCTGGGGCGGACGAAGGCCTCGCCGACGCTGAGGGCGGGCATCACGACGGGGAAGCCGCCTTGTTGCCAGATGCCGCGTTTCACGTCCTCGACCCGTTGGGGGAAGTGGGTGTGGCAGGGGTTGAGGTCGGACCAGGTGGAGAGGATGGCGATGACGGGCTTGTCGCGGAAGTCCTCGGCGATGAAGCCCATCTGCTTGGTTCGGTAGGATTTATGGTTGCCGGGTTGGCCGGGGGCGGCGAACCAGCGCTGGCTGCGGAGGGCTGGGATGGCGATCTTCGGCGGGGGCATGTTGACCGGATATAAGTTATAACACTAGGCTGGGTTCAACGCGCCCCGCGTGTCAATGCCGGGGCCAGAACCTTGGGGGAAGAAGCGATGGCCATGATGTTTCGTCTGGTTGCATCCGCGGCGGTTGCGTTCGGCCTCGTGCATGGGGCCGCGCGGGCGGAGCCGAAGCTGACGATCGTGTCGCAGTGGAGTGCGGGGGCCGAGGGCGCGGCGATGAACGCGTTCGGGGAGTTGGTGACGAAGGCGGGCGTGACGTGGGTGCACAACCCGGTTTCGGGTTTCACGACGGACATGATGAACAAGTTGCGGGCGGACATCATCGCGGGGCGGCCGCCGGCGGCGTCGCAGTTGAAGGGACCGGAGATCCGGGCGTGGTCGGCGATCGCGGCGACGATGAACCTCAACAGCCTGGTCGTGGGGACGGAGTACGAGAAAATGATCCCGGCGGCGCTGGCGGCGCTGCACAAGCCGAAGGGCGAGTGGATCGCGGTGCCGTTGCAGATCTATCGCGTGAACACGCTGTATGCGTCGAAGGCGGCGCTGGACAAGATCGGGGCGACGGCGCTGCCGCGGACCTGGGCCGAGTTCAACGCGATGGCGGAGAAGATGAAGGCGGCGGGGATCGCGACGCCGGTCGCGACGGGGGGGTTGCCCTGGGCGGACACGATGGATTTCGAGCTGGTGCTGGCCGGGATCTCGGCCGATGCGTACAAGCGGGCGGTGATGCAGCTGGACGACAAGGCGCTACGGGGGCCGGAGGTGCTGGCGGCGTTCCGGCAGTTGCGGCGGCTGACGGGTTGGATGAACCCGGCCAATGCCGGGCAGCACTGGAGCGTGTTCATTCCGGCGCTGATGAAGGGCGAGTACGGGCTGATGCTGATGCACGGCGGCGCCTCGGGCGTGCTGAAGCGGGCGAACCTGGTGGAGGGGCGCGACTACCTGTGCGGGCCGACGCCGGACGACAACGCGAAGCCGATGTTCGACATGAATGTCGACAGCATCATCTTCTGGGACACGAAGAACGCCGACTTCCAGGCGGGCCAGCGGATGACGGCGCAGGTGGCGATGGGGCGGGAGTTCAACGAGGTGTTCACGAAGCTGAACGGGTCGATTCCGGTCCGGTCGGACGTCGATCTGTCGGACGCGGCGTATCAGGGGTGCCAGCGGGATGCGGCGCGGAACCTGCGGGAGGCTTTGGCCGCGGATACGGTGGTGCTGAGCCTGGGGCACAACATGGCGCAGACGAACGAGGTGACGGCGGCGATGCGGGACGTGATCACGG